>JAFGSX010000303.1 GCA_016934455.1 Deltaproteobacteria bacterium
CGTGGTACTGCACCAGCAGGCGCGACTCGAACTCGCTCTTCTCGAGCCGGTCGATCTCGGCCGCCACCGTCAACAGGCTCTCGTCGATACGAGGCCCGATCAGAGCCTGGCCGCCGGCCGCCTCGGCCAGCGCGTTCAACGTCGCCGGGCTCAATCGCGTCAGCACCGGCCGATCCGCGCCGTCCTTGAGATAGCCGGTGACGCGGCCGCTGTCGTCGGTGAGCGGGATCGGCTCGCCCTCCTCGCTGCCGACCCCGATGGCGTAGGTGACGACGCCGCGCTTCTTGAGCCGGCCGGCGATGGCCGCCACCTCGCCCTCGTGATCCTCGCCGTCGGTGATGACCACCAGCACCTGCCCGTGCTGGCGCTGGCTCTCGACGGCGCGCGCGCTCGACGCCGCGAATAGCCGGTCGGCCACGGCCAGCGCCTTGGCCAGCGCCGTGCCTCCCTGCGGCAGCGCCTCGGGAACCAGCGCGTTGAGGAACATCTTGACCGCGCTGACGTCGGTGGTAAGCGGACACTGCACGAAGGCGCTGCCGGCAAACGCGATCAGCCCGATCCGGTTGCCGGCGAACTGATCGACCAGCGACGCGATCTCGAGCTTGGCCCGGCGCAGCCGATCCGGGCTGACGTCCCGCGCCAGCATCGAGCGCGACACGTCGAGCGCGAACACCACGTCCAGGCCGCGGTGTCGTGCCAGCTCGGTTCGGGCGCCCCACTGCGGCCGCAGCGCGGCCAGCGCGAACAACAGCGCGGCCAGGCTCCACAGCGCCCAGCGCAGCCGGCGGCGGCGCGGCGACAACTCGGCCGTCAGCGGCGCCAGCACCGGCCGGTCGCCGATCGCGGCGGCGGTGCGCTGGCGCTGCCAGTGGCCGTACAGCAGCGCCGCCAGCGCGATCAGAGCCGCCAGCACCAGCCACAGCGCAGCAGGATCGCCCACTCTCACGTCGCACCCTACGGGAACCGGCGCAGCCGGGTCTCGGCCAGCACCAGCCCCAGGCAGAGCGCGATGGCGGCCGGCCACAGCAGCAGCGATGCCGCCTCGACCCGCCGCGCATAGCGCGCCTGGTCCTCGAGCCGCGTCTTGTCCATGCGGCTCAGGATGTCCTGAAAGCTCCCGCGCAGAGCCTCGCGATCGGTGGCGGTGTAGAACTTGCCGCCGGTGATGCGCGCGATCTCGCGCAGCAGATCGGGATTGGTCGCGATCTCCTTCATCTCGTACTGCATCTGCCCCAGCAGGTTGCGGCCGACCGGATAGGGCACGCGGCCGCCGCGGCCGACCAGAATGGTGAAGACCTGGACCCCGAGCTGCTTGGCCATCTGCGCCGCTTCGATGGGCGGCACCGCGCCGGCGTTGTTGTCGCCGTCGGTGACCAGGATCAGCACCTTGCTGCGGGCGGTGCCGCTGCGCACCCGGTTGAGGCCGGTGGCCAGGGCGTCGCCGATCGCCGTACCGTCGGTGATGACGCCCGTCTGCACCTTCTCGAGCACGCCGTGCAGCAGATCGTAGTCGAGTGTCAGCGGCACCTGCGAGAAGGCCTCGGCGGCAAAGACCACCAGCGCGATGCGGTCCGAATCGCGCTGGCGGATGAAGTCGGCGATGGTCTCCTTGGCCACGTTGATGCGGTCCTTGGGCGAGAAGTCGGCCGCGTTCATGCTGGTCGACACGTCGAGCACCAGCCCGATGTCGATGCCCTCGGCGTCCAGCGGCGACGGCCGTCCCGGCAGGTCGGGCCGCGCCAGCGCGATCGCGCCCAGCGCAAAGGCGATCGCGTAGAGCGCGCGCGGCACGCCGACCAGCGCCGCCCGGAAGGTCGTCGGCATCATCTGCAGCTCGGCCACCACCGACGTCAGCAGCCGCGGCGCGCGCCGTCGCTCGCGAAGCTGCACCGCGATCATGGGCAGCAGCCCGAGCAGCGCCAGCAGCCACCACGGATCGTTGAAGCGCACCAGGCCGACCGCGGCAAACGGGCCGCCGGCGCTGGCGATGGCGTCGACCGCGCGCAGCAGCTCTCTCATGCGGCCTCCGCCTGCTCCAGCGGCCGCGTGGCCAGGACCAGCGCCCGGATCGACTGCACCAGTTGCGCGCAGGCCCGGGCCGTAGTTGGCGCGCGCGCGAACTTGACCAGATCCGCCTCGACCAGGATGCGGTCGATGGCGGCGGGATCGAGGTTGACGTCGAGCACCCGGCCCAGCGCCTGCACCAGCTCGCCGCTGGTCATGTCCAGCGCGCCCAGCGCGTAGCGCTGGCCCAGGTACCAGCGCATGACATCGATCACCTGTTCGACAAACGGCTCCAGCTCGCCGCGCTGGATCAGCGGCGACTGCTCCAGCGCAGCCAGCCTCTCGAGCGCCACCAGGTCGTACGGCCGTTCGGGCGCCGTCGGCCGCAATCGCTCGGGCAGAGCCGGCCGCCGCCGGTCGAGCACGCCAAAGCCCCACACCAGCAGCCCGAGCAGCGCCAGCGCGGCCAGCAGCGCGATCGGCCGCTCGTCGAAGCGCTCGAGCGAGACCGGCGCCAGCGCCTCGGCCAGCCCCTCCTGGTTCTCCTGCGCGTCGACGCTGCGCACCACCTTGATCGGAAGCGGGGCCACCTCGATCTCGGTGCCGCGGGTGCTGCGCAGCTTGATGGCCGGGGTCCAGGCGTCGCGCAATCGATAGGCGGCCAGCTTGAGGCGCACGGTCTCGACGATGGCCCCCGCCTGCTCGCGCAGCGCGCGCTGCGGCGCGGCCAGCACCTCGACGTCAGGGCCGCGGATCTGGGCCGGCAGCTCGAAGGTCTCGCCGGTCGGCCGCTGCAGCTCGACCACCAGCTCGAACGGCTCGCCCAGCCGGACCTCGGCCGGCTCGAGGTGGGCGCTGACCACCACCTGCGGCTCGGCCAGCTCGCCCGCGTCGGCGTCGGCGTCGCGGCCCGCCGACGCGTCGGGTGCCGCGCCCAGAGCCAGCAGCCAGGCGATGGCCAGGGTCGCCGCCACGCTCAAGCCCTCGCCGCCCGGCGCCGGCGCGCCGCGAAAAAGGAGACCAGAGGCCCCACCGGATCCTGGTCGGTGCGGATGCGCAGGTGGTCGATGCCGAGCCGGGCGAAGCGCGCGGCCACCGCGCGGCGGTGTTGCTCCCGCAGCTCGGCGTAACCATCGCGACCGCGCTGGCTGCCGGTGTCGACCAGCGCCACGGCGCCGCTCTCCAGGTCGCGCACCTCGAGCAGGCCGACATCGGGCAGCGCGTCCTCGAAGCGGTCGACCACCTCCAGCGCCACCAGATCGTGCCGCACCGCCGCCACCCGCAGGCCGCGCTCCAGCCGCGCGTCGTCGCCACCCGACATGAAATCCGAGACCACGAACAGCGCCGTGCCGTGGCGCACCACGCGGGCGGCAAACTCGAGCGCGACGTCGAGCCGGGTGCCGCGGCCCTGCGGCTGGTGGCCGAGGATCTCGCGCACCACGCGCAGGCCGTGGCTGCGGCCCTGCTTGGGCGGCAGAAAGCTCTCGACGCGGTCGCTGAACAGCAGCAGCCCCACCTTGTCGCGGTTGCGGATGGCCGAGAAACCGATCAGCGCCGCAAGCTGCGCCGCCAGCTCGCGCTTGGGCATGGTGCGCGTGGCGAAATCGAGGCTGGCGCTCAGGTCGACCAGCAGCAGCACCACCAGCTCGCGCTCCTCGACGAACTGCTTGACGTGCAGGGTGCCGGTGCGGGCGGTGACGTTCCAGTCGACGGCGCGCCAGTCGTCCCCGATCTGGTACGGCCGCACGTCGGCGAACGCCATGCCGCGGCCCTTGAACACCGAGTGGTAGCTGCCGGCGAGCTGGCTCTGCACCGCGCGCCGGGTCGCGATGTCGAGCCGCCGTACCTTCTTGATCAGGTCGCGGGCGTTCATCGGGTCAATCGGCCTTGGCTGTCACCGGCTCACGGCACCGGCACCTGGTCGAACACGCGCTGCACCACGTCGTCCTGCGTCACCTCCTCGGCCTCGGCCTCGAACGACAGGATGACGCGGTGGCGCAGCACGTCGTGGCCGATGCTCTTGACGTCGTCCGGCGTGACAAAGCCGCGGTGGCGCAAAAAGGCATGGGCGCGCGCCGCCAGGTTGAGCGCGATCGAGGCGCGCGGGCTGGCGCCCCACTGCACCAGCGGCGCCAGATCCTTGATCCCGTACTTGCCCGGATCGCGCGTCGCCTGCACCAAGTCGATGATGTAGCCCTTGACCTTGTCGTCGACATAGACCTGGCGCACCACCGACTTGGCGCGCTCGATCTGCTCGGTGGTCACCGCCGGCGAGACCGCCGGCGGCTTGGCCACGGTCATCCGCTCCATCACCTGCCGCTCCTCCTCCTTGGTCGGGTAGGTGACCTTGACGTAGAGCATGAAGCGGTCGATCTGCGCCTCGGGCAGCGGGTAGGTGCCCTCGTGCTCGATCGGATTCTGAGTCGCCAGCACCAGAAACGGCCGCGGCAGCTCGAAGGTCTGCGTGCCCAGCGTCACCTGCCGCTCCTGCATCGCCTCGAGCAGCGCCGACTGCACCTTGGCCGGCGCCCGGTTGATCTCGTCGGCCAGCACGATATTGGCGAAGACCGGCCCCTGCTTGGGCCTGAACTCGCGCCGCTCGGGATCCCAGATCATGGTGCCGGTGACGTCCGCCGGCAGCAGATCGGGTGTGAACTGGATGCGGCTGAAGCTGGCCTGGATCGCCCCGGCCACCGAGGTCACGGTCAGCGTCTTGGCTAGGCCGGGCACGCCCTCGAGCAGGACGTGGCCGTCGCATAGCAGCCCGATCAGCAGCCGCTCGACCATGCGGCGCTGCCCCACGACCACCTTGGCCACCTCGGCCAGCAGCAGCTCGATAAAACCGCTCTCTTTCTCGATCAGCTCCGAAATCGCGCGAATGTCCTCGTGCATGAGAGAATTCTCCGCTAGCTCAGGCGGCCGAATAGCGAGTTGCCATTATAAATGCAAGATCGACCCCAACTATTCCCGCCTGCCCGGTCGCGTCGGCGAGTCGCCTGTCGCGCCAAAAGTCCGTGTAGTCCGATAACCTACACGATCGCCGGGCGACAAAAATACCGGCCGAAACACTTGCAGGAGCAGTGGGCGCTTGCTAGGCTTGTATTTGGTCACTGTGTGTAGCTCCGGTGACTCCGCGTGTAACGAACGCCGCGAGGCGTTTTTATAGGTTTGCAAAAGTGCAACGCTTTTTCTCCAAACAGAGTTTGGGAGGTTTGGTGTCATGACGTCTATTCGCGACCAGGGGCTGCGCAACATCTTTCCCAGCATCATCGCCGACAACAAGATCGATCGCGCCGACGTCGACAAGATGATCGAGGTGGCCAAGGATGGCCCCGGGCTGTCCAAGACCGAGCGCAAGGATCTCAACAACATCTTGCGCGAGCACGGTGACAAGTTCGACGCCGACGCCAAGGCCGCTCTCGAGGCCTTCCTGGGCGGCGCCGCGCCCACCCCGCCGACACCGACCCCGCCGGCGAGCGGAACGCTGTCGACCAAGGTCTCCGGCATCACCGACTTGGCGACGATCGCGACCACCTTTGCCGACGAGATGCGCGATCGCGCGTCCGAGTTCAGCGATCCCAAGAAGGCCTTTGCCCTGTTTGCCGAGTACGGCGGCAAGCTCAAGGCGCTGGCCTCCGGCCAGGATCCCAAGAAGGTCGACGCCGAGGTCGACAAGCTTCTCGCCGCCGGCCGCCAGACGCCGGCTCGGGGCTACGACGCCAAGGACACCGACTACGACACCATGAGCGATCTGGCCGAGGCCGCGCGCGGCCGCGACCCCGAGAAGTTCGACTCCCGCGTCATGGAGGGCGATCACAAGGTCTGGACCGACACCTACTGGCCGATGGCCGGTTACGGCGGCGGCCTGGACCAGGCGGGCAGCCCGGGCAGCAACCTGTGGGCCAAGGAAGGCCCGCTGGCCAAGCTCGACAAGCTGCTCAACGCGCGCGGCATGAGCGACAAGGCCAAGGCGCTCGAGTTCGAGCGCAAGCCCGCGCTGTCGTGGCTGATCGGCGACCGCGCCAACAAGGGCGAGTTCATCCCGAGCTCGACCATCCGGGAGAGCGACGCCGAATGGACCACCGGCGTCGATTTCGACGGCGACGGCAAGATCAGCAAGGACGTCAAGGTCGACTTCCTCGACAGCCGCGGCGACTTTGCGGCGGTCGGCAGCCGCAGCGCGCTCAAGCCCAAGATCAAGGAGGGCGACAAGGTCATCGACCTGACGCGCAAGGAGATCCGGGGCAGCGACGGCAAGATCAGCGGCTTCGAGTTCAGCAAGCCCGACGGCACCAAGCTGACGCCGGACCAGGCCAAGGAGGTCTACTACACGCACGCCGCCGGCGACGGCAAGGTCGACGGCAGCATGAGCGTGGGCTGGTGGGGGAGCTGCGACAAGGTGGCTCTGGCCGGCATCCTGTTCAAGGAGCCGATGAAGGACTCGATCAGCATCGACGGGGTCACCTTCACCAAGCAGGACATGCAGGGTCTGCTGGTCGTGATCGCGGACAGCCAGGCGCGGGGCACCGATTTCGTCGGCAACCGGTACGACGACAAGCCGGACATCCTGGTCACCAAGGACGGCAAGCAGCGCTCCGGAAAGATCGAGAACGACATCGAGTTCCGGGTCAAGGGCATGTGGCGCTGGGACGGCGATTTCATGGTGCTTACCGACCACTTCAAGGCCAGCGATCAGCCGATCAAGTTTCGCAACATGGACGGCACCGTCGAGGAGATCAAGGCCACCGACGTCAAGCACCTCGCGCGCGAGGATCACAAGGACCTGCCGCCGCTCGAGTTCCACTCCACCATCCTCAAGTGGCTGGGCGAGGACAAGCGGCCGGCCGCGATGGACAAGGACTCGGGCTCGCACGTCTGGAACTACAATTTCTGGAAGGCCGAGCTCAAGGACGGCAAGGAGCTGACCGGCAGCAGCCGGCCGACCACGCCGGGCGACAAGGGCCCGATCGACCCCAACAACAAGGTGGTCGAGTACTCGATGGACATCTGCTTCGGCGACAGCGACTACGGCACCAACTACCGCTACTGGCTCGAGTACAATGCCGCCGGCGAGGCGGTCAACGGCGGCTGGATCAGCAGCAACCCGGACTTCCTGTGGCGGCCCTCGGCGTTCAACGACTGGTCGGGCAGCAACACGCGCAATCCATACGTCGATCCCAAGATGGTCAAGGAGATCTACGACAAGTTCTTCGACACCTGATGGTCGAGGGGGCGTTTCCCGGCGGGTCTTCAGGAGAAGTGAGCAGCGCGATCACGGGGTCGAGGTCGCCGGCGCGCTGGCCGGATCGGGCTGGTCGTCCTCGGTGTAGACCTTGGCTCGGCCTGGCGCTGGCTTTGTTGTGCGCGTTCGCGCTGACGGCGTCCGGACGCGCGCCGTAATGGATCGCTCGCCCGGGTCCATGCACCAGAACGGATCGCGGCCGCCCCTCTGCTGCGGTCGCAACCGCTCGATTTTTCACCGGCGGGCGAGCTGGCATCCCCCTTGCTCGACAGAGCAGCGTGTACAACTTGCACCACAGCCCGCTGCCAGGTAACACAGCGCTCATGACCCGAGCCGAGAACCCGTCGGTGCTGCACTCGGTGGCCAGCCTGCTCAGCAAGCAGGTGACCACCGACCGGCTGCTGCGAGCCATGATCGACCGCGTGGTCGAGGAGCTGCAGGCCGAGCGCGGCACGCTCTACCTGGTCGATGCCTTCACCGGCGAGCTGCGCTCCCGGGTCGCCCATCTGCCCGAGCTGTCCGAGATCAGGCTGGCGCGCGGCCAGGGCGTGGCCGGCCACGTGGCCGAGACCGGCGAGGCGGTCATCGTGCCCGACGCCAAGCGCGACCTGCATCACTTCACGGGCATCGACGAGGCCACCGGCTTTATCACCCGCAACATGCTGTGCGTTCCGATCCGCGACGGCGAGGGGGCCATCCGCGGCGTGATCCAGTTGCTCAACCGCAAGCAGGGGCAGTTCAGCGAGCGCGACCGGGAGCTGCTGCTCGGCCTGGCCGAGCAGGTGGCGCAGGCGCTCGAGCTGACCTCGTTCAGGCCCGCCGGCGATCGCCAGCGCGGGGTGCTGATCGACGGCCCGTTCAACAACGTGGTCGGCGAGGCGCCGGCGATGAAGGCGCTGTACGAAAAGGTGCTGACCGCGGCCACGACCAATGTCACCGTGCTGCTGCGAGGCGAGAGCGGCACCGGCAAGACCCTGATCGCCAAGGCCATCCACGACAACAGCGAGCGCCGCGAGGGGCCGCTGATCCACGTCGACTGCACCACGCTGCCGGCGGGGCTGATCGAGAGCGAGCTGTTCGGCCACGAGCGCGGCGCCTTCACCGGCGCCGACCGCCGGGTCGAGGGCAAGTTCGAGCTGGCCAACGGCGGCACGCTCTTTCTCGACGAGATCGGCGATCTGCCGATGCCGCTGCAGAGCAAGCTGCTGCACTTTTTGCAGGAGCACTCGTTCGAGCGGCTGGGCGGCCGCCAGACGCTGCAGGCGGACGTGCGCGTGATCTCGGCCACCAACGCCAATCTCGAGGAGCTGATCGCGGCCGGCAAGTTCAGGCGCGATCTCTACTACCGGCTGCGCGTGGTCGAGCTGCAGGTGCCGTCGCTGCGCGAGCGCGGGCCGCGCGACGTGCTGCGGCTGTCGCAGCACTTTCTCGACACCTACGCCCGTCGCCACCGCCGCCGCGTGCGCGCCATCAGCGACCAGGCCATGGAGCGGCTCACCTCCTACGACTGGCCCGGCAACGTGCGCGAGCTGGAGCACTGCATCGAGAGCGCGGTGGTGATGGCGCGCGGCGACACCATCGAGGCCGACCTGCTGTCGCTGCCGGCGCGCGCGGCCCAGGTCGCCTCCGGCGGCGGCTATCCGGTGGGCACGCCGCTCGAGCAGGTCGAGCTGGACCACATCAAGCGCACGCTCGAGGCGTGCAACGGCAACCGCACCGAGGCGGCGCGCATGCTCGGCATCGGCCGCAACACGCTGGCGCGCAAGCTCAAGGAGCCGGAGGGGCCTCCGCAAACACCATCCGGCCAAAGCGGTTGACGTTGTGAAAATCGCCGGACAGCGGTGACGACCAGGCCGAGGCCTGGTTGTCGACGATGCGGCCGCCCTGCCGCGGCTTGTCCAGCCGGAACAGGTTGAAGCGCCAGACGTCGCCCGCCCGGGCCGGCTTGTCCAGACCGCGGATCTGATCGAACGGGATGCGCCACTCCGCGGTCCAGCCGCGGTCCACATCGCTCGGATCGTTGAGCGTGCCGTCGAGCAGCAGCGCCGTCTGGTAGTCGGCATTGTACCCGGTGTCCATGCCCTGCCGGCGGCCGGTGAAGGCCGCGTCGAAGTGAACATTGGCCGGGCTCTGCTGCAGCTCGACGTAGGTCTTCAGATCGCCGTCGACGTCGAGAAAGATCTCGACCGCCTCCTCGTTGTAGATCGGATCGTCGCGCTTTTGAAAACTGGTCCAGATGTCGCGGTCCGCGCACTCGAAGGCGAGGTACAGCGCCTGGTCGTCGTAGCTCAGGCGCGCCAGGGTGGTGTTGGAGGGCACGCCCACGCCGTCGTAGTTGACAAACGGGCCCAGCCGCTGCGCCTGTGCCCAGGCCGGCTCGTCCAGCTTGCCGTCGAGGGCGATGGCGCCGGGCGTGCGATAGACGGTCGCGGTCAGCTCGTCCACGCCGCCGCGCAGCAGCAACCTGGCGGCCGGCACCCGGTGGTGGCCGTCGTGAGCGCTCACCTGGTCACCCTGCGGGGACTTCCCGGGGTCGTCGACCGGCAACCGGCGCTCGCCGGAGTAGAACCCGACGTAGAAGGTCAGGCTGCGGCCGACCAGCCCGGCCGGGATCGGGATGCGGCGCTGCTCCTCCACGATGTCGCCCTGGCGCCAGCGGCTGGTCGGATAGTTGCCTTCGAGGGGCAGATGATCGTCCTGCACCTGGTTGAGCTCGCCGCCGGCGACCTGGCCGTGCACAAAGACTTGCCAGTCGTCGAACAGGTCGCGCTGGGCCACGAACCAGAGGTGCAAAGTCACGGTCTCGCCCGGTGAGGCCTCGGCGGGCTCGACCTGCGCTCGCCAGAGCTGGATGCGCCTGTCAAAGATGGCGATCGGGGCGCCGGTCGGCGCCTGGGCCTTGGTGGACTTGACGGATCCACCCTGCCAGGTCACAGAATGGTAGCTGCCCTGCCCGCGCGGACAGCCGAGAGCCAGGCACAACG
>JAFGSX010000304.1 GCA_016934455.1 Deltaproteobacteria bacterium
GCCGGCGCGGCCGCCGGGATGAAGAGCGCGGCGCGCCGCGGCCCAAACCCAGGGCAACCAGGCGCCGCCGGCGGGGTAGATGGAGGTGTGCAGCAGCAGGTCGAGGTAGCTGCCCGAGAACGCGGTCGCCAGCCCGGCGGCGAGCGCGGCCGCCGGCCGCAGGCCAAAGGTCCGGCCGAGCCAGGTCGCGCCGGCCGCGGCCAGCGCCAGGTGCAGCACCGCCTCGAGCGAGGCGCCGGCGTCGGGCGGCAGCAGCAGCGCGAGCCAGCGCACGGGGTAGAACAGCGCGGCCTCGGGACGCGTCAGCAGCGGCGCGCCGTTGCCGACGGCGGGCGACAGCCAGAGCGGCGCGTCCTGGGCGAGCAGCCGCTCGATGGCGCACAGCAGGCCGACGTTGGTCTGGGTCTGGTCGAGACCGTAATAGTAGTGGCCAAAGACCAGCGGCAGCCCGAGCAGCGCGAGCGCGATGGCCGCGGCCGCCGCACACGCAGCGGCGGTCGCGCGCGCCGCGTGCCGGCGCCACGATAGGTCTCTGGAGCGCGCGCTCTGCATGCCCATACCCGGCCCTGGGCAGCGCCTCGTTCCGCTGCTCAGCGCAGTCCCGCCGTCACCTCGCCGCCGCCGGGCTGCCCGCGATCTCCTGCTCGTGCGCCCGCGCCCAGGCGCGCAATTGATCGCGCACGCCGGCGTAGTCGCTGGCGTCGTCGTCGGCGCGGAAGCTCCAGGGCAGGGCGCCGCGGTAACCGAGGGCCAGGGCGGCGTCGAGCATCTCGGTCAGCGAGCGCGGACTGTCGCGCGTGGCGAACTCGCCCAGCAGCAGCGGCCTCTCGATCCCCAGCTCGGTCGGCGGCGTCAGTGGTGCGTCGACGTAGTGGTGAAGCTGCAGCAGGTCGAGGCGGCTGTCGCTCCAGTAGGAGAGCATCCAGTCGAGCGCGGCGCTGCCCAGCGTCAGCGGCCGGTTGTTGGCCGCGTGGATGGCGGCCGCCATCTCGTCGACGAAGGACTGCATGACCGCCGCCGCCACCGGCTCGCCGACCAGCGGAAATGCGTCCGCGATCGCCCACTCGGGCTCGTTGATGATGTCCCAGGCCAGGATGCGGCGATGGCTGGCGCAGCGCTCGACCAGCGGCCGCACCGCGTTGTCGATCAGCTTTCGCCGCAGCGCCGGGTCGCTCACCATGCGGCTGTGGCCGCCCAGCTCGACTCCGTCGACGGTGCGGGCGGCATCGAACCACAGGTAGTCGAACAGCACCGGCAGCAGATGGAGGTCTGCCGCCTCGGCCAGCTCGAGCCAGGCATCGATGTCGGCGAGGGTATCGGCGTCGAGGCCGGTGGTGTTAAGCGCCGCGTCGTGCTGCGGTGCGGCGCGGCCGTCGCCGAACACGAACCAGCGCACGACGCGCACCCCGTCGTCGCGAAGCTGCGCCAGGTCGGATGCCACCTCGCTGCGGCTGGCCGCCGTCGACAGGCCGTCGTGCCCCCAGGCCGCGCCGAAGTCGTGGCCATAGCCGCGCCACGGGTAGTTGACGCCGAGCCAGAAGCCTTCCGGGTCGGGCTCGAGCGGCGGATCGATCGGACAGCCCATGGCGCAGATCGCAGCGCAGGCCAGCGCGATCAGCCGGCGCTCTCCGGCGGCGCCGCGGGATCGCGCCCCCGGGCGCCGGTCAACGGGCGACACCGCGCAGGATCGCGACGATGCCGCCGCCGCGCGCCACGTTGACGACCGGCGCCTTGCTGGCGCGGCCGAGGACGCCGGTGCAGCCGGGCAGCGCGATCACGCCCCAGTTGGCGAAGCGCCGCGTCAGCACGGTGCGCCGGCCGCGCGGCTCGGGGTAGGGGATCTCGACCGGCGCGATGTGGGTCTGCACCACCCAGGTGCCGGGCTCGCGCAGGGCCTGGTTGAGCGTGCGGTCCCAGACCGACTGCGAGACCACCGGGCCGATGGTGACGCCGTCGCCGCCGCAGGCGCGGTTGGGCTTGAGCACCAGGCGGCCGCGGTTGCGGCGCGTGAACTCGGTCAGGTCGACGCTGCGGCCGTCGGGATCGTCGCTGCGGCCCGCGCGCAGCAGGCGCGTCCACGGCACGCAGGCGCGGTACACCGTGCGCTCGGAGGCCGACAGCCGGCGCTGCACCTGGGGCAGGGCCATGACGTGGAAGATGCTCTTGTGGTCGAACTCGCCGGCCAGCGACGAGATCACCTGGTTCTTCCGGAAGGCGAGCCGCATCGCGTCGAGCCGGCCGTGGCGGCGCTCCAGGTCCACCAGGTCGCGCAGCTCGATGTTGCGGTAGAAGGCGTCGATCGGCGTGTCTCGGTGCCAGACCTCGCCGCGCACCAGGCGCAGGTCGCGCGGATCGATCAGCCTGGCCTTCACGCCGTGCCGCTCGAAGGCCTGCATGATGTAGCCGGCCTCGGTGATGCCGGCGGTCCAGGTCTTGTCCTCGAGCCAGCCGAGCGTGCGCAGGCGGCGGCCGATGCGCCGGCAGTGAGCCTGGAAAAAGCGCACCAGGTGCCGGTGCAGGTTGCCCATCGGCGAGAGCCGGATCGCGCGCTCGCCGGCGTCGCGCAGCACGGTCCGCGCCACGCCGGCGACGATGCGCTCCGCGGCCGGAGCGTAGTTGAGGCCGCCGATGGCGACGCCGTTGCCCTCGAAAAGCTGGACCCGCGGCCGACCCTGCCGCCTGAGCTCGACGTTCATGTCCCAGCGGCCGATGACGCGGTGGCTGCGCCGGTGCGCCGGCGGCCAGCAGTCGGCCAGCCATCGCTCCTCGCCCTCCTCGAGTTGCAGCAGCGCGCGCACCTCGGCGTCCCGGCGGCGCCACTCGGGAAAGCGGCGGGTGATACCCGCCATGACCAGCGCGATCTCGCGCACCGCCGCGATCTCGTCGACCGTCATCACCACCGGCGCCAGCACCAGGTTGGTCACCTCGACCGGCTTGCCCTCGGGCTGGTAGGTGATGCCGAGCTCGAGGCTCTCGTCGTGCACGCGCTGCAGCACGGCGCTCATCGCGTTCATGTCCAGATCCCCCATGTGCTCGGCGACGAGCTCGGCGATGCTCAGACCCTGCATGGCGAGTCGATCCCCGCGGGCGCCCTGACGCGCCGGAGCCGGTGCTTTATCACGTCGCTGTGGCGCCGGGCAAAGTGATTTCGGTACCCGGTTCCACTTTGAAGTCGGTGCCGGCCTGCGTAAGATGGTGGCTCCGGATCCGGCGCCGGGTCGCGCGCCCGCGGCGCCGGTGGTCATAGCATGGTGTGGAGTGAAGCATGGAGCGTCCCTGTATAGCCGCGCTCGCGCTGATCCTGCTGGCCCAATCCGCGGCCGCATCCGAGAACCAACCGAGCTGGCACGTCGTGGTGCTGCCGTTCACCGTGGCCAAGGGCGTCGACGAGAAGAGCGGGCGCCTGCTCGACGACGTGCTGCTGACCGAGCTGACGGCCGCGGTGGCGCCCGGCATCCGGGTGGTCGGGGCGTCGGACGTGGCGGCCGTGCTCGGCTTCGAGCAACAGAAGCAGATGGCGAGCTGCGACCAGACCTCGTGCCTGGTCGAGATCGGCAACGCGCTGGGCGCCAGCCACATCCTGGTGCCCAGCCTGGGCATGTTCGGCAAGCAGTTCATCATCTCGGCCAAGTTCATCGATGTGCGCGACGCCAGCGTGCTCTGGCGCAAGGTGATCTACACCGAGGCCACCGAGGAGGCGCTGCTCGAGGGTGTGCGGCAGAGCGTGCGCGATCTGGTGCGGGACCGGGGTTGGGGCAACGCGGACCCGGCGGCGGCCGCAGGCGCGGGGGGCGGCCCCGACCCGCTGCTTCTGGTCGGAGGCGGCGTCGGTGGGCTGGGGCTGCTGGCAGCGATCGGATGCGGCGCGGGCGCGCTCTACTTCGACAGCCAGCTCGGCGCTGCCGACGAGAGCTGGCAACAGCGCGACCAGGCTGGACAGCTCGAGGCCGGCCTGCTGGTCGGCGTGGGCATCGGAGCGCTGGCGCTGGTGACCGGCGGCGTGCTGGCCGGAATCGCGCTGGCCGGCGAGTGAGCGCCGAGACAGCACGGACCCGGGGTCGGACAACGGAATCGAGCACGGAGCGCTTCATGCGGCAGATGGCGATGCGGATGGTGCTGGCCGGGCTGGTCTGGACGCTGGCCGGCTGCAACTTTTTTGGCTGGGTGGGCGGCGGCAGCGGGCTGCCGTGCCAGAACGACCAGAACTGCCCATCGTCCATGTACTGCGCCGACAATCACACCTGCCAGCCCGGCGCGCCGGCCGGCGACGCTGGCGCCAGCGACGCGGCGCGCGCTGATGCGGCCGGCTCCGACTATGGCGCCCGCGACACCAGCAGCGCGGATCAGAGCGCGGCGGACAGGAGCGGCGTCGACGCCGGAACCGACGCCGCCGGAACCGATGCCGCCGGAACCGACGCTGGCGGAACCGATGCCGCAACAAACGACTCCGCCGAAACCGATGCCGCCGGAACCGACGCCGGCGGAACCGATGCCGCAACAAACGACTCCGCCGAAACCGATGCCGCCGGAACCGACGCTGGCAGCGCCGACAGCGGCTGTCCCGATCTCGACGGCGACGGCTACGGCGCCGGCACCTGCGCGGGCGGCACCGACTGCGACGACACCGATCCCGACGTCCACCCCGGCGCCATCGATTTTCCGGACGATGGAGTCGACCAGGACTGCGATAACAACTTTGCCTCGGCGGCCAGCGCGAACGGGATCTTTATCATCAGCAGTGGAGCTGACAACGGCGACTGCACAGCCAACGCGCCGTGTGCCACCCTGGCCTATGGCCTCTACAGGGCGGGTGCTCTGGGCAAAAGCGACATCTATCTGACCGAAGGCAAGTACACGGGTGTCACCATCACCAACAGCGTCAATCTGTACGGAGGATACAGAAGCGTGACCTCGCTAGACTGGTCCATGCGCAATCCCGCGATCTACGTCAGCCGGATCGAGGAGGACGCAGTACAAGGTCTGGGCGCCGCTATCAAAGTCACGGCGACCGCCCAGGTCGTGATCGATGGCTGCACGCTGATCGGACCGCAGAGCGACAACCAGGTCGAGATGAGCGCCGGCGTCACCAACTCGGGCAACCTGTGGCTGCGGCGGGTGGACGTACGTGGCGGCCGCGGTGTGGGTAACATGCTTGGTGTTCACAGCACGGGCGTTAGCCTGCGCATCTCACAGAGCCGAATCGCGGGCGGTCTGGCGACTGGCGTTCAACGCAGCGGCGGCGTGATCGTCGAGAGCGGCGATCTGACCATCGACCGGAGCGAGATCCACGGCGGCCGCAGCTCGACCACCACGACAGGGGTGTCATACAGCAGCGGCGCTGTCGCGGTGCTGGTCAACAACGCCATCCACGGCGGCTGGGCCATTGGCACCAACGCGGGCGATGCGACCGCGGTGCTCCACCGGAGCGGTCAACTGTATGCGGTGCACAACACGATCTTTGGCGGCGATGCCTATCAGTCTGCTGTCGGTGTCGATATCGGATCCCGGGCGAGCATCGTCGACAACCTGATCGAACCCGGGACAGTGACGTCCGGCCTGCGGTACGGTATACAGGTCGGGGCCACGGTTGAGCAGGCAAGTATCGGGCTGGTAGGCAACACCTTCAACAGGCCGTCGGGGTCTACCGCGTTCTCCTTGCATGTTGCGAGCGCTCCTTTCAATGTCACTGCAACTACCTGCCAGGGCTGGACGTCGTGCCAGGAGATCAGAGACAACCAAGAGCGCATCGTCGATCCCGGAGTTGCACCAGCGGTCATGGCCTGGGATGTCGCCGCGGGACGGCGCGAGCCGACGCCGTCCATCACTGGAATGGACAGCGCGGTGGACGCGACGGCGTACCTGCCAAGCCAGGCGCGCGGTTTGCGGCTCCGGGACATCGACGGCGAGCCGCGGCCGATCAGCGGTGGCGACACGGGCGCGGACGAGGTGACAGGCGTGTTCGTCCGCGCCACGGGTTGCGTCTCCCAAGGTGGAGGCTCGCCGGCAAACCCGTTTTGCACCATCAGCGCCGCGCTTGCCTCGTTGTCCTTCTCCGCGGAAGGGAGCCATAGGATTTATGTGGCCTGCAGCGCTCCCTCGTACGACTCGCCGCTAAGTGTCACGTACGATGCCAGTCTGTTTGGCGGTTACGGCGAAGACTGGACCCGCGTGTTGCCGTCTCTCACCTCTCTTGTCGTGGCCAACCAACGCGCTCTCTATGTTGGCACTGGCGCGCGGGTCGTGATGCAGGGCTTTGCGCTCTCTTGCACAGGTCAGGACCGCTGCGTGGAGCAGGTGGCCGGAAGCGAGCTGCTGCTGGCCGACAGCGCGGTGGCTTCGGGGGGCAACGGCAGCAGTTGCCAGACGATCGACTCCACGGGCCGTCTGTTTCTGCAGCGCGTGGTGGCCAGCGGCAGTGATACCAGTAGCACCAGCTCCGCACTGTGGGTCCGCCCCACAGGATCCGCGGTGGTCGCCAACAGCGCGTTGATCGGGGGTGCCTCATCGTCGATGTCGGTGGGCGCGGCCAGCCAGGGCACGCTCCTGCTGGTGAACAACTACTTGAGCGGCAACGGCAATAACATCACCGCCCTGATGATCCAGGGCGGCAGCGCGGTGTTGGTCAACAACATTCTGGCCGCCGGCGATGGCTTGGCGGGCGTCGGCTGCAGGGTGAACCAGGGAACGGTGATGGCAGTGCACAACAATTACTTCTGGGCCTGCACGAGCTGTTGCCTCGCCATGACGCCGGAATTTACCTGCATTCAGAACACCGCGAACTTGAACACGACGGACAACTGGACTACAGGGACCGATGTCGGCGGCAACCTGTCGGGTGCCGCTGACTGCGCCATTCCCAGCGCCGGCTATCACCTGGGGACGTCGCCCAACTCCTGCGGTGACAACGGCGTCGATCCGGCACCGTGGTACGACGGCGTTCTCGTCGAGCGGGACATCGACGGCCAACCGCGCCCGCAGGGCTTCTGGGACATCGGCCCGGACGAGGTACCATAGGTCGTTCTGGCTAATCTTGAGCGGCGGGAGTACATAGCGCCGACTCATATACAGCACGGGAGCGCGCTCGGGGTGGGCGCCGACGCCAGCCGATGATCGACCGCGAGCAGATCCGCAACATCGCCATCGTCGCCCACGTCGACCACGGCAAGACCACGCTGGTCGATTTCATGCTCCGCCAGGCCGGCATTTTTCGCAGCCACGAGACCGTGATCGAACGGGTCATGGACTCGGGCGAGCTGGAGCGCGAGAAGGGCATCACCATCATGGCCAAGAACACGGCCGTGACCTACCGCGGGGTCAAGATCAACATCGTCGACACGCCCGGCCACGCCGATTTCGGCGGCGAGGTGGAGCGCGGGCTGCGCATGGTCGACGGCGTGCTGCTGCTGGTCGACGCGGCCGAGGGGCCGCTGCCGCAGACCCGCTTCGTGCTGCTCAAGGCGCTAGCGCTGGGTCTGCCCGCGGTCGTAGTCATCAACAAGATCGACCGCCAGGACGCGCGGCCGACGGCGGTGCTGGACGAGGTCTACTCGCTGTTCATCGACCTCGGCGCCGACGAGGGGCAGCTCGACTTCCCGGTGGTCTACGCGGTGGCGCGGGCGGGCATCGCCTCGCTGCGGCTCGAGACGCGCGGCACCACGCTGGTGCCGCTGTTCGACGCCATCCTGGCCCACATCCCGCCGCCGCCGGCGCCGCAGGGCGGGGACCTGCAGCTACTGGTGGCCAACCTCGACTACGACGATTACGTCGGCCGGCTCGCCATCGGCCGCGTCTCGGCCGGCGTCATCCGCCAGGCCGGCCAGGTCAGCGTGGTGCGCGGCGGCGACCGGGTCGAACGCGGCAAGATCGTCAAGCTCTACGTCTTTGACGGGCTCAAACGGGTCGAGGTCGACGCCGCTGGACCGGGTGAGATAGTGGCGGTGGCCGGCATCGATGCCATCGGCATCGGCGACACCATCGCCGATCCCGAGCGGCCAATCGCGCTCAAGCGCATCGAGGTCGACGAGCCGACCATGTCGATGATCTTTAGGGTCAACGACGGGCCGCTGGCCGGCCGCGAGGGCCGCTACGTCACGAGCCGCAATCTGCGCGAGCGGCTGTCAAAGGAGGCCTACCGCAATGTTGCGATCCGGGTCGAGGAGACCGAGACCGCCGACGCTTTCAAGGTGGTCGGCCGCGGCGAGCTGCAACTGGCGGTGATCATCGAGACCATGCGGCGCGAGGGTTACGAGCTGACCGTCTCCAATCCGGAGCCGGTGACCAGGGAGATCGACGGCACGGTGCACGAGCCGCTCGAGCTGCTCTGCTGCGACCTGCCCGACGCGGCCGTGGGCGTCGTCACCGAACGGCTGGGCCAGCGCAAGGGGCGGCTGGTCGAGCGGGGCAGCCTGGGCAGCAACCGCACGCGCCTGGCCTTTCGGGTGCCGTCGCGCGGCCTGGTCGGCTTTCGCAACGAGTACCTGACCATCACCCGTGGCGAGGGCATCATGTCGGCCCAGTTCGACGGCTATGCGCCATGGCAGGGACCGATCCCCAGGCGCACCACTCGCGCGCTGGTCAGCGATCGCCTGGGCGAGACCGTGCCCTATGCCATCTTCAAGATCCAGGATCGCGGCGCGCTGTTCGTCGGCCCCAATGTCCAGGTCTACAGTGGCATGATCGTCGGCGAGACCGGCCACGGCGACGACATCGACGTCAACATCTGCCGCGAGAAGAAGCTGACCAACATCCGCGCCGCCGGCCGCGACGAGAACGTCATCCTCACCCCGCCGCGCGAGCTGACGCTCGAGCAGGCGATCGAATGGATCGCCAGCGACGAGCTGGTCGAGGTGACGCCCAAGAGCGTGCGCATGCGCAAACGCGCGCTCGACCACAACGAGCGCCACCGGCTGGCGCGCGATCGCAAACGCGACGCCGGTCTGCTACCGTAGAGAGCAAAATGAACTTCTCAGAATTTGGTCTTCATCCATCGATCATGGCCGGCGTCGAGGCGGCGGGCTATCTCACACCGACGCCGATCCAGGCGCAGGCCATCCCGCCCGTGCTGCGCGGCCGCGATGTCATGGGGCTGGCGCAGACCGGCACCGGCAAGACCGCGGTCTTTGCATTGCCGATCCTGCAGCGGCTGCTTGACGGTCCGCGGCGCCAGGTGCGGGCGCTGATCGTGGCGCCGACGCGCGAGCTGGCCGAGCAGATCCATACCGCGTTTGGCGAATACGGCCGGCGCACCGGGCTGCGCAGCATCGCCGTCTACGGTGGCGTCGGCATGAGCCCGCAGATCGACAAGCTGCGCCGGGGCGTCGAGATCGTGGTCGCCTGTCCGGGCCGGTTGCTCGACCATGTGGCGCAGCGCACCATCGACCTGTCCCGGGTCGAGGTGCTCGTGCTCGACGAGGCCGACCGCATGTTCGACATGGGCTTTTTGCCGGACATCCGCAAGATCATCAAGGCGCTGCCGGCCAAGCGGCAGACGCTGCTGTTCTCGGCCACCATGCCCGACGACATCCGGCTGCTGACGCAGCAGGTGCTGCAGCAGCCGATCACGGTACAGGTGCAGCACACGGCGCCGCTCGCCAGCGTGACGCACGCGCTGTTTCCGGTCGAGCAGCATCTCAAGACCGAGCTGCTGCTGGCGCTGCTCGAGCAGACCGACGCCGGGTCAGTGCTGGTGTTCACGCGCACCAAGCACCGCGCCAAGCGGCTCGGCCAGCGGCTGGAGAAGGCCGGCTATCGCGCCTCGTCGATCCAGGGCAACCTGTCACAGAACCGGCGGCAGGCGGCGCTCGACGGTTTTCGCGACGGCACCTACCAGGTGCTGGTGGCGACCGACATCGCGGCGCGCGGCATCGACGTCACCGGTATCTCGCACGTCATCAACTACGACATGCCGGACACCGCCGACGCCTACACCCACCGCATCGGCCGCACCGGCCGCGCCGCCATGACCGGCGACGCCTTTACCTTCATCACCCGCGACGACGAGGAAATGGTACGCGCCATCGAGCGCGTGCTGGGCGAAAAGGTCGACCGGCGCTGGCTCAAGGACTTTGACTACAAGCGGCAGGCACCGGCGCGCGACACGGAATTTGCCCGGCCGCCGCGCGAGCCGCGGCGACCGTCAGGGAGGAGCAAGCCGGCCAGCCAGCGGCTTGCGCCGCAGCGGCCGCAGCGGACGCCGCAACGGTCCGTCCCGCGGTCGGTCACGCGACCCGCAACCAACGCGCCAGCGCCGCTGGGTGGTGCTCGGTCGGGGCTGCCGTCGTCGTCAGCGCCGGCGCGCGGCCCATCCCGTCCGCGCTCTTTTGGGCCTGGTCGGCGCGGGCGCTGAGCCGTCACCCCGATCCTGGGTCGAGGCTGGTCACGACTACAACGCTCCGCGCAGCCGCTCGGTAAGCAGATCGACCAGGGGCGCCAGTGAACCGACCAGCCTGGCGTCGTCGCCGTAGACGGCGAGGTTGGCGCCCTGGAACATGCCGCCCAGCGCCTGCGCGATCACCGCCACCTGCTCCTGCGGCAGGATCGCCTGGCGCAGCTCCTGCTCGGCCTTGCGCTGCTGGATGTCGCCCTGCGCCCGCAGCGCCTTGACCCGGGTCTCCAGCTCGAGCACGGCCAGCTCTTGCTCGAGCAGGGCTCGGTCCTGGTCGAGCTTGAGCTGGCGGATCGGCGCCGCGGTCTCGAGCTGCTCGCGCTGCAGCGCGCTCTCGAGCTGCAGCTTCTGGCTCGCGATTTCGCTGCGCTGGCGCGCGCTGGCCAGCTCCTGCTGCTCCAGGGCGCGCGCCGACGCCGCCTGCGCGGTCTTGACCTCATCGTCGCTGCGGATGCGCGACAGCTCGCTGGCGGCCTTGATCTGGTCGCGCACCTCGGCTTCGAGCTGGCCGCGCAGCTCGTCGTCGATGATGAACACCTGTGCCACCTGCACCACGTCGAGCGCGATGCCCCAGCTCGCCTGGCCATCGCCGCCGGGCTGGCCCTGCACCACCTGGGCCAGGCTGCGGGCGATGGCCCCGGTCAGGGTGGTCTTGCGCTGCTCGATGCACTCCTGCATGGTCATGCCGGCAACCAGCGCGCGCAGCTCGCCCAGGCAGACGTGGCAGAGCATGTTCTGGATCTCGCCGTGGCCGCTGCCCGCCACGAAGTCGAACAGCCGCGCTGTCTGCTCCGGCGCCACCACCCGGTAGATGACGATGCCTTTGAAGCGCAGCGGGATGCCGTCGCGCGTCTCCTGGGTCATGGCAAAGGCGGCCTCCTGCTTGGTGCTGCCGACGCGCACGCTGCTGCTGCCCGGCCACATGAAGGCGCGGCCGCCGACGCCGCAGTTGCGCAGCAGGCCCCTGCGCGCGACCACCAGGTACTCGTTGGGTTGAGCCTTGGCGAACCACATGGCGACCTCCGCGGGTTGTTGATCCCAGCCTAGCCCGGCGTCGACGGCGCTTCTGTGCCGTACGACACACAACAAAACGAAAGCCGGCGCGAGGCCGCTCTGATACGGTCGCGATCGGCGTTGAAACGGTGCAGCCTGCCGGCCAAAGGGGGAAGTAGGCAGCCTGCTGGCGAGCGCGACCGCCTGCCCGCCTACGACCGGTGACGACGCTGGCCCGGCCGCCGATGGCGGCGTCGACGCCGCGCTGCCGGACGCCGCGCGGTCAGAGCGCGCGATCGTCATGGGGCTTGCAGGTCATCGAGATAGTTGTCGCGGCCAGGTAGTTGCAGAATCGCACCGATGTTAAAATATTCTCTATGGTGTTTCGAGACCTCCCTTTCTGGATCCTGATCGCGCCCGGCACCTGCCTGGCCATCGCGTCGTGCATTTCTTCGGCGACCAGCCAAATTCCCTGCAACTCGAACAGCGAATGTCCCGATTCCATGGTCTGTCGCAGTGGCATTTGCCAGACCGGCAGCAGGCCGCTGGAAGACGCTGCCGCGGCGCACCACGATGGCAGCGATCTCGACGCCGAGTTGCCGAGCGATGCCGTGCGATCGGACCACGGCCCGGCGGTCGACCGCGGAGTCGCGGACAGCGCCGGATCCGACGGCGCCAGGATCGACGGCGCGCGATCGGATAACGCGGTGCCAGATGGCCGAAGACCCGACGCGGCAAGGTCCGACGCAGCAGTCCTCTGTCCGCCGGGCTCGGCCTGCGAGGACGACAATCCCTGCACCGACGACTACTGCCTGCCGGACGGCGGCTGCTTCCGCGTCGACAACACCGACGGCTGCGACGACCACAATCCGTGTACCGAGCAGGATGTCTGCAGCGCGGGCGCGTGCCGCGGCGCGCCGGCCCACGAGGGGGATTCGTGCTCGGACGTCGACCACTGCAGCGGCAATACCTATTACTCCGGTTATTCCTGCCACGGCGGTGCCTGCACCGGTGACGACGTCGACATCGGATGCTGCGCTGGCAGCAAGTGCGGACCTGGCGAGTATTGCGAGGCCACGAACCACACCTGCACGCCATTGCCGACCTGCAAGGCCAAGGTGGACGATGGTTGCGGCTACCGCAACATCACCGGTCTCGGCGAGGGCCCCAATTGCACCATCGTCTGCATGGGTTGCGACGACGGTCAGTGCATCGGCATCACCGGCTACAACAAGGACTCCAACGGGGCCAACCGCTGCGACGGCGCGCACCGCTGCTGTTTTCAGGCCGCGTGCGGCGAGTACACCGAGGACGACATCACTCTCATTTCGGCCGGCTGCGGCTACTCGGGCACCGGACACGATTACTGCGTCTCGCAGGGCTACGACTGGGAACAAACCACCATGTGGTGCGTCTGCGAAATCTACGGCATCGACCGCGATTACGGCGACAACTGCACCCAGTCCTGCGCCTACCACCGCCCCGGAGTGGCCTGCAGCTACAGCCCGGTCACGTGCGGGCGGTACCTGTGCCAGTGAGCGCCCTGCTCGAGCGATGCTGACTTCTCGGCCGCCGATCGGTCTCCGAGAAGGCGCTGGTCAAATGCCCGCTCGCCGTTGCTGACGCCGCCTTGCCCACGGCCTGAGAGCACCGCGCAGCCGCTGATCGCGCTTGCGATCGCTTGCCCCTTGGCTACCAGCGGCGACGGTGGCACTAATAAAGGCGTCACTGGTTGACGGCGGGCGAGCAGCTATCGACATGCGAGCTTCATACATCCGCGAGCAACGCGAGCGCTTTGGCCGCCGCGCCGTGGCGGTGCTGCCGGTCCACTACCCCAAGCCGCTGCTCACGGCGGCTGGCCTGCTCGCGGTCGAGCTGTGGGGACCGCCGGGCCCGCCGCGCGGCTCCGACGCCGGTCGGCTTCAGCCCTATGTCTGCGCGATCGTGCGCAACGCGCTCGCCTTCATGGCCAGCGGCGGGCTCGCCGCCGTCGACGGGGTGCTGTTCCCGCACACCTGCGACTCGATCCAGGGGCTGGCCACGCTGGCCCCCGACTTCGGCGGGCTCGACAAGCCGGCGCTGCGCTATCAGCACGCGCGCGGCGAGCGGCGGCCGAGCGCGGTCGCGTTTTTGGTCGACGAGCTGCGGCTGCTGGCCGATGCTCTCGCGGCGCTGAGCGGCCGCGCCCCCGATGGCGCCGCCATCGACGCCGCGATCGAGCTCCACCTGCGCATCGACGACCGGCGCCGCGCGCTGCTGCGCGAGCGCCGGCGGCTGCCGCATACGGATCGCGAGCTGTACGCGCTGCTGCGGCGCGGCGAGTATCTGTGGCCAGCCGACCACCTGGCGGAGCTGGAGGCGGCCGCGGCGCAGCTCCAGCCGGCGCCGGTGCAGCGCGGCACGCCGATCATGATCACGGGCTATGTACCGGAGCCGGCGGCGCTGCTCGACGTCCTGGGCGCGGCCGGAGCGCTCGTCGTCGCCGACGACTACGCGGGTATCGGGCGCCGGTTGTTGCCGCGGCTGGCGGCGCCGCCTTCCGATCCCTTCGCGCACCTGGCCGAGCTGGCGTTCGTGACGCCGCCCTGTCCCACGCGCGGCGACAGTCAGGCCAGGCGGCTGCGCCATCTCGACGCGCTGTTCGACCAGGGACAGGCGGCGGGGGTGATCATCCACGTCGTCAAGTTCTGCGAGCCCGAGCTGTTCGACGTGCCGGCCATCCACCAGCACTTCGCGGCGCGCGGCGCGCCGGTGCTGGTGATCGAGGGCGAGCTGGAGAGCGAGCTCTCCGGCCAGGCCGCGACCCGGCTCGAGGCCTTCGTCGAGATGGTGCAGCAGGCGCGGGGGACCGCATGATCGCGCGCCGGCTCAAGTTCGAGGCGGTGCGGCGCCTGGCCTGGCCGGCGCTGCGCGGATTCAAGAGCGCCCAGCGCGCGCTGCGGCCGCGGCGCCGCGGCAGCCGCGACAAGAGCCCCTTCGGCCCGCCGCTCGAGGCCAATCGCAGGCTCAAGGAGCTGCTGAGCGAGCACTACCTGGTCGGCCGCTACGCCGACGGTGCGGTGCCGGTGGCCTGGGTGACCAGCGGCTTCCCGGTCGAGCTGCTGCGGCCGCTCGGGTTTCACGTCGTCTACCCCGAGAATCACGGCGCGCTGTGCAGCGCGCGCCGGCTGGTCCCGGAGCTGGCCGAGGAGGCCGAGCGCGCCGGCTTCTCGCGCGACCTGTGCGGCTATGCGCGCGGCGACATCGGCGCCGTGCTCAGCGGCCGGACGCCGGTGGGCCGCCTGCCCCGGCCCGACCTGCTGGGCTGCTGTACCAACATCTGCCAGACCGTTCTCTACTGGTACCGCGCGCTGGCCGCCCACCTCGACGTGCCGCTGGTCGTCGTCGACACGCCCTTTGTCTACGGCGAGAGCGCGCCGCACCAGCTCGCCTATGTCCGGGCGCAGCTCGAGGAGCTGGTGGCCGCGGCCGAGCGCGTGACCGGGCGCCGCGCCGAGCGCGCGCGGCTCGAGCGCAGCCTCGAGCTGGGGCGCCAGGGCAGCCTGCTGTGGGGCGAGTGCCTGCAGCGCGGCCAGCACCGGCCGTCGCCGTGGACGGCCTTTGACGGCTTCTTTCACATGGCGCCGGTGGTGGCGCTGCGCGGCACCGAGGTCTGCAACTCCTACTACCGCCTGCTGCGCGACGAGCTGGACGACCGCATCCGGCGCGGCATCGGCGGCATCGTCGACGAGCGCCACCGCCTGCTCTGGGACAACCTGCCGATCTGGTATCAGGTGCGGGCGCTGGCGACGTCGTTTGCCGAGGCCGGCTGCAACTTCGTGTGCGCCACCTACACCAACGCCTGGGCCGAGTCGGCGCACCACCTCGATCCGGCGCGGCCCTTCGAGTCGGCGGCGCGCGCCTACAGCGAGATCATCCTCAACCGCGACCTGCCCAACCGGCTGCGCGTGATGAGGGAGCTGGCGCGGGACTACGGCTGCGACGGCGCGGTGCTGCACAGCGACCGCTCGTGCAAGCCCTACTCGATCGGCCAGATCGATCTCAAGCGCCGGCTCGGCGACGAGCTCGGGATGCCGGTGCTGATCGTCGACGCCGATCACGCCGATCCGCGCGCTTTCAGCGCCGAGCAGGTCGACACCCGCATCCAGGCCTTCATCGAGGCACTGCCATGAACGAGATCGCCGCCATCGGCATCGACGCCGGAAGCACCACCTGGAAGGCGGTCGCCGTCGACGCCCGCGGCGCCATCGTCGCCAGCTCGCTCGAGCCGACCCATCCCCGCATCGAGGAGCAGACCGGCCGCGGCCTGGCCGCGCTGCGCGAGCGAACCGGCGCGAGCGCGAGCGTGCCGGTCGGCGCCACCGGCTACGGCCGAAAGCGGGTGGCCGCCGACCGCGTGCTCACCGAGATCACCTGCCACGCCGCCGGCGCCTTCGCCCGCCTCGGCCAGCCCGGCGTGCTGATCGACATCGGCGGCCAGGACACCAAGGTGATCCGCATCGGCGAGCGCGGGACGGTGCTCGACTTCGCCATGAACGACAAGTGCGCGGCCGGCACCGGCCGTTTTCTCGAGGTCATCCTGGCGCGGCTGCAGGTGCCGCTGGAGGGCGTGGCCGAGCTGGTGGCCAGCGCGGCGCGACCCGTGGCCGTGTCCAGCACCTGCACGGTGTTTGCCGAGAGCGAGGTGGTATCGCTGGTGGCTCAGGGCGAGCCGCTGGCCGGCATCGTAAAAGGGCTGCACGCGGCGCTCGCCAGCCGCGTCGCGGCGCTGGCCGGCCGCCTCGGCCACGAGGTGCCGGTCTTCCTCAGCGGCGGCGTGGCCCGCAACGGCGCCATGGTGCAGGCGCTGGCCGCCAGCCTCGGTCGGGCGCCGCAGGTGGTGCCCGATCCGCAGCTCGTCGGAGCGCTCGGCGCGGCGCTGGCCTGTCGCGCGGTGCGGTGACGGCCGGGCTCACCCGGGGCGCTGGCCGGCGCCGCCAGACCGCGCGGCCTCCTCGTCCTCGAGCTGTTTGAACGCCACCTTGCCGATCATCGTCTTGGGCAGCGCGCTGCGAAACTCGATGTCGCGCGGGCAGCTCCACTTGATCAGCTCTTTCTGGCAGTGGGCGATCAGCTCCTGCGCCAGCTCGGGCGAGGCCGCGGCCGGCGGCTTGACGACGACGAAGCCCTTGACCCGCTGCCCCTGCGCCGGGTCGGGAACGCCGACCACGCACGCCTCGAGCACCGCGGGGTGGCGATACAGGCACTCCTCGACCTGGGCCGGGTAGACGTTCATGCCCGACGACTTGATCATGCGCTTCTGCCGCAGCTTGAAATAGAAGAAGCCGTCGCCGTCCATGCTGGCGATGTCGCCGGTGTGCAGCCAGACCCGGCCGTCGGCATGGGTGCGCAGCGCGGCCGCGGTCTCGTCGGGGTGATGGAGGTAACCGAGCATCACCGCCGGGCCGCTCAGGCACAGCTCCCCGTCGCTGCCGACGCTGGCCTCGTCCAGCGTGCCGGGCACGACGACCTTGGCCAGCATGTCCGGGAAGGGCACGCCGATGCTGCGCTCGCGGTATCTGCCGAGCGGTGTCGCCATGATCGCGGTCACCGCCTCGGTCAGCCCGTAGCCCTCGAGAAGCTGCACGCGGCCGCCGCCGACCTGCACCACCTGCTCGAAGCGCTTCTTGATCGGCTGCGGCAGCGTGTCGGCGCCGCTGAAGGTGGCGCGCAGGCAGCTCAGGTCCGATCGCTGGAACTCGTGGTTGCGGCTGAGCGCGTCGAAGAGCGTGGGCACGCCGACCAGCAGGCTGGGGCGCTTGGTCTTGATCAGGCGCGCCACGGTCTCGGCAGTGAACTGCGGCACCAGGATGCTCTTGCCGCCGCTCATGAAGGCGGCGTTGATGCAGACGCCCAGCCCGAAGCCGTGAAAGATGGGCAGGATGGCCAGGATCGAGTCCCGGGCCGTGATCTCGCCCCAGGCCGCGACCTGCATCCCCTCGGCGATGAAGTTCTGGTTGCTGAGCAGGATGCCCTTGGGCACGCCGGTGGTGCCGCCGCTGAACAGCACCACCGCCGGGTCGTGAGTGCCGGTCTCGGCCCTGGCGACGGCCGTGGTCCGGCGTGCCATCAGCTCTCGCCACCAGCGCACCATCGGGTCGCGCGGCACCTTCTCGAGGTGGCGGCCCCTGGTCAGCCAGAAGCCGAGCCGCAGCGGCAAGCTCAGGCAGTCGGGGATGCGCGCCAGGATCAGCGTCGACAGCGCGCTGCGACCGGCCGCCGCCTTGAACTTGCCGTAGCACGCGTCGAGCGTCAGCGCGTAGCGGCTCCCGGTCTCGTCGAGGTAGAAAGCGATCTCCTTTTCCGTCGCCAGCGGGTGGACCATCGCCGCCACGGCGCCCAGCTTGTTGGCGGCGTAGAAGCAGATCACTCCCTGCGGGCAGGTCGGCATGGCGATGGTGATGAAGTCACCGCGCTTCAAACCGAGGCTGGCCAGGGCGCTGGCGCAGCGGTCGATCTCCTCGCACAGCCTGCGGTAGCTGACGTTGCGGCCCATGAAATCGTATGCGATCGCATCGGGATGGCGGCTGGCGGACTGATGCACGGCCTGGTACAGGGTCTGCTGCGGGTAGTCCAGGTGCGGAGGTACGCGGCCATAGAAGTTGAGCCACGGCTTCTGCTCGTACATCGCGGTGATCCCCCCGCCAGCGAGGCGGTATACAACGCCGCGTTGCCGGCGGCAAATAGCGTCCGCGCTCCAGAGATGGATGTCGACGTCGCAGCGAGCCGTCACCCGCGCGGAGGTTGCCTGCGCTGCGCCAGCAGGAAGTCCCAGACCGCGCCCAGCCCGTCCAGCTCCTCGCTGGCCACGCCGATCTGTCCCTCGGGCAGGTACTGCGAGCCGCCCGGCCAGGTGTGACCACCGCCCTCCACCACGTAGTAGTCGACCGCGCTGTCGCCATCGCAGCCGCGGTAGCTCTGGCGGCGGACCAGAGTGCCGTCGTCCTCGTCGTCCCTGGTTGTGACCTCGGGTGTCGGGTCGCAGCGGTCGTGCGCCACCCAGTGGGCGGCCGACGCGTCCGACGAGAGGACCTCGCCGCCCGCGTCGCCGTTGACGGTGCCGCCGGCAAACGGCACCAGCGGATCGTCGGTACCGTTCATGAACAGCGAGCTCAGCGGCCGATCCGGAGCGCAGTTGCCGGCGAGGGCGGCCGGGATGGCGCTGATGATCGAGGCGACGCCGGCCAGGCGGCTGCCCTCCCGGCAGGCCAGGGTCTGCGCCATGAAGCCGCCGTTGGAGATACCCAGCACGTATAGCCGCTCGCGGTCGAGCGCGATCTCCTCGGCTGCTGCCTCGATCAGGGCCAGCAAAAAAGCGACGTCGTCGATGCCCTGCTGCGACGCGGGCGAGGCGTTGCGAGCATCGGCCCAACTGCGGTCGATGCCGTCCGGGTACGCCACCGCGGCGCCGTCGCGGTCGGCCAGCGCGTTGTAGCCGGTGATGCGGCGCATGCCGTCGCCGGTGGACAGCCGCCCGTGCAGCGCCAGCACCAGCGGCGCCGGCCCGGCGGGCGCGGGATCGGGCTTGTGCAGCAGAAAGCTGCGCGGCTGGCCGCCGACGTCCAGGGAGCGGCGCTCGCACTCGCAGCCGGCGAGCGCGACGCTGGCGAGCGCGAGCAGCAGCGGTGTCTTCGGGTGACGCGGAACGGAGCTGGTTCGAGCCATGGTGCACCGCCTGCGGGTCGCGACGCCACATTATCTCCGCTCCGCTGCGCCGCCGCCACCCGGTGCGGGCGCGCCGGCCCGGGGTCGATGATCGGCCGGCGCGGGAACAAACCGCCGGAGCCGCGGGTTGACGCCTATGACGCGGTCGAGCTGGGTTTCAACGACGACAGGGCACGAGTGCGCGGCTCAGACCGGCAGCCGGCTCCGGGCCGCGTCATTTCCTCGATAGATGATTGCTGCACTCAGACCTTGCTGGTTAGAGTGGCGGGTCGTCCCGGCGATCGCGATCGCCGCTCGAGGAGCATCCCATGGTCGTGCATCGCCCTGCCGTCTGGATCGGCCTGGCCGCGCTGGGCCTGGCTGTCCTGGTCTCCACCGGCCCGCGTCTCTCCGCCGCGCCCGATCCGGCCAGCCAGCCGGCGCGCAGCGGCCGCGACATCTTCATCGCGGCCTGCGCCTCTTGCCACGGCTGGGACGGCCGCGGCGCCAGCGCCAGCCAGGTCGGCTTCACCGTGCCGCTGCCCGACTTCACCGACTGCAGCTTCAGCAGCCGCGAGCCGGACGAGGACTGGCTGGCGGTCGCCCACAGCGGCGGCCCCGAGCGCGTCTTTGACCCGATGATGCCGGCTTTCGGCGAGGCGTTGACCGTCGATGAGCTGCAGCGGGCTCTCGACCACGCCCGCAGCTTCTGCCGCGACGATGGCTGGCCGCGCGGCGACCTGAACTTCCCGCGAGCCATGTTCACCGAGAAGGCCTTTGTCGAGGACGAGGCAGTGCTGACCGGCGATTTCGGGCTCGGTTCGCCCTACCAGCAGAGCCACAAGCTGATCTATGAGCAACGCCTGGGTTCGCGCAGCCAGGTCGAGCTGATCGTGCCGTTCGGGCTGCGCCAGATCGCCGCCGATCCGCTCAGTCCGGCGGCCTGGCAGGGCGGCCTGGGCGACGTCGGCGTCGGCGCCAAGCACGTGCTGCTGCACGGCCTGGGCAGCGGCTCGATCCTGAGCGTGGCGGGCGAGGTGGTGTTGCCGACCGGCGACCACGACCGCGGCTTTGGCAAGGGCACCTTCGCTCTCGAGCCATTTTTAGCCTACGGGCAGGCGATCCCGCTGCTCGGTTTTGTGCAGCTACAGGTCGGCAGCGAGCTGCCGCTCGACCAGCGGCGGGCCGAGATCGAGGTCTTCTGGCGCCTCGCCTGCGGCCGCAGCTTTGGCTGGGGGCAGTGGGGCCGCAGCTTCACGCCCATGATCGAGGTGCTGGGAGCCAGCACGCTGAGCCGCGAATTCGATCCGGACTGGGACGTGGTGCCGCAGCTACAGGTCAGCCTGAACAGGCGCCAGAACCTGCTGGCCGGCGCCGGGGTGCGGATCCCGGTCGCGCACCAGGAGCCGCGGCCGGTCGAGCTGACGGTCTACCTGCTGTGGGACTGGTTCGACGGCGGCCTGCTCGAGGGCTGGTGAGGCGACCATGACGACGGGATGGATGAAGGTGGCGCTGCCCGGCGCGCTGCTCGCGGCGGCGCTGGCTCTGGCCGACGACGATGCGCCCGAGCTGTTCGCGGTCAGCGACCAGTGCCTGGCTTGCCACAACGGGCTGACCGATCGCGCTGGATACGAGGTCTCGATCGGCTCCGCCTGGCGGCCGACCATGATGGCGCAGTCGGCGCGCGACCCCTACTGGCAGGCCGGTGTCCGGCGCGAGACGCTGGATCTGCCGGCGCTGCAGGCTGCGATCGAGAACGAGTGCGCCACCTGCCACATGCCGATGGCGCGCGCCGAGCAGCGCTCGGTCGGGCAGCAGCAGCCGATCTTCGCGGCGCTGGCCGCCGCCCGGGGCCGAGAGCCGGCGCGGCGCGACGCTCTGGCCGTCGACGGCGTGGCTTGCTCTGCCTGCCATCAGATCGAGAACGCCCGGCTCGGCGAGCCAGCCAGCTTCAATGGTGGTTTCACCGTGGCCGCGCTGTCGCCGCCCGCCGCCCGGGCCGTCTTCGGGCCATTCGACGTCGACACCGGCCGCCAGCGCGTCATGCGGTCGGCCACTGGATACCGGCCGACCCGGGCTCCGCACGTCCGGAGCAGCGAGCTGTGCGCAACCTGCCACACCCTGTTCACCCATGCGCTCGGCACCAAGGGCGAAGTTCTGGGCACACTGCCCGAGCAGGTGCCCTACCTCGAGTGGAAGCACAGCGACTATCGCGAGGCGCAGAGCTGCCAGGACTGCCACATGCCGGCCGTGGCCGGGCCGTCGCCGATCAGCAGCGTGCTCGGACAGCCGCGCCAGCCGGTGCTGCAGCATCTATTTCGCGGCGCCAATTTTCTGGTGCCGGTCCTGCTCAACCAGCAGCGCGGCGATCTCGGAGTGACGGCGCCCGCGGCCGAGCTGACTCTGGCGCAGCGCCACGACGTCGAACATCTGCAGTCGAGCGCCGCCGCGCTGACCGTCCACTGCGGCCCGATCGCCGACGGGGTCCTCACCGCCACGGTCGGCGTCGAGAACCGGGCTGGCCACAAGCTGCCGAGCGCCTATCCCTCGCGCCGCGCCTGGCTGCACGTCGTGGTGCGCGACGGGTCGGGTGTCGCGGTCTTCGAGTCGGGCGCGCTGACTGCCGACGGAGCCATCGTGGGCAACGACAACGACAACGACAACGCCGCCTTCGAGCCGCATCATCGCCGGATCGAGACGCCGGATCAGGTGCAGATCTACGAGACGATCATGGGCCGGCCGGATGGCAGCGTGACCACGGGCTTGCTCTCGGCCACCCAATACCTCAAGGACAACCGGGTGCTGCCGTCTGGTTTTGACAAGGTCACGGCTCCCTCCGACGTGGCGGTGCGCGGCGACGCGGCCAATGACCCCGACTTCGAGGGCGGCCGCGATCTGGTGCGCTACGCGGTCGCCGTGGTCAAGTCCGGCGGCCCGTACCAGGTGCAGGCCGAGCTCTGGTACCAGCCGATCGGCTACCGCTGGGCGCACAACCTGGCGGCGTACGACGCGGTCGAGACCCGGCGTTTTGTCGCGGCCTACCGGGCGTCGTCAGCGGTCTCGGCCGCTCTGGTGACGCGCGCGGTCGCGGATTGCCGCTAGCGCGCGGGACGGCTGCTGCGACGGGGCTAACGATTTGGCTCACGCCTTGACCTGCCAGACTGTCAATCCTAGCGTGGATGGATCACGGGGTCGGCCATGAATCGCGCCGTCGTCATCGCCGCACTGCTGCTCTCGGCATCGGCTCTGGCCGTGGCTCTGCTGCGGCCTGCGCTGTTCGGAACAAGCGCGCTGGAGAGCGAGCGCCGGGCCGATGACCAGGCCTCGCCGCGGGGCGCCGCCGTCGGCTACGACGCCGACGACGCCGAGTCGAGGATGGCGGCGCTGGAGCGCACCGTGGCCAGCCTGGCGCGCCGGATGACGGCCCTGGAGAGCGGTCGGCCGGCGCAGGCCGGGGCCGGCACCAGGCCGGGCGCGGCCGCCGCGGACGACGCGCTGGCCGCCCTGCGCAGCGACGTCGACGCCCTGCTGACCGGCAGCGCGATCGACACCGAGGCCGGCCAGAAGCGCTTCCAGCAACTGGTGCGGGTGGCGCAGGACGAGCTGTTTGCCGAGCGCATGCAGGAGCACGAGGCCGAGCGCGCCCGCGAGCGCGCGGACCGGATCACCCGGCTGGCCGAGGAGGCCAACCTGAGCGCGCAGCAGACGCAGGATCTGACGCGGCTGCTCGACGACGAGCGCGACCAGCGGCGCGCGCTGCGCGACAACGTGCGCGCCGGCGACCGGCCGCGGGCCGAGGTCTTTGCCGAGTTCCAGGCGATCGAGCAGAAGACCGACGAGGGCGCCCGCAAGCTGCTCGACGACGACCAGTACACCCGGTACCAGGCCATGCGCCAGGAGGAGCGGCCGCGCGGGCCGTGGGGCGGCCCCAGGGGTTCCGGCGGCGGGCCTTTTGGCCGTGGCCGCGGCCAGCGCTGAGGGTGCATCCCGGCGCGCCGGCGTGTACAATCCCGAAGACGGCGGCGGCGGGCGCGGCGCACGCTCCAGCCGTGGGGGTGACCCATGGTCGGTCTTCGATCCCGAGCCAGCGGCGGATCGATTTCGGCGTTCGTCGTTGCGCTGCTCTCGGCCTGTCCCGGTCCGCCGCTGACCGGTGTCGACGCCAGGAGCGGGCCGGTCGCCGATGCCAACGCCGGGAGCGACCGCGCGCCGGCCGCGGACAGCGCGCGGATGGACACGGCCGCCGTCGACGCGGCGCGCGATGCCGGCGCCGGCGGCGATCGGTCGCCGGGCGACCTCGTTGCGGCCGACCAGGGGGCACGCGACCTCGTCGCGATCGACCAGGGTGGGCGCGACCTCGCCGCGGCCGACGCGGACGAGCCGGTCGATGGCGGTCCCCAGGACGGCGCGGGCGCCGATGCCGGCTGCGACGCGCAGTGCGACGCCGGCCCGGGCAGCGACCGGCAGATCGCCGTCGACGCCTTCTGGCACGTCGACGCGAGTGGCATCGACAGCAGCGGCCTGGCCGGCGTCGGCCAGCCGTGCGACGACCAGAACTGCGTTTTCGGCACCACCTGTCTCGGTGACTCGGTGGCTGGCTATTTCTGCCGCCAGAACTGCACGCTCGGCGGCAGCGATTGCGATCCGCAGACCGAGCGCTGTGTCTGGTTCACCTACAACGACGGCGGCGTCGCTCCCTACGGCGGTTGCGAGCCCGGCGTCGGCTACAACGAGCCGTGCCGGTGGGACGGCGGTTCCGCCTTCTGCGCCGAGGTCTTCCTCTGCGTCTCGCCCTCCGGCAGCTTCGACTACCGGTGCCGCGCGCGCTGCCTGCCCGGTGCGATCGACGCCGGCTGCCCGGTCGATTCGCCGCAGTGCTGGTCCATCGTCAACATGGACGGCGGCGCCTGCATGCCGCGGCCGGGTTGAGCGGTAGGTGGGGCGGCCGGCGACAGCGCGGCGTCGCTGGAGCGTCTATCTCCTGCGCTGCGGCGACGGATCGCTCTACACCGGCGTGGCCGTCGACGTGGCGGCGCGGCTCGCCGTGCACCGGGCCGGCCGTGGCGCGGCCTACACCCGCTCCCACAGGCCGCTCGAGCTGGTCCACGTCGAGCCCGGGCTGACCCGCTCGCAGGCGCTGCAGCGCGAGGCCGCGATCAAGCGGCTATCGCGCGCGGCCAAGGAGCGGCTGGTCGCGAGGCGCCGGTCGCCGGGCCAGCGCTCCGGCGCTAGCCGATGCGCCACAGAAAATTCGAGATGACCGCCCAGACGCCGAGGCAGATGGCGACGATTCCGAGCACCCCTTGCTTGGGCGCCAGCCTGGCGATGGTCTGGTCCATCTTCTCGACGGCCTGCGGCGCCTTGATGAACTGTTTGAGCACGCCGACGCCGAGCAACAGGCCCAGGCACAGCAGCAGCACGCCGTCCGCGGCGTAGGTAACCCAGTAGATCAAGGCGTGCCTGAGCCAGCGCAGGTTGAGCAGCGCTCCGAGGATGACCAGGGCGCCCCACAGCGCCGAGATGGCGCCGATCCAGCCCTGGTACGGCGCTATCTTGTCGAGCCACTGCCTGGCCTCGGGTTTTCTTGAGAGCAACAGGTTGGGCGCGGCGAGCACGCCGAGCAACGCGAGCCAGATACCGCCGATGAATCCCATGGTCGCTCCTGTGCGGTGACTCGATCATGATGCCCTGGCAAGGATCCCGCTGGCAAGGGGCGGCGTGGATCGGGGTCGACCGCAGAGCAGGCGCGGGCACGACCTCGCGGCCGGTCATTGCGGGCTGTCGATCCGGCCCCCGGGTCGGCTATCATCGCTCTCAGGGGTTGCTCCCCGGGAAACGCCATGGCGATGGATGCGGATCGTGCGCTCGTTTCACGGCAGTGCCGGAGGGCGGTGGCCGGCGCGCTGGTCGTGCTCGGGGTCGGCTGCTCTGCGTCCTGCATCTCGCCCAGCCCGCCCGATCCCAACGCCACCCGCGACGCCGCCGTCGACGCCAGCCACCCGCACGACGCCAGCCACCCGCGCGACGCGCAGCCCGGCGTCGACGCGGGCGCGCGCGACGCGGGCGCGGATAGCGCGGCAGATGCGAGCCCGCAGCGCGATGCGGCCGCTAGCGGCGATGCGGACGCCACCGGCGACGCGGGCGCCACCGGCGACGCGGGCGCCACCGGCGACGCGGGCGCGGGATGCGACGCCGGAGCTGGTTGTCAGCCCGGAACGCCGCTCCTGCCCGAAGTCCTGCGCAACGCGCGCGATCTCGGCGGCATCGCGCTCGGCGATGCTGGCGCGGTCGTCTGCGGTGTGCTCTACCGTGCAGCGCAGCCGACCGAGCTGACGGCCCAGGACTGTGCCGAGTTCGACCGGCTGGGCCTCCGGACCGTCATCGACCTGCGCACCGAGGGCGAGCGGCTCGCCGCGCCGGACTCCGCCTGTGTCACCTGGCACGCCGACATGACCCTGGCGCCGATGCCGGTCCCGGCCAGCGTCAGCCCCGAGGACTACCTGACCGACCTCAACGAAGCCGCTTCGATCAGGGCCGCCTTCGATCGATTTGGCGATCCCGCCGCTTACCCGATCCTTTTTCACTGCGTCTATGGCCGCGATCGCACCGGCATTTTGGCCGCCGTCGCGCTGTTGACCCTGGGCGCCTCGCGCGAGGCGGTGATGGCCGACTACATGCTGTCGGCCGACGCCGGCATGCGCGTCTATCCGGACAGTCTGACGGCGGTTCTCGACGATATCGAGCGCCGCGGCGGCATCGACGCCTACCTGCAACAGAGCGGCGTGCCGGCCGAGGACGCAGCAGCGCTGCGCGGCCAGGCGAGCTGCCGGCGCTGACGGATCTCGTCTAACAGAGCCGCCGGCTCGACTGTCTTAACCCTTGGTATGTACAATGAGATGGTATGGGGTCCTTTCGATTCCGGGTCCGACCGCGGGGCCGAGGACGGCTGTGGTGAACAAGAGCGGGATTGAGCGGGCGTCCCAGCCGCGCCGCGGCCGCGCGCGCCGGCTGCTCGCCGCTGCCCTGGGAGCGGTGCTCGCTGCGTGTCCGGACATCAATACCAGCGCCATCCGGTACGTCGCTCGCGGGGTTGACGGGTTTGTCCTCCAGGACAGCGGGGGCAGCGACACCCAGGCGCTGCCGGACACGTCGCTTCCGGATTCGGGTGCGATCGACTCGAACGGCCGGCCCGACCGTCCGATCCTGGTGACCGACAGCGCTGGCTTCGATGGCGCGCGCCCGGACGCCGCGACCGGCCGCGACAGCGGATCGGCCTGCATCCCCAGCAACTTCAGCTTTTTTGTCGTCAGCCTGCAGAAAATCCAGGAGTGGGGTGGGGACGAAGGGCTGGGGGGCAACCTGGGCGGCCTGGCGGGGGCCGACGCCAAGTGCCAGGAGGCGGCCGAGGCGGTGGGCTCGTGCAAGACCTGGCGCGCCTTTTTGAGCGTCACCGACGACGGAACCGGCAACCCGGTGCACGCCATCGACCGCATCGGCAGCGGTCCCTGGTACGACGTCAACGGCTACCTGGTGGCGGAGAACGTCGCCGGTCTGCTGCAGACCCGGCCCGCCGGCGACACCGACGTCATCTGGTACGACGACTGGAACCGGGGCTGGCCCTTCAACCAGTGTCTGACCACGGAGCTCGGCAACTGCAACCACAGCTACGGCGACTCGCACGACACGCTGACCGGCTCCAACCGCCAGGGCCGGCTCTATAGCACCGATTCCAGGTACACCTGCAACGACTGGACGAGCAGCGACGTCAACGTGCAGTTGCCGATCGGCCACTCGTGGCCGCGCCAGCTCAACTCGACCCGCGATGACGACGCCAACTGGATCTACGCCCACTCCAACTGCACCAGCGGCCCGGGCGGCGGCGGCACCTGCAACGGCTGCGGCCGCAACATCAACCTGCTGGACACGATGGAACCGGGGGTCGGCGGCGACGGCGGCTACGGCTCCTGGTACTGCTTTGCACTCTGAGCGGGGCGCGGAGAAGGCGATGAAGATCCATCGTGCCTTGGCGTTGTCTGGTCTCCTGGTCGTCGCTGCGTCGGGCTGCGATCCGGTTTCGGGGGCCGACGCCGGCAGCGCCGACGCCGGCGGCGCTGACGCCGGCGGCAGCCCCGATGCCTACTGCCCCGCCGCCTTCGAGTGGTACGTCGAGAACGCGAGCGGCCAGGCCAAGCCGGTGGGCGAGAAGCAGCCCAACCCGTTTGGCCTCTACGACATGCTGGGCAACGCCGTGGAGTGGGTTTCAGACTGCTACCACGCGAGCTACACCGGCGCCCCCGCCGACGGCAGCTCGTGGGACGAGGCGGTCTGCGACTACCGCATCGTGCGCGGCGGCTGCTACGGCTCGACCGCGCGCGGCATCCGGGTCTCGGTGCGCGACGGCGTCACGCCCAGCTTCTACGGCGCCTGTGCGCCGACCATCCGCTGCGTCCGCACCTCGGCCGGCGGCGGCAACCCGCTGATCACGCCGACCTGGGTGCACGTGCCGGCGGGCACCTTGGACATGGGCTGCTCGGCGGGAGACGACCAGTGCGCCGACAACGAGCTGCCGTCGCACCCGGTCAGCGTCGGCGCCTTCGAGATGACCGCCACCGAGCTGACGCAGCAGCAGTACTTCGACCAGACCGGCGAGGCGCCTCCGTCGACCTACTACTGCCCGGAGTGCGCCGTGACCTACGTGATGTGGGACGCGGCCAAGGCGTTCTGCGAGGCGCTCGGCGGCCGGTTGCCCACCGAGGCCGAGTGGGAGTACGCGGCGCGGGGCGGCACCACCGGCCGCTACTACTGCGGCGACTAGGGCGGAGCCGCAGGCGATGAGGCGGTCACCGATCCTGTTGGCGTCGACGCTGCTGGCGGCCCTGTCCGCGGTCGCCTGCCCGCCCGCGACGCCGACGACCCCCGACGCGGTGGTCTGCGACGGCGACGCGCCCGACCTGGTGCGGCCCGACTTCTGGCAGCGGGAGAGCCACTGCCCGGGCGTCGCGCCCGGCTACTCCAGGTTGTTCGACGATCGGGTGCACCGGTTCGAGATCGCGATCTCGCGCGCCGATCGCGCGGCCACGCTGGAGGACATGGACGAGAAATACAGCGGCGGCAGCAGCAGCGGCGACCTCGACGATTCGCCCAAGCCGATGTGGGTGCCCGCCACCGTCCGCCTGGGCGAACGGCAGTGGACCCAGGTCGGCATGCGCTACAAGGGCCACTCGTCTCTCAAGGCGGCCTGGCAGAGCGGCGTGCGCAAGCTCGCCTTCATCCTCGAGTTCGACCACTACGAGGAAGGCCACGCCGAGCTCGCCGACCAGCGCTGCTACGGCTTCAAGAAGCTGTCGTTCTCCAATGCCTTCAACGACCCGTCGCTGATCCGCGAGAAGCTGGCGAGCGACATCTTCCGCGTCGGCGGCGTGCCGACCGCGCGCACCGCCTTCGCCGCGGTCTACGTCGACTGGGGTGACGGCTTGACCTACTTCGGGCTCTACACCGTGATCGAGGACCCGTGCGACAAGATGCTAGACACCCAGATCGGCGACGGCTCGGGCGCGCTCTACAAGCCCTGGGGCGACGCCGCGCGCTGGCTCGGCCTGGAGGAGATCGATCGGGCCGCGCTCGCGCTCTACTTCGAGACCTGCTCCAGCCGCGACGAACCCGCCGGCGACGACGTGGCGACAGCGATCGCGGCGCTGCACTCGGATCGCGACCTGCCCGCGATCTGGCGCACCGACCTCGAGCGGGTGTTCGACGTCGGGGCCTTTCTCCGCGCGCTGGCCATCAACCAGGTCATCATGAACTGGGACAGCTACGGCTGCATGCACCACAACTACTACGTCTACGCCAATCCGGAGGACGGCGGCCGCTTCCTGTGGTTGCCGTGGGATCTCAACGAGTCGATGCTGCGGCGGACCCAGGCCCGGTGCCCGGAGCCGGGCTCGGTCATGCTCGACGAGATCGCGCTCGCCGATCCCGCCGATCCGTCTTTGACCGTCGACCACAACTGGCCCCTGATCCGGTTTCTGCTCGCCGACCCGGTCTATCGCCAGGACTACCGGAGCGAGCTGCGCCGCGCGCTGGATGGCGCGTTCGCCGCCGACGAGGTGGCGGCGCAGATGCAGCGGTGGCACGATCTGGTCGCGCCCTACGTGGCGGGGCCGATCGCGACCGAGGTCTTCCCCTATACCAACACCACGGTCGACGGCTTCGACGGCTCGCTCACCGCGGGCGCCAACGCCCTGATCCCGCACCTGGCGGCACGCCACGCGGCGGTCGAGGCGGCGCTGGCGCAGTAGAGCGCTGTCCGGCCGCCCGCCTCGTTGCTAGAAATACCGAATCGCTGGTTCGCGAGACCGGTCTTCGCATCGGCGCGCGGTCCGCGGCCGGCGTGGGCATCCGGGACAGCAGCGACCCGCAGCTCGAGGTCGGCGACATTGCGGACCGCGGCGATCAACCGTCGCGATCGGTGCTGGCGACGCTCCCTGGTCGCTCGACCACGGCTTCGATCTTGGCGCCGCAGCGGCAGCACCACCCGCTGTCGCGGTCGTTGGCGGCCAGGCATTGCGGGTTGGAACAGAGATAGACCGCGCGCTGCCGCCCGAGATAGATCGCCAGTCCGATCGCGACCGCGGCCAGCGCCAGGCTCAGCGGCGGATAGCCGGTGCGCTCGAGCAGCAGGTAGTTGACCGGGGCGGTCAAGGCCGAGGCGACAAAGGCGTACTTCCAGGTCGCGTCGCGGCGCACCAGGGTCACCGGCAGGCGCTCCAGCGCGGCCAGCAGCTCGCCGGCCGCGGTCTGATGGTCGCGCCGCACCTTGATCCACCAGACCGCCGCGCCCGGTGCCGGCGCGCTCGTTATCGCGGCGCGGGTGGTGCCGATCACGCAGTCGACCTGCCGCGATTCAAGGCGGCTCTGGCACAGCCGGGCGTCCTCGAGCGAGAGCCCGCTGCGGGCGATCAGATACTCCTCGGGCGCGATCTCCTCGGCGGCGCTGCTCATGAAGTGAATCGACAACCGGGGCTGGCAAAAAGTTCCGCTCACGGCGCGCGGTAGCGCACCCGCACCTCGATGTAGTCGAGCGCCACCCGGGCGTCGTCGGTGCCAGAAAGACCAGATGGGCGGCACTGAAAGTGCAGCGAGCGGTCGTGCTCGAACAGGTAGGCCTTCGCCTCGTCGGCCGAGGCCGCGCTCCAGTCGATGAGCGCTCCGGGCGGCGCCGGCAGGTGGGGTTCCGCTGTCGATGCGAAGGCGGAGTTGGAGGCCAGCTCGCGCCAGCTCCCAGGTGGCAGCCCCAGGCCGCCGATGGACCAACCCAGCAGTGTGGCACCGACGTCGTTTGCGTCAAAGGGTGCGAAGGTCCCGCCGCAGTGCGCGCGCACGCGCAGACCGGTCAGTTCAGCGGCAGAGAAGCCAGCTACAGCCGCAGCGACGTCAAACTGGAATGCTGGACGGTGAGCCGCGCCGCCGTCGTATTCCCAGGTTTCTGGACATGCCCCCCCCATGGTGTCTCTGCCACCGAAGACCACGATACGGTCGCGAGCGATGTCATAGGCCATGGCGTGTCTCCAGCGCCCGGCAGGAATCTCGGCGACCGGTATCCGTTGGGTCCAGTCCTGGCCGTCCCACTCCCAGACGTCATTCACGTAGTCGTAGCCGCCGCAGTAACCTCCGAACATCACGACGTGACCACGCGCGCCATAGAAGGCCAGGGTGGGGCTCCAGCGCGGTGACGGAGTGTTCGAAGCCGACGTCACCTCTGACCAGTCATCGCCGTCCCACTCCCAGGTGTCCTGGAGAAGGGAGACAGAGGAACTTTTTCCGCCAAACAGCACGACGCGGCCGCGAGCAGCATCGTAGGCCATTGCGTGATACTCGCGGGCCGGTGGCGACGCGGTGGCTGGTATCCGCTGCAACCAGCTCTGGCCATCCCATTCCCAGGTCTCCTGTCCGCTGTGATTGCCACCGAACACCACGAGACGGCCGCGCGCGCTGTCGTAGGCCATGGCATGTCGCCAGAAATCCGGTGGGCTACCGGAAGCCGGTGTCCGCACGAGCCAGTCCTGGCCATCCCACTCCCACAGGTCATTCATCGTCCCCAGGCTGCTGTAACCGCCTAACAGCACGACCCGTCCGCGCGCGCTGTCGTAGGCCATGGCGTGTCCATAGCGTGCAACAGGCGCGCCGGAAGCCGGCTCCACCTCGCTCCAGGCGCGACCGTCCCACTCCCAGGTGTCGTTGAGTCTCTGGCTATCAGAACGTCCTCCGAAGAGCACGATGCGGCCGCGGCTGCTATCGTAGGCCATCGCCGTTTCGGAGCGGGGCACCGGGCCTTCGTTATCCGGTGTCAGCTCGACCCAGTCCTGACCATCCCACTCCCAAGTGTCCGCTACCGACTGCCAGGAGGGGTCGACTCCTGCGACCAGCACGACGCGGCTGCGAGCGACATCGAAAGCCGCTGCCGTGCCGGTGCGCGGCGGTGGGTTGGCGTCCCCGGGCGTCTGTTCGACCCACGCCTGGCCATCCCACTCCCAGGCGTCCAGCAAATAGTCATAGTAATCGACTTGTCCTCCAAAGAGCACGACGCGAGCACGCGCGCTGTCGAAGACCGCGACATGCCCCGAGCGTTTGGCGGGAATGTCGGAGACCGGGATCACCTCGGCCCAGACCTGGCCGTCCCACTCCCACGTGTCTTGCATTGGCCCGGCCGAGTTCCGGCCGCCAAACAGCACGACCCGGACGCGCGCGCTGTCAAAGGCCAGGGCGGCTTCGTAGCGCTCCGGAGGATTGTCCGAATCCGGTGTTCGTTCGGTCCAGACTTCACCGTCCCACTCCCAGGTGTCCTGGAAAATCGCTCCCCTTGAGTCCTGGCCGCCAAACAGCACGACTCGCTGGCGCTGGCTGTCATAAACCATGGCGTGTTGGCCGCGCGCTGGCGGGTTGTCCTCAAACGGTGTCCGCTCGATCCATGATTGACCGTCCCACTCCCAGGTATCCTGCAGCTCTTCATCGAAGTCTTCTGGGAAATTGTGGTAGCCCCCGAAGAGCACGACGCATTCGCGCGTGCTGTCGTACGCCATGGCATGGGCGATGCGCACTGGCGGATTGTTGGCGGCTGGCGTTCTTTCAATCCAGTCCTGACCGTCCCATTCCCAAGTGTCTCTGAGTAATCCCATTGCTTCGGCATTCATGCCGCCGAACAACACGGTGCGGCCGCGCTTGTTGTCATAGGCTACGGCGTGATAGGCGCGAGCAGTCACATTGGCCCTGGCTCCCCGTTCCCGCCAGCGCGGCTGTGCGCGCACAAGTTGCGCTGCGCCGTCGAAGCCAAAGGTCTCTGTCCCGCCGGAGCGGATCACAAGTGGATCCTGCTCCAGCGAATCGGCGACTTGGAGGCTTGCCTGCAGCAGATGCGGGCTGGCCGCGAACGCGGGTGGGTTGGGCGTGGCCACCCATTCGGCGTTTTCAATTTTTACCAATTCCGACGAGTTGCAGGCGCCATCGAAGCCGTCGACGAACGCGGAGGGCGTGTCGAGGTTGGCCAGGCGAAGGCGCGGCCAGGTCCCGTCACCGTTGGCCGCGGTCGAGCCCAGCAGCGACCCGCGCGCGGCGTCGGCCCACACCTGCAACAAGATCAGTTCTTCGTCGACCAGCTCAAAGGTGCTCGCGGCAAGGGCGCTCTGCGGCGCCAGATTGTCGACCGGCGCTAACTCATAATAAGGCCCGGCTGGGATCGCCAAGCCGCCCAGGTCCTCGGCCGCAGCATTGCCCCACGGCGAGCGCACGTAACGCACGGCGCTTTGGTCGACCAGCAGCGTCGGCGGCATGGTGTCGACGACCAGCGGCAAGGAGCAGTCGAGGCCGAGCATGGCGCGGTTGCCGACCTGGTCCACGACCTCGGCCTGCAGGTCGTGAAGTCCCTGGTACAGCGCCTCGTCGCCAAGAGTTTTTTCAAAGGCAAACGAGGTCACCAAGCCAGATCGGTGCTCGAATGTTATAGTCTCAGGTGTGCTGGTCCGGACCACGGGAAGGGTGGCCACTGGTTCATCGAGCACGAAGGCCACTCTCGCTGTCGCGCCGCGGGTCCAACGGCTGACCGTGTTGACCGGGCAGCCCGGTGGCGGCTGCAGGACCAGTTGCGCGGTGTCGGGCACCAACGCGGGCGACGTGAAGTCGAGCCGCACCAGCACGCTGGACACGCTCTCGTTGCCCGCCCCGTCGACCACCCGCACCACCGCGTTGAC
>JAFGSX010000305.1 GCA_016934455.1 Deltaproteobacteria bacterium
AGGACAAAAAGGGTCGCCGGTCAAGGCGGGGCCCCACAACCTGGTCGATTCAAGACGATTTTGCTAAATAGTTATTATCTTGCATATTGTTACAGGCCAGACTTGGGGCAGATCTCAACCTATGCATTAATTGCATACAGGCCGCTGCCTCGCTCCTGAAGTGTCACTTTAGCAAACAGGCATCAACCGGGCTGAACGACGAATTTAAAACCGCTCGATCTGAAAGTCGTCGTCCGGGTTCGTGGCGGTCGACTGCGCGGGCTGGGTGCCTGTCCGCGCCGGCTGCGCCGCCGGTCCGGTCACGGCTGGCCGCGACTGGGGCTGTGCAAAGGGCGAGGCAGCCGGTCCCGCCGGCCGCTGGCCTGGCCGCACCATGCCCGGCGGCATGCCCGTCGGCACCGGGGAGTTGGCGCCGGGCACCTCGAAGCCGTCCCAGTTGGTGTTGCTGGTGGCGCTGATGCCCGACACGCGAAGCTGGAAATCGTCGGGATTGGTGGCCTGGCGCATCGCCTCCTCGTAGCTGATCAGGCCGCGTTGCAGCAAAAACATCAAGGACTGGTCGAAGCTCTGCATGCCGTACTGAGTGTAACCGCTGTTGATGGCGTCCGGGATCTCCTTGGTGCGGTCCTTGTCCTCGATCATCTCGCGCACGCGCGCGGTCGCCACCAGCACCTCTAGCGCCGCCACGCGGCCGCGGCCGTCGGCGCGCGGCATCAGGCGCTGCGAGATGACCGCCTTGAGCACCGAGCCGAGCTGCATCCGGATCTGCTTCTGCTGGTAGGGGGGAAAGACCGCGATGATGCGGTTGATGGTCTCGGTCGCGTCCAGCGTGTGCAACGTCGACAGCACCAGGTGGCCGGTCTCGGCGGCCAGCAGCGCGGTCTCGATCGTCTCCAGGTCGCGCATCTCGCCGACCAGGATGACGTCCGGATCCTCGCGCATGGCGCTGCGCAGCGCGCGCGAGAAGGTCTTGGTGTCGACCCCGACCTCGCGCTGGTTGATGATCGAGCGCTTGTCTCGGATCAGGAACTCGATCGGGTCCTCGACCGTGATGATGTGGCAGGTGCGGTAGGTGTTGATGTGGTCGATCATCGCCGCCAGCGTGGTCGATTTGCCGGATCCGGTGGTGCCGGTGACCAGGATCAGACCGCGGTTCTCCATCGCGATCTTCTCCAGGATCTTGGGCAGATTGAGCTGGGAGATGGTGAGCACCTTGATCGGGATGACGCGCAGCACGACGCCCATGGTGCCGCGCTGCTGAAAGACGTTGACGCGAAAGCGGCCCAGGCCGGGCACGCCGTAGGCCAGGTCGATCTCGTACTCGGCCTTGAACGCCTCCTTCTGGGTGGTGTTCATGATCGAGTAGGCCATGCGCTGCACCTCCTCGGGCGGCAGCCGCGGCGCGTCCTTGAGCGGCACCAGCGTGCCGTCGACCCGGAACATCGGCGGCAGGCCTGCCTTGATGTGAATGTCCGACGCACCGCCGCGCAGCGCGATGCCCAGAATGTCGTTGAGCTCCATGCTCGACCCCGTTCTACTTGCCCACCATCTTGAAGACATCGCTGATGCTGACGATGACCATCAGCCCCAGCAGCAGCAGGAACCCGACACCGTGAAACACGAGCTGAAAGCGCGCCGGCAGATCGCGCCCGGTCAGGCCCTCGACGCCGAGCAGAAGCACCTTGCTGCCGTCGAGCGCCGGCACCGGCAGCAGGTTGAGCAGGCCGAACATCACGGTCAGGCCCGCCAGCAGCCAGATGAAGTCGAGCAGACCGCGGTCGGCGCTCTTCTTGAGCTCGTTGACGATCGCCGGCACTCCCCCGACCTCGACCTCGGACGGCTTGGTGAACAGCCGTCCCAGCGCGGACAGCACCAGCAGCGACTGCCGGTACGAGGTGACGAAGCCGGCCTTGATCGCTTCGGGCAGGCTGGTGTCGACTGGCACCTGGTTGATCCTCTCGGCGTAGCGGATGCCGAGCAACCCCTTGTCGGTGCTCTCGGGTGGAAGCTGCGCGGTCACCTTCATCAGCTCGCCCTTGCGGTCGATGACCAGCACCAGCTCCTCGCCCTTGTGCTGGTCGATGTAGGCGCCAAAGTCGTCGCTCGAGCGAGGCAGGTGGTCGTTGAGCAATCCGATCTGATCGCCGACCTGCAGCCCGGCCTCCTCGGCCGCCGTGCCCGGCAACACCTCGGCCACCTCGTAAACCCGCTCCTGCGCGGTCTGGCCGACGAAGAAAAAGGTGAAGTAGCCGAGCACGCCAAGGCCGTAGCTGAAAATCGGACCGGCCAGGCAGACCAGCGCCCGGGCCCAGCGCGGCCGGCGCTGGTAACTGCGCGGATCCTCCGCCGCCCCCGGCTCGGCCGGGCTCATCCCGAACACGTGCACGTAGCCGCCGAGCGGGATCGCGCTCAGCGCGTACTCGATGTCGGCGTGCTTCCAGATCAACAGCGGCGGCCCGAAGCCGATCGAGTAGCGGATGACGCGCATCCCGACCACGCGCGCTACCAGGTAGTGACCAAACTCGTGCACCGCGATCAGCACGCCCACGGCGAGGATGGCGAAAAAAATGTTGACGCCGCTGAGCAGTCCTGCGGCCGCGCCCTCGCGCAGCAGCTCGACAGCGTTGTGCATCGGGACACCCATGGGGACGCAGTATAGCCTCGCGCTGTGCGCTTGACCACGCTAGGATACCCTCTGCAGCGGGAAATCGACTTCAGCCATCATGGCGCGCATCGACACCTACCTGGGCAACCTCGAGCGCCACCGCGCGCACGGCCTGCTTCTGGCCTCCGGGCAACCGATCCAGCTCGACCTCGACGACGGCGAGCGCAAGGTGCTGCGCAAGTCCTGCTCGGCCGACGAGATCCTGACCCTGGTGCACGAGTTGCTGGACACCGAGCAGCGGCGCCAGTTCGTGGTCGACAGCCGGCTCCGCTTTGCCTACCGCAGCGCGCAGACGGGCCCGGTCACGGTCGAGGTCGAACGCCGCGGCGACCAGGTGCGCTGCGAGATCACGCGCGCGCCGGGCACCCGCGAGGCGGTCGAGGAGAGCTGACCGCGGCGCGCCTCAGCCGTCGCCAGCGGCGCCCGCGCAGCGCTCGAGCAGCGGCAGCATGAGCGCCAGGAAGGTCTGCGCCAGAAAGGCGTGGCCGAGGTCGTTGGGGTGGCCGTCGGCGGTGATCCACTCGGGGTGGGCCGAATTCTGGTCGTACACCGGCACGATGGTCAGGCCGGAGATCGGCGCGAGCGTCTCAGCCGCGATCGCGTTCTTGGCGCTGAGCATGTCGTAGTCGGCCCGGTCGTAGCAGGCGCCGGTGGGGGTCGGGGTC
>JAFGSX010000306.1 GCA_016934455.1 Deltaproteobacteria bacterium
GACGATCGCGGCGGAGACCCGGGTGCCAAATGGCGTCCGGGCGCCGCCGATCGGCCGGGTCCGGCGCTTGCGCTCGCGCTGCTCCGATTCCCTCAGGCAGCGCGCACAGAGCGCGCGATCGGCGTGCCGCAGCAAGGCGCCGCAGATCAGGCAGCGGGGGCGGTCGGAGTCGGCGGTCTCTTCCATCGCCGTGCACTATGGGAAATCCAGCGCCACCTGACAAGCGGCGCGTGGTGCGTGACCGCTGGCCAGGCGGCGGCGCGCGCGCTACGCTGGCGCAGCGAGGAGGGAGCGATGCGCAGCGATCAACGGCAGCCGGACCAGGTGCGGCCGCTCGTGCTGGAGACCAACTGGCTCAAGGATCCACCCGGCAGTGTGCTGGTATCGCTCGGCGCGACGCGGGTCCTGTGCACGGCCACCGTCGAGGAGCGCGTGCCGCCCCACCGGCAGGCCGCCGGAGGCGGCTGGCTCAGCGCCGAGTACACGATGCTGCCGGGCAGCACGCGCGAGCGGCGCCGCCGCGACCGCGAGCACGTCGACGGGAGGACGGTCGAGATCCAGCGGCTCATCGGCCGCAGCCTGCGCGCCGCGATCGACCTCGATCGCATCGGTCCGCGCACGATCTGGATCGACTGCGACGTGCTGCAGGCCGATGGCTCGACCCGCTGCGCCGCGATCGGCGGCGGCAGCGTGGCGCTGGCGCTGGCCCTGAGACACCTGGCCAGGCTCGGTGCGATGCCGCCGTTCGACCGGCTTCTGCGCGACCAGGTGGCCGCGGTCAGCGTCGGCATCGTCGACGGCGAGATCGTCGTCGACCTGTGCCAGGAGGAGGACTCCCGCGCCGACGTCGACATGAACGTGGTGGCGACCGCCGGCGGCCGATTGATCGAGATCCAGGGCACCGCCGAGGGCCAGGCTTTTCCCCGCGATCGGGCGGGCCAGATGATCGATCGCGCGCTGGCGGCGATCGCGGTTCTGACGGAACAGCAGCGGCGCGTGGTCGAGATCTCGGCATGACGCGGCTGCTGCTGGCGACCGCCAACCGCGGCAAGCTGCGCGAGCTGCGCGATCTGCTGGGGACGGCGATCGAGGTGGTCACGCCGGAGCAGTGCGAGCTCTCCCTCGACGTCGAGGAGACGGGCCAGACCTTTGCCGACAACGCGGTGCTCAAGGCCGAGGCCGGCGCCGCCGCCTGCGGTCAGATCTGCGTCGCCGACGACTCGGGGCTGTGCGTCGACGCGCTGGGCGGAGCGCCCGGCGTTCATTCGGCTCGCTTCGCGCTGCTGGCCGGCCGCGGTCAGGGCGACGAGGCCAACCGCCGCCACCTGCTCGAGAAGATGGCTGCGATCGACGACGGCGCGCGCGGCGCCGAGTTCAGGTGCGCGATCGCGGTCGCAGCGCCCGGCCGCCAGACGCGCGTCTTCACGGGGAGTTGCCGCGGCGCGATCGCCAGGGCGCCGCGGGGCGGGGACGGGTTCGGCTACGACCCGCTGTTCGAGTGGCGAGACGGGCGGACCTTTGCCGAGCTGCCGCTGGCCGAGAAGCAGCAGGTCAGCCACCGCGGGCAGGCGCTGCGGGCGGCCGCGCCCTATCTGCTCGAGCTGGCCAGATCGAATTTTTGGCGCTAGGGTCCACAACATTGCGGTGCCATGGCATGGGGTCTGGGCGATGCGTCGGGTGACGGTTTTCTCTCTGTCCTGCGCGCTGCTGGCGCTGGCGGCAGAGCCGGCGGCGGCCGGCAAGATCGCGATCAAGATGGGCACGGTCGCGCCGCAGGGCACGGTCTGGCACAAGGCCATGCTCGAGATGGCCGAGGTCTTCAGCCAGGAGACCGGCGGCCAGATCGAGCTCAAGGTCTACGCCGGCGTGGTCGGCGACGAGACGACCATCGTGCGCAAGCTGCGCATCGGTCAGCTCCATGCCGCCACCCTGACCAACTCGGGCCTGGCGCTGATCACGACCGAGCCGATGGCGGTCCAGTTGCCGATGCTGTTCGACAACTACCAGGAGCAGGACGCGGTCTTCGCCCAGATGCAGCCGCTGTTCGACCAGGCGCTGCTGGACGACGGCTACGTCACGCTGACCTGGAGCGACGGCGGTTGGTTCTACTTCTTCACCAAGCGCCCGGCGACCGCGGTGTCCGACGTCAAGGGCATGAAGATGTGGATGTGGGCCAACGACCCCAAGGCGCTGCAGGCCTTCGCCGAGATCGGCTTCTCGCCGGTCGTGCTCTCGAGCGTCGACGTCATTCCTTCCCTGCAGACCGGCCTGATCGAGGTCTTTCCGACCACACCGATCTCGGCGGTGGCGCTTCAGAGCTACCGGCAGACCCCCCACATGATCGACGTGCGCTGGGGTTCGCTGATCGGAGGCACCGTGATCACCAAGCAGGCTTGGGACAGGATCCCGGAGCCGGCGCGGGCCAGGATCCGGGCCCGCTGCTTCGAGGTCGGCAATCGGCTGACCGAGGCGGTGCGGCGGGAGGAGGCCAACGCGCTCGCCGCCATGAAGTCCAAGGGGCTGGTGGTGCACACGCCCAGCGGCGAGCAGATGGCCGAATGGCACGCCATGGCCAAGCGCTCGCTGGCGATCGTGCGCGGCGGCAGCGTCGACGCGGCGCTGGCCGATCGGGCGCTGCAGCTTCGCGACGCCTACCGCGCCCAACGCGCCCGCAAGCCCTGAGGCGGCGGCGCAGGAGAAACCGGTGCGCATCGTGCTCAACGGCCAGCCGCGCGAGGTCGATCCCACCTGCTCGCTGGCGCAGTTGGTGGGCGAGCTGGACCTGGCGCTCGCCGGCGCCGCGCTGGTGCTCAACGGCGAGGTGATCGAGCACGCCGCCCTGGTCCGCACGGTGCTGCGCGACGGCGATGCGGTCGAGGTGGTGCGGCTGGTCGGCGGCGGTTGAGCGACGATGGTCAACCAGGTTTTTGACGACAAGCTGATCATCGCGGGGCGCGCCTTTGCCAGCCGGCTGCTAACCGGCACCGGCAAGTTTGGCCAGCCCGAGCAACTGCGCGCGGCGCTCGCCGCGAGCGGCACCGAGATCGTGACCGTGGCGGTGCGCCGCGTCGATTTCGAGAACCCGGAAGACCGGACGCTGGCCGCCGTCGATCGCGATCGCTACCTGCTGCTGCCCAACACATCGGGCGCGCGCGACGCGATCGAGGCGGTGCGCATCGCCAAGATCGCCTCTGCCATCGTCGGCCACCGCTGGGTCAAGCTCGAGGTCACTCCCGAGCCCGACTTTCTGCTGCCCGACGGCGTGGAGACGCTGCAGGCGGCGCGCGAGCTGGTGGCGCAGGGCTTCACCGTGCTGCCGTACATGAACGCAGACCCGATCCTGGCGCGCCACCTCGAGGAGGCGGGCTGCGCCACGCTGATGCCGCTGGCGGCGCCGATCGGATCCAACCGCGGTCTGCGGACGGCCGATCAGATCCGCATCATCGTCGAGCAGGCGCGGGTGCCGGTGGTGGTGGACGCTGGCCTGGGCGCCCCATCGCACGCGGCCGCGGCGCTCGAGCTGGGCGCCGACGCGGTGCTGGTCAATACGGCGATCGCGACCGCCGCCGATCCGGTCGCCATGGCGCGGGCCTTCGCGCTGGCGGTCGACGCCGGACGCCGCGCCTATCTCGCGGGCCTGTCGGCGCGGGGCGATCGCGCCAGCGCCAGCAGCCCACTGGTCGGCCAGCTCGGCAAGGTCGCGCCGTGAAAGACCTCGTCCCTCTGGCTGCGCTGGGCGAGCCGGCTCTGTGGGAGAGCGCGAGGGAGCGCGTCTACGCCAGCACCGACGAGGACGTGACGAGGGCGCTGGACGCCGAGCACCGCACCACCGACCATCTGGCGGCGCTGCTCAGCCCGGCGGCGGTCCCCCGGCTCGCCGCGCTGGAGGAGGCCGCCCGCCGACTGACGCTGCAGCGGTTCGGCCGCACCGTTGTCCTCTACGTCCCGCTCTATCTCTCCAACGCCTGTACCAATAGCTGCAGCTATTGCGGTTTTGCCCGGCACCACGACATCCGGCGCGCCACGCTGACCGAGGCCGAGGTCGACGTCGAGCTGTCGCGCCTGGCCGAGCAGCGCTTTCGCCACCTGTTGCTGTTGACGGGCGAGGACCGGAGGGCGGCATCGGTCGCCTACATCCGGGATGCGGTGGCGCGCTGCCACGCCCGGTTCAGCTCGGTCAGCGTCGAGGTCTACCCGATGACGACGGCCGAGTACGCGGTGCTGGTCGCGGCCGGCTGCGACGGGTTGACTCTGTACCAGGAGACCTACCATCGCCCGACCTACCGGGCGGTGCACCCGGCCGGGCCCAAGGCGGACTACGACCAGCGCCTGGCAACGCCGTTGCGCGCCGCGGCCGCCGGCGTGCGTGCGGTCAGCTTGGGCGCGCTGCTCGGGCTGGCCGACTGGCGGGTCGAGGGCGTGCTGATGGCGCTGCACGGGGCGCTGCTGCGGCGGAGCTACTGGCGGACGCGGCTGGGGTTCGGCTTTCCGCGCCTGCGCACCGAGCCGGGCGCCGGCATCGCACTGCTGCCGCTGACCGAGCGGGATCTGGGCCAGCTCATCTGCGGCCTGCGGCTGTGCTTTCCCGACGCCGACCTGGTGCTGTCGACGCGCGAGCGAGCCGGGTTTCGCGACCGCATGGTCGGCATCGGCGTCACCCGCATGAGCGCCGGCAGCCGCACCTCGCCCGGCGGCTACGCCCTGGGCAGCGACGCCGGCGAGCAGTTCGCGGTGACCGACACCCGGACGCCGGCCGAGATCGCGACCATGCTCGAGACGCACGGTTACGAGCCGGTGTGGAAGGACTTCGACCAGGGGTTCTTGGCATGAACGCGAGCGCGACCCGGGCCCGGCGGCTGCAGCGATTTGCCGAGGTCGACATCTACCCGGTGACCAGCGCTCGCCACTCGGCGGGCCGCAGCAGCCTCGAGATCCTGGACGCCGTGCTGGCGGCGGGTGCGCGCATCGTGCAACTGCGCGAGAAGGATCTCCCGCTGCGCGAGCTGTTCGCGCTGGCGCAGGCATTTCGCGCGCGCACCGCCGAGGCCGGTGCGCTGCTGATGGTCAACGATCACGTCGACGTCGCGCTCGCGGTCGGCGCCGACGGCGTGCACCTGGGGCTGGACGATCTGCCGCTGGCCGCGGCCCGGCGGCTGGCGCCGGACCTGATCCTGGGCGCGTCGACGCACTCGATCGCGGACGTCGAGAGGGCGCAGGCGGACGGCGCCGACGTCGTCAACGTCGGCCCGGTCTACCCCACTTCGACCCGGGAGCACGCCGCGCCGGCGCTCGGAGTGGAAGGCGTGCGCGCGATCGTGCCATACCTGCGCGTCCCGTTCACCGTCATGGGCGGCATCAAACTGGACAACATAGATCCGCTGCTCGATCTCGGAGTTCGACACGTCGCCGTGGTCACCGCGATCACGGCGGCGGCCGATCCGGAGCAGGCGACGCGCGACCTGCGCGAGCGCATGCGCCGTCGCTAGACCAGGCGGGCAGCGGCGAGGTGACCATGGCTCGCAAGAAGAGGCGTCAGGAGCAGCAGTACAAGACTCAGGCGGTGGGCGAGGAGGCGCTCGATCGCGGCGTGCGCGGCATCGACATCAAGCCGATAGCATCGGACGCCGACGAACAGGAGAGTCGCGAGGACCACCGCCGGCGCCACCGCACCGGTCGCCGCGGCGGCTCGGTCGGCGACGAGGGCGAGGACGGCGGCTGCTGAGCCGCGCCCGCGATGACCGTCCGCATCGGCATCCTCGGCTCGGCCACCGATCCGCAGTGCGAGCTGCTGCGGGTCGCGCTGACCGCGCGCGGGGCGCAGGTGGTGCTGGTCGAGAGCCAGGCGCTCAACCAGGGTGCGCGCTGTGCCTTCGACGGCACGGCCTTCTGGCACGCCGACCAGCGCCTAGACGACGTCGATGGCTGGTTCGTGCGTCACGCCATGTCGCCGCTGCCGCCCACCTTCGAGCGGGACGGCGACTTCCGGCTGTTCGCGGACTGGTACGTCGCCTACATGCAGCGCCGCGAGCGCTACGGCTTTCAGCTATCCCTGCTGCTCGGGGCGGTGCGGCGCGGCGTACCCGTGGTCAATCCGCCGACGCACGGTCAACTGGTGCAGCTCAAGCCGCTGCAGTTGGCCATCGCGCGCGGCGTCGGCCTGGCCGTCCCGCGCACGCTGATCACCAGCGATCCGTGGCGGGCGCGGGCCTTCATCGACGAGGTCGGTACCGCCGTCTACAAGCCGAGCATGGGCGGCGGGCCCTGCTGCCCGGTCGACGGCGAGGCGCTGGCGCGGCTGGCCGAGATCGCGGTCGCGCCGGTCACCTTCCAGGAGCGGGTGTGCGGAACACCGGTGCGCGTCATCGCGCTGGCCGACAGCGTGCTGGCCGCGGTCGCGATCCCGACCGACGCCGTCGACTACCGGACCGGATCGCAGTTTGTCTCCGGTCAGCAGGCGTACCAGCCGGTCGCCCTGGACGACGAAGTGCGCCACCGCTGCGGCGCGCTGCTGCGGGAGTGCGGTCTGCAGTTCAGCGCGGTCGACTTCGTCCAGCGCGCCGACGGGCGGCTGGTCTTTCTCGAGGCCAACTCCTCGCCGACCTATCTGGACATCGAGCGCGCCAGTGGTCTCCCGATCACCGATCGGCTCGCGGACCGGATGCTCGAGCTGGCGGGCACGGCGCCGGCGCCGGCCGTCGTCGGGCCGTCCCCGGCGCGCAGCTTCGCCGCGTACGCGGTGCCGTTTGCGCCGGAGCGGCTGGTGGGCGGGCCCGGGCGATCGCCGGTCGACGACGACGATGTGGAATGAGCGCGGCTCAGGAGGCGGATGTCAGGCGGCCTTCGAGCGCGGCCATGGTCATGGTGTCGAACAGCCCGCTCGCGGGCAGGCCGGCGCGCCGCTGCACGACGCGCACCGCCGACTCGGTGTCGGCGTCGAAGGTGCCGCTGACCGAGACGTTGAAACCGCGCCTCCGCAGCAGGGTCTGCAGCTCGATCACCTCGCGGCCCTGGTAACCGCGACCGATCAGGCGATTGCCGCGCACCGCGCTGTGCAGCGCGGCCGTGCTCGGCGGCGTCGCCCGCCGGCCGCTCATGGTCGAGGTCGGCGCGCCGGGCAGGTCCTTGTCGGTGCGCTCGACCACGGTGCCGCCGTCGAGGCGATTCCTGCCGGCGATGCCGTTGCGATCGGGACGGCGCTGGCGCAGACCGGGCGGCGGCGGTGGTGCGGCCCCGGGCTGGGTATCGCGCTCGGCGCGCGACCGGGTCTGCGGCGTGTCGACGGGCGTGCGCTCGCGCAGCTTGGCCCGCAGGCGCATCGCCTCGACCTCCTGTCGCAGCAGCGGGTGCGCGCGCTCGGGGCGGGGATCGATGATCAGCGCGCTCATGTCGGCGCGCGGCGCGGTGATCTCCTGGTACAGGAGGTCGGGGTTGACCCGCAGCGCCTGCCTGGCCGGCGCTCGTTCGAGCGCGCGATCCACTGCCGGTGACACATAGGGTCTGGCGCCGCTGATCCGCACGCGCTACTCCTCCATTAAAGAGTATGCGCCGGAGCCCTGTTTTGGCTCTATCGGTCAACCTTCCGATCGTAAAATATGTAATATTTACAAATTGTTAAACTGTTTTTACGAAATGTGATCCAGATCAAGCCAGATCACAGGAGGCGATCTGTGCGGACCGATCGCCCTCACGCGCCCCGCCAGCTCAGCCACCAGCTCTGAAAGGCGAGCAGCGTCCAGAGCGGTTTGCGGTGGTCGGCCGCGCCGGCGCAATGCTCGTCGACCAACCTCCGCACCTGGGCCGCCGAGAAAAAACCCTGCCGCCGGAGCAGGCCCGGCTCCAGTCGCTCGTCGAGCAACGGCCGCAGCTCGCCGCGCAGCCAGCGGCCGATGGGCATGGCAAAACCCTGCTTGCGGCGGTGTACGGTGCTGGCGGGCAGGAGATCCCGGACCGCCCGCTTGAGCAGGTACTTGGTCTGCAGGCCGCGCAGCCGCAGCGCAGGATCGACCGAGCAGGCGAGCGCCACCACCCGCGAGTCGAGGAACGGCGCCCGCACCTCGAGCCCCACCGCCATGCTGGCGCGATCGACCTTGGTCAGCACACCGTCGGCGAGATAGCCCTTGGCGTAGAAGTAGAGAAGCCGATCCCAGCCGTCGCGAGAGCGGCAGGCGGCGAGGCGGTGATCGACGGTGTCGTAGAGATCGGCGCCCACCGCAGTCGCCGCCTCCGGGGCCAGGGTCGCCAGCGCCTCTGCCGGGAGCAGCGAGGCCAGCCAGGCCTGGTGGCGACGCGCTCCGCGCAGGCCGATACCGCGCATGAATTGCCGCAGCTTGAAATCGGGCGAGAAGTAGCGCAGCGACACCGGCAACCGTCGCGCCAGGCCGCGGCCGACGCTTTCCAGCAACCGCGGCAGGGGCGCCGGGGCGGCATCGAGGGACCAGCGCGCGAGCTGCTCGGCGACAAAGGTCGGGTAACCGAAGAACAGCTCGTCACCGCCGTCGCCACCGAGCGCGACCGCGACGCGATCGCGGGCGAATCTCGACAGCAGGTGGGTCGGCACGATGGAGCTGTCGCCAAGCGGTTCGTCCAGCAGATCGCCGATGCGGGGCAGCAGAGTGAGCATGTCGGCCGCGACGACGCGCCGCTCGTGGTGGCGCGATCCAAGATGCTGGGCCACGGCCCGGGCCGCGTGCGATTCGTCGAACGTGGGGTCGTCGAAACCGATGGCAAAGGTGTCCAGGTCGCCGCCGCGCGCCTGCGCGGCCAGCGCCGCCACGGTCGACGAATCGATGCCGCCCGACAGAAAGACGCCGAGCGGGACATCGGCCACCAGCCGCTCGCGGACCGACCGCGCCAGCTCGGCGCGCAATTCGGCGACGGCGCGGCGTGCGTCGCGACAGCGCCTGCCGGACAGCGCGCCGGAGGGCGGCAGCGGCAGGTCCCAGTAGCGTGCGATCGCCGGCTCGGTGCCGGGCGTGTAGCGCAGCCGGAAACCCGGCTCGAGCTTGCGCGCGCCGCGCGCGATGCAGAGCGGTGCCGGCAGGTACTCGTACACCAGGTAGCGCGCCAGCGCGGCGACGTCGACGGCGTCGTCGAAGCCGGCGCAGAGGCGCAGCGCCTTGAGCTCGGAGGCGAAGGCCAGGCTGCCGTCGGCCAGGCGCGCCCAGTACAGCGGCTTCTCGCCCAGCCGGTCGCGCGCCAGCAGCAGGCTCCGCGCTGCCGGCTCCCACACCGCCAGCGCGAACATGCCCTCGAGCCGGTCGAGCACGCGCTCGCCCCACTGCTCGTAGCCGTGCACCAGCACCTCGGAATCGGTGCGCGTGGCAAAGCGATGGCCCTTGGCCTCGAGCTCGCGCCGCAGCGCGACAAAATTGTAGATCTCGCCGTTGACGACGGCGACGACGCTGCGGTCCTCGCTGTACAGCGGCTGCCGGCCTCCGGCGAGGTCGATGATCGCCAGCCGCCGGTGGCCGAGGCCGGCGCCGGCATCGAGGTGAAGGCCCTCGCCGTCCGGTCCGCGCGGCGCCAGCGCCGCGGTCACCGCGCGGAGCGCGTGCTCGTCGACGCGTCCGCCGGCTGCAGCGACGATACCGGCGATGCCGCACATGGGCGGTTGACCTCCTCGGCCACCAGATAGGTCGGCTTGTGCTGCGACTCGTGGTAGGTGCGCACCAGCAACTCGGCGATCAACCCCATGCCGATGAGCTGCATGCCGACGACGAACAGCATCACCGCCAGCAGCAGCAGCGGGTTGCGGTGGGCCCAGATGCCGTAGGCGTACTTCTCGATCAGCGCCAGCGCGCCGCACCCGATGCCGCCCAGGCAGAGCAGCGCGCCCGCTCCGCCGAACAAATAGATCGGCTTGGTCGAGTAGTCGCCCAGGAACTTGACGGTGGCCAGGTCGAGCAGCACCTTGAAGGTGCGGTCGAGGCCGTACTTGGAGCGGCCGGCGACGCGCGGGTGGTGCTGGACCTCCTGCTCGGCGATGCGGGCGCCGGCCCATTTGGCGTAGATCGGGATGAAGCGGTGCATTTCGCCGTACAGCCGCACCGCCTCGAGCACCTGGCGGCGGTACGCCTTGAGCGTGCAGCCGAAGTCGTGCAGCGGCAGGCCGCTGAAAACGGCCAGCAGCCAGTTGGCGACGCGCGAGGGCAGGCGCCGGGTCAGCGACCGGTCGCGGCGGTGGCGACGCCAGCCCGAGACCACGTCGTAGCCCTCCTCGAGCCGGCGCAGCAGCAGCAGCACGTCGGCCGGGTCGTTCTGCAGATCGGCGTCGAGCGGGACGATCAGCTCGCCGCGGGCGTGCTCGAAGCCGGCGGCCAGCGCCGCGGTCTGCCCGAAACCGCGGCGCAGTCGGATCGCCCACAGCCACGGCCGCGAGGCCGCCGCCGCGCGCAGGTGCAGCCAGGTATCGTCCTGCGATCCATCGTCGACGATCAGCGTCTCGGTCGGATAGCCGGCGGCCTCGAGCTCGACCTTGGCGCGGTCGAGCGCCTCGATCAGGCGTTCGATGTTCCTGGCCTCGTCGCGGGCAGGGACGACGATCGAGACGCGCGGGTCGCCGACGGCCATGGCGCGGTTATACCCCAAAAGCTTCGCCGCGCGCGACTGCCAGCGGCCGGCCGGTCACAGATCGGGCGCCCCGTCGTGCATGAACAGCGACGGCGGCGCGCCCGCCAGGTCGTGCTGCCCGGTCGGCTCGGTGCCCTCGAGAAAGACCTCGTCGATGCCGTCGGGGTCGGTCGGCTCGGTGCGCAGCCCGTCGTTCTTGTTGACGCGCACGAAGATCACGCCGTCGGGCGCCTGGAAGTCGCGCTTGGGGGTCAGCTTGACGGCCTGCTCCATGAAGCTGACCCAGATCGGAAGCGCGGCGCGGGAGCCGGTCTCGCCGCGGCCGAGCGGTGCGTTGTCGTCGAAGCCGACGTACACGGTGGCGACCAGATCGGGCGTGAACCCGACGAACCAGGCGTTGCGCTGCTCGTTGGAGGTGCCGGTCTTGCCGGCGACCGGCCGGTCCAGCGCCTTGGCGCGCTGCGCGGTGCCGGACTCGACCACCGATTGCATGATGTGCGTCATGGCGTAGGCCACGTTGGGATCGAGCGCCTCGCTCTGCTCATAGCTGGCCTCGAGCAGCAACTGGCCGTCGTTGCTCTTGACGTGCTCGATCAGCACCGGCGCCTGGAACAGGCCGCCGCTGGCGATGGTGGCATAGGCGTTGGCGAGCTCGAACGGCGTCACGTCGCCGGAGCCCAGCGCCAGCGTCAGGCTCGCCGGCAGCGGCGACTGGATGCCGAGCTGCCTGGCCAGATCGATGACACCGTCGACGCCCACCCGATCCAGGATCTGGATCGAGCACATGTTGACCGAATGGGTCAGGCACTCGCGCAGCGTGATGTCGCCGCGAAAGCGGCCGTCGTAGTTCTCCGGCTTCCATGTCTTGCCGGTGCTCGCATCGCGGTAGACCTTGGGCGCGTCGGTCAGCAGCGACGCGGCGGTGTAGGAGCGGCTGGCGATGCCGGCCGCGTACACGATCGGCTTGAACGCGGACCCGGGCTGGCGCCGGGCCTGGGTCGCGCGGTCGAAGCTCGAGAGCAAAAAGTCGTAACCGCCGGTCATCGCCAGCACGGTGTGGCGGTTGGGATCGAGCGCGACCAGCGCCCCCTGCGCCCTCGGGATCTGCTCGAGCGTCACCGTCAGCGTCCGGTTTCCGACCGGCGGCGGCGGCCGGTTGGCGTCGGCGTCGGGGTCGAGCTTGCCCTTGTAGGCGACGTTCTCGCGCAGGACGCGCACCAGCACCACGTCGCCCGGCCGCAACACGTCGGCCGGATCCCGGGGCGTCGGCGTCGCGCTCAGCGGCGCGAACGGCCGCGCCCACTGCATCTCGGCCAGGGGCAGGTTGGCCTTGACCGAGCCGAGGTCTACGATCGCGACGTCGGCGGTCGAGTCGACGCGCTCCACCAGGCCGCCGACGAGCATCTTCTCCCGGAGCTTGCGCGTCGGCACCGCCTCGGCCGCCGACTTGGGACTCTCGAGCACCCGCTTGGGGTCGAGCGCCGACAGATCCCAGACCGGCCGGCCGAGCAGGCTGGCGTCGGCGGCCGTGAGCTCGAGCGCGGCCGCGTGGTGGCGGTCGAAGGCGTCGTGCAGCGCCTGCACGAACGGCCTCATCTCGTCGGGCTCGAGCCGGAGCAGCGGGCCCCGAAAGCCCTGCCTCCTGTCGATCGCGCGCAGCCCCTCGCGCAGCGCCTGCTGCGCCGCTGCCTGCATGGCGCCGTCGAGCGTGGTGTAGATCCGCAGCCCGCCGGCCAGGAGCTGCTCGCTGCCGAACCTGGCCTCGAGCTCGCGCCGGATCGTCTCGGCCGGATAGGCCGCCAGGTCCTGGTAGGCCGGCCGATCGAACTCGACGCGCACCGGCTCACCCTTGGCCCTCTCGACCTCCGCCGGCGTGGCCCAGTTCTGCTCGAGCATCTGCTGCAGCACGTAGTCGCGCCGTTTGGCGACCCGGGTCGGGTTGGTCGAGGGGTTGATGCGGTTGGGCGACTTGGGGATCGACGCCAGGGCGGCGGCCTGGCCGAGCGTCAGATCCTGGACGCTGACGCCGTAGTACTCCTTGGCTGCCTCCTCGACACCGTAGGCGCCGTGCCCGAAGTAGATCTGGTTGAGGTAGAGAAACAGGATCTCGTCCTTGCCGAAGTTCTCCTCGATCTTCTTGGCCAGGATCATCTCGCGCAGCTTGCGGGTGTAGGTCTGCTCCGTCGACAGGAAGAAGGTGCGCGCGGTCTGCTGGGTGATGGTCGAACCGCCCGAGCGGCGGCCTCCGAACACGCGATAGGTCAGCTCGTCGAAGGCCGCGCGCAGGATGGCCATGTAGTCCAGCCCCTGGTGCTGGTAAAAAGACGCGTCCTCGGCGGCGAGAAAGGCGCGCTTGACGTGCTCGGGGATGCGCTCGAGCGGCACCACCGTGCGCCGCTCGCGGAAGTAGCGGAACAGCAGCTCGCCCCTGCGATCGAACAGCTTGCTCGCCAGCGGCGGATGGTAGTCGGCCAGCGTGGCGATCTCCGGTACCGAGCGCGCCAGCACCGCGAACGAGACCGCGATGAAGGCGACGGCGGCCAGTGCGGCGGCGACGCAACCGATGGCGGCGCGCCTGAGGATGGCGCGCCAGGTCAGCGGCGCGCGCGGCGGCGGCGCGGCCGCACCGGGTTCCTCGGCCGTCGCGGCGGCCGGAGCCTCGGCAGCCCCGTCCGGCGGGCTTCCGCCCGGGGGGTCGGCGGCGTGCTGCCGACGGCGCCGGTCATGTCTCAGGGCCCAACGCATGCGTTCCCTGCCTCGGTCAACCCCCGGCCGCGCGCGATCATTCCTCCGCCATCAGGTCGAGTCGCCGCCGGTCAGCCGCTCGTCGGGCCAGGCGCCGTCGATCAGTCGCCAGCTTGTGCCCTTGCGCTGCC
>JAFGSX010000307.1 GCA_016934455.1 Deltaproteobacteria bacterium
GCGCTTGCCGATCGCCTGGTAGATGGACGCGAGGTTGTAGTAGAGCGCCGCCGAGTAGAGCTTGTACCGGCGGCAGCGCAAAAAGGCCGAGAGCGCGCCCTCGGCATCGCCGACACCGGCGCAGGCCTCGCCCAGAACGAACAGCAGTCGGCTGCGGAGGGAGGCCTTTTTCCGGGAGCCGGCCCACTGCCGACCGCGCAGCGCGGCCGCGATGTGGTCGCGCGCCCACGCGCTATGGCCGCCTTCCTTGAGCAGGCTCGCGACGTAGAACAGCCGCATCAGGAAGCCGGGGCCCGGCGCCAGGGCGCGGCGAACAACATCCTTGCGGAGCGCCTTGCCATCGAGCGCCCCGATGAGAAGCCGCGAGAAGGCGAGCGCGGGTTTTTGGTCGGGCGCGATCTCTGCCAGCCGGAGAAGAGAATCCTCTCGGATGTTTGCCGGAGAAGACTTCATTCGGACCTCATATCATGATCCGACGCAGCGACTCGTTTTTTCCTGCCGCCAGCCGGTGTACGCTCGAGTACAATGGCATCGAGGCCCGCCATTTGGGCGCGTCGATCGCAAGCGGCAGGTGGGCTGCTCGCCGTGGCCGCGCTGCTGGAAGCGATGAGCGCCGGCGACGCTGGAGCTCAACAGCGCACCCTGTACGCCGTCTCAACGTCCCACCTCGACACCCAGTTCCAGTGGACCGTCCAGGACACCATTTCCCGGTACCTGCCCAATACCTGCAGCGGGCAATTCGCGCTGCTCGACGCCTATCCCGACTATGTCTTCAGCTTCGAGGGGGCGTTTCGCTACCAACTGATCAAGGAGTACTACCCCGAAACCTACGCCCGCATCGGAGAGCTGGTCGCCAGCGGCCGCTGGGTGCCGGTCGGCTCCTCGTTCGAAGCCGGCGACGTCAACATACCGTCACCGGAGTCGATCCTGCGCCACTTTTTGTATGGCAACGATTTCTTCGAGCAGGAGTTCGGCCGGCGCTCGGTCGACGTCTTTCTGCCGGACTCGTTTGGCTTTGGCTACGCCCTGCCCACCATCGCAGCGCACGCCGGGCTCATCGGTTTCTCGACGCAGAAGCTGTCGCCGCTGTGGGGTCCAGCGGTGGGGATCCCCTTTGCCATTGGCCTGTGGCAGGGCGTCGACGGCTCGTCGCTCGTCTCCGCGCTCGACGCAGGTGATTACACGACCCAGATCGAAAGCGACTGGAGTGCCGATCGCGACATCCGCGCCGACATCGACGCAGTTGGCGACGCCTCCGGCGTGTACGTCGGCTACCGCTACTTCGGCGTCGGAGACAGCGGCGGCGCCCCGTCGACCTCGTCGCTCGACTGGTTGCAGACCGCCATCCACCGGGCGCCCGCGGGCGTCGTCGATCTTGATGGCGCTCGTGCTCCTGTGCGCCACGCGGTTGTGGCGCCTCTTGTCGCGGGCCAGCGAGCCGGGCGCGACTTGCTCGAACGAGACCCGGATGAGGTGATCGATGTCGAAGGCCACTGGCAGAGCCTCGCTGCTCGCGCTCGTCCTCGGTCTGGCGGCGTCCTGCGGGCCTGGCTGCGAGGAGCCGACCGCAGCAGAGAGCGGCCCGATGCCCCACCCCGATGGAGCGGTCGACGGCGGCACCGCGGATGTTGCCGCAAACGATGCCCGCACCCGCGACGCCACCGCCGGCGATGTCGGCCTCAGCGACGGCGCTGCCGGGGATGCTGCGGCGGACGGCGGCGCCGGCGGCAACGACAGCGGCACCAGCAACAACTATCCCGGAGATCTATCCAGCAAGTTCGCAGAGCAGGAAGTGCTCTTGGTCGACGACCTGTCCGAGCTGTATGGCCACTTTGCGCTGGACCACTACACCATCCTCACCGGGACGCTGCCGGCGTGCATCGACTTCGATACCGGCACCGCGACGATCCGCGACAAGTGCGGCATCGTGGTGAGCAATCCCCTGGTCCAGAGCGAGTTCTACAAGATCGAGGTCGAGATCGGGGATGCCAACCAGCAGAACCTGACCGCGTTGATGAACGGTATCGACGTGCTCTGGTCCCATTCGACACCGACCCATGGTCTGTCCGCGGGTATCGACACCACCCGGACGCTGACCTCCTACTGGCACAACCACACCCAGCTCTCGACGGCTGGGCTGTCGCAGGAGCAGATCGATTTCTCGAGCGCCGCGCAGTCGCGGTTTGTCGCGAGACGGCAGGGAGACATACTCGTCGAGATGTACGTCACCCCGATCGGGACCTACGTGGTCATCGACGGCGCCAACTACCTGACGTTCCCAAATCTCTACACCGGATCCATGGTCTACAACCAGCAGCTCAATCCCATCAACTACCTGGTGCTGGGCAAGTGGAACAGCGGCGGCGATCCGGTCACCTTCAAGAACCTGCGCTTCATCAGGCTGGATCCCCAGATCCAATCCGTGCACGAGGTCAACGCCTATTTCCTAAAGCGCACCATCGAGAGCGACTACTTTCAACAAGCAGTTGCTGACAGCGCCACGCCCTATGCCGACAACCTGTGGCTTGCCTTCATTTTCCGGGGATACGACTACTATTTTAGAACCCACCACCAGGCCCAAGTCCAGGCCTTGGTCGATCGCTACATCGCGGGTCTGTCTTCCCACATCGACAACTGGCTCCCCAGGTACGGCCAGACCTCTACCACGGGCATCAACCACGAGTTCATCAACGGCTCGCAAGCGCAGCCGTACGTGGTCTATGCCTTGTCGGCCTACCTGACACCGTCCCAGAAATGGGCCATCCGGCAGCAGTTCGCCCGGGTCATCGACACCACGATGAGCTACATCCGGACCGACGGCGAATGCCACTTCGAAACCCATAACTACTTGCCCAATGGCACGGGGCAGTACGACGAGGAGGTCACCTACCAGGGAGTTCGCTACCGCTGGTACTGGGACTCGAGCCATAATCATCCGGTGGCCGAGCAGCCGCTGGATCTGACCCAGATCCCCAGATACGTCGGCACGGTGGACCAGCCTGGCCCCTGTTACAACAAAGGCGCGGGCCAGTGTCGTTTGAGCACACGCACGTACTATGCCTATACCGACGGTTCGGGCCAGACCGGCGAATCCATCACCGCGTACAATCGCGCCTACAACTATTATTCGGACGGTGCCCCCTGGCCAGATCCGGCCTTTGGCTTTTTCCTCTACGACGTCGACCGCTATCAGAACGGGCCCTGCCTGGGGCGCTCGCAAAACGACTGCGATTTCGAGACGCGCACGTACGTGACGCTGGCCAACGGCGACCTGGTCGAATCGATCACAGCATATGGCAAGGTATATAATTTCACCTACGACGCTGGAACTGACACCTGGGATCCCTGGCCCACCAACGGCGATGATCTCACCTCCGTGCCCCAGTACACCGGTGCCTACGGACCGTGCGCCGGGCGGGCTGCCGGCGATTGCCACCTCGACACCCGAGACTGGCGGCCCGATCCGGACGGCGACACCATCACCGCCAACGGCAACATCTACCGCTTCAGTGCCGGTGAAGTACCCAGGCCTGGCTACAACAACCTCTCTTTTTGCGAGTGGTTCGCGGATGGCTGCGTGGCTTGCCGCTACCGCAGTGGCCCCTGCCGCTTCATATTTCCGGAGAGCGATGGCTACATCGGCGACACATTTGCCGAGGAGATCGGCTGGCTGCTGGCCTACTATACCGGCTACCTGGTCCACTTTCCCGAGGATCATCCGCGCGCGGACCGGCTGAAGGAGTACCTGACCTTTCTCGGGTTTCACCACATGTCAGACGGCAAGTCGATCCGCCAGGTCTACGGTAACGCCGTGCAGTTCAGCTACCTCGGACCCGAGTACCTGGATTTCAAGAGCCGCTACATGTGGGACGACGGCAGCATCGACAACCACAACTTTCACCCGTCGCTCAACTACGCGCTGGGCGTGGTCGGGCAAGCGGCGGTGGTCCGCAACGCGCTGGCCAAGAACCAGATCTTCGTCTCCACCATCACCAATAATCTGGAACGGGCGTATGCCGCGAACATCATCGGTCGCCTCGACATACGTCGCTTCAAGCACCTTGCCTATGTCCCCAGGCTCGACTGGTCGACCTGGACCTTCGAGGTGCAGCAGGACAGCTACTCGTATGCCGATCCGGGCTCGATCTCCGACTTCATGGGGATGACCAAGCCCTCGCTGCTGGAAGACTGGGGCAGCGCATTCACCAGCTATCACGTCATAGAGAATTACGGCGACTACGACCTGGCGCTCGCCTACGCCCGCAATGTCTACTACGGCACATACACCGGCACCGGCAAGCTGTTCTGCGACCACTCGGGCCCTTGTTCGGTCAGCACCAACAGCTTCTGGAACTTTACATTCGGCAACGCCCTGTACGCCCTGCTCTTCTCGATGCAGTCAGACTTCGACCCGCGGCGGCCCTGAACCGACCTCCGGTCGGCCGCTACCGCTGCAGATCGGCGCAGGTCCGGTCGGCGTCGGGCGCGCAGTTCTGGCCGATCATGCAGCCGCCCTCGACGCAGGTGATGATGTCGCACTCGAGGTCGTCGTAGCAGAGGTGACCGCCGATCTCGCACCGGCCCGGTATCTGGTTGTCGGGATCGCTCAGGTCAGCGCCCACGCAGTGGTCGCTCGGGCAATCGGTGTCGCGGGTGCAGGTGCAGTGGCCGAAGCGATCGCCCTCGCCGCCGCGGCACTCCTGCTTGACGCAGCTCCCGGCCGGGCACGGCGGCGCGTCGCAGCACTCGTCGTCGGTGGCGCACTCCCGAAGCTGATCGACGACGCAGTTGCCGACCCTGGCGCGCGCGCAGTCGCCGCCCGGCGGGGAGTACTCGCAGTCGGCGTCGATCTGGCAGCTCTGGTCGGTGTGGGTCGAGCAGTGGCCGCCCACGCACTTCTCGACGTGGCAGACCGGCGCCGCCGGCGGCAGGATGATCACGTCGTGGCAGTAGTAGCCGTACGGGCAGGCCTGGCCCTGCGAGCAATCGACGCCGCAGTAGAAGGTCGCGGCGGCCGGATCCGAGGGATCGAGCAGGCAGTAGTTGGCGCCGCCGCCGCACTCGTCCGGCTCCCAGGTGTTCTGGCAGGCCGCGCAGTACGGGCCGCGGTCGTCAAACTCGCAGATGCCGGTCGACAGGTTGCAGATCTCCTGAAACTCGCACAGGTCGTTGCCGCGGCAGACGCCGAGGGCGCACTGGCCAAAGGTGGTGCGCGTGGCGCCGATGCAACTGTAGCCGAGCATGCAGTCGCCCTCGTCGCGGCAACCCGGCACGCAGTTGCCCAGCGCCCGGTCGCACACGTGGTTGAACGGGCAGTGGGTCTCGAGGGAGCACTGATCCTCGCCGATGCAGAGACCGGTCGTCACGTCGCAGATCGTCTCGCCCAGGCAGTCGACGTTGTCCCGACAGCCGGCGATGGCCTGACACATGAAGAAGCGGTTGCACACCTCGCCGTCGCCGCAACCCCGGTTGTCGGAGCAGCGGCATTCGCCGCTCTGCTCGTCGCAGAAATGGTAGTCGCCGCAGTCGCTGTCGCGGGTGCACGGTCCGCCGACAGGAGGCTTGGGACAGCCGGCGACACCCACTGCGACGGCGATCGCCAGTCCGGCCAGCGATGGCAACCGCGTTTGCACCGCCATCACCCCCTGCCGATCCCGGTCACGGAATGACACCCACGTCGCGGCAATAGAGGTTGGGGTAGATCCCGCAGGAGCGACCAGCCAGGCACAACCCCTCGGGTGTGCACGGGCCGGGCAGACCCATCATCGTGCAGTCCGAGTCTCCGGTGCACGGGCAATAGCCCACGCTCTGCTCGGGCGAGATGACGCACTGGGTGCCGTTGCTGCAGGGGGGGGGGCCGCCGGTGCAGGTCTCGATGACGCCGTAGATGTCCGCGCAGGCGAAGCCGTTGGCACAGTCCTCGTCGGTGTTGCAGTTGGGAGTGCAGTAATTCTCGGGCGCGGTGTAGGAGTCCGCGGGATCGTAGGCGGTGTTGATCAGACAGGTGTGCTGGCCACCGGCGACGCAGTTGTTGTAGGCGGTACACGGGACACCCGGCACCGGGCAACTGCAGTCGTGACAGGTTCGCTCGTCGAGACCGGGCCGGCACTCGTTGTTGACACAGCGATCGCCCAGCTCGCAGTCATAGCGATCGCCGCAGGCTCCCACCACGCAGACACCGCCCCGGCAACCGGAGCCGAGCGGGCAGTCGCCCGAGTCCAGGCAACCCGGCACGCAGGCGCCGTTGCTGCAAAAGTAGGTAAACGGGCAATGCGTGTCGAGCGCGCACTTGCGGCTCGGGTCGATGCACTCGCCGGTGGTGATGTCGCAGATGAACGGCCGGGTGCAGTCGTCGTTGCTGAAGCAGCCCGAGCGCTCCTGGCAAAATCCCTTGTCGTTGCAGAACTCGGAGGTGCCGTCGCAGGCCGACGGCGTGCACTTGCACTGCCCGGTCTGCAGGTCGCACTTGAAGTTGGGCTGACAGTTCTCGTCGCTGGTGCACCCCTCCTGGTCGACCGGGGTGCCGCACAGCGAGGCGGTCAGCGCCAGCACCAGCAGCGCCGGTGCCAGCGTCATCGTGGTGCAGCGAATGGCGCGCGATGTCATGTTCATGCTCCCCATTACTGGCAGGTGCCCAGAGTCGAGGGCCGCAGCTTGTAGGAGATCCGGACTTCGGTGCCGGGCGCCGGCAGGAACGTGCCGTCGAACCGCACGCTGTTGGTTCCCTTCTCGTAGTGGTAGCCGGTGTTGGCCGAGTGCTTGACGATCTGCTCGCCGCCGCCCGCGAGCGGCGTCGCGATCACGCACAGGGGCTCGGCGTGGACATCGGCGGTCTCGGTGCCGCACTCGATGAACGGGTCGTCCTCGGTGAAGGGCTCGCAGTCGAGGCCGAAGTGGATGGCCTCGGGTTTGGAGACCACGAACTTGCGGGTCAGGCCGGCCGCGTTGGCGCCCAGATCGTCGAGCGCGGTCGAGTAGTCGTCCGAGCAGATGTCGGCCAGCACGCCGTTGGTGCGGCAGGCCAGCTCGACGAAGCGGCCGCCGACCTCGGCATGACCGAGGTCGCTGCTGTCGCCGGGATCCCGGCAGCCGCCGGCCTCGCCGTCGAGAATGCTCAGCGCGCTCTGCAGATCGGGGTCGTCGTTGCCGGTGTCGCTGTCGTAGCCGGTGTTCAGGACGGCGCAGGCGCTGAACATCTGCACCGCGGCGTTGACCGGCCAGCCGGTGATGGCCGAGATCGCGATCTTGTTCTCGTTGCCGGCGCGCTTGTAGCCCTCGAACAGGCGGTAGAAATAGCGGGTCGGGCCGCGCGAGTAGTCCTGCTCGTCCGAAACAAAGATCAGGTACAGGCTTGCCGTGTCGCGCACGAAACCGGCGTTTTCGGCCGGCACGTTGCGCAGCGGCTGGCCCGTGGAGTCCACCTCGGCGCCCAGCGCCATGGCCGCGGTGGTCAGCCCCTGCTCGTAGTTGGCGCCGTCGGTGCCGACCTGGATCAGCTTGCGAAACACGAGCTGGGCCGGGCAGTCGCTGAGCAGCCGGGCCTCGATCTCGGCCTCGCTGAGGCCCGAATAGGAGACGTCTGGACTGGGGCACGGCACGTCTTTGGTGATGAAGCGGCAGCCGTTGCAGCTCTGCACCGGCGTGCCGTTGTACTGGCGCAGCTTGCCATCTTCGGCGACGTCGGTGGTGATGATGCCGATGTGAAAATTGACCTGCGAATTGATGAGCTGGGTGAAGAAATCTGCGAACCGATCGGCGATCTTCCTCTGCTCGGCCTCCATCGACTCGGAGTTGTCGACGACCCACAGGATGTCGACCTCGGCCGCCGCCTTCTGCGAGAACAGGTCGGTCTGGCTCTCGGGCTCCTTGATGATCTGCAGGTTGTCGTCGTCGCAGTCCTCGCAGCCGACCGCGATCAGCAGCGACAATCCGGCCAGCGCCAGCCGCACTCCATAGTTGACAGGCATTGATGTTGTCATGACACGAGGCTCCTGCGCTCCGGTGTCCGGAGGCTCCCTAACAAGGTACCGATTGGACAACGGGGCTGTCAAATCGGTCAAGCGGCGGCTGCAGGCCGGCCGATTTCTTGCGCGCTGCATTTCTTGCGCGCTGCCCTTGCGCCGCGCCGACGGGTGTGCGAAATGAGGCGCCGAGACGATGACCGAGATCGACACCCCAGATTCCGCCGCCGCCCCCGGCTGCGCCGCCGACCAGAGCCAGGTACCCAGCGGCAGCTTCGACGAATTCGGGCTCGCCGGGCCGGTACGCCAGGGCATCGCCGCGCTCGGCTACCGCGGCCCGACCCCGGTGCAGCGCGTCGCCCTGCGGCCGATCCTCGACGGTCGCGACATCATCGTGCAGGCCAAGACCGGCAGCGGCAAGACCAGCGCCTTCGGCATCCCGATCGTGGCCGCGCTGGCGCGCCCGCAGCCCCGGCCGCGGGCGCTGGTGCTGTGCCCGGCACGCGAGCTGGCCCTGCAGGTGGCGGCCGAGCTGAGCACGCTGGCCAACCCGAGCGGCCTGCGCGTCTGCCCCATCTACGGCGGCGTCGCCTTTGGCCCGCAGCTCAGCGCGCTCAAACGCGGCGTCGACATCGTGGTCGGCACGCCCGGCCGCCTGCTCGACCATCTGCGCCGCCACACGCTCGACGTCGGCGCGGTCTGTTACTCGGTGCTCGACGAGGCCGACGAGATGTTTTCGATGGGATTCTGGGAGCAGGTCACCGCGCTGCTCGACGCGCTCAAGGCCCCGCACCAGACCCTGCTCTTCTCGGCCACCCTGCCCCCCGAGGTGGCGCGCACCGCGGCCCGCTATCTGCACCAACCCGAGCGCATCGAGCTGTCGGCCGACGAGATCACGGTGGCCGGCATCGCCAACGTGTACTACGACGCCGACGACCGGCTGCCCAAGCCGCGCAACATGCTGCACGTGATCGAGGTCGAGCGGCCCGAGTCTGCGATCGTCTTCTGCAACCGCCGCGACGAGACGGAGCTGGTCTACAACGTGCTGCGCCGCTTCGGCTTTGCCGCCGGGGTGCTCAACAGCGACCGCTCGCAGCGCGAGCGCGAGCAGGTGATGGCGGCGATCAAGCGCGGCGACATCAAGCTGCTGGTGGCGACCGACGTGGCGGCTCGCGGCATCGACATCGCCGACCTGACCCACATCTTCAACTACGACCTGCCGGATTTCAGCGAGGTCTACGTCCACCGCGCCGGGCGCACCGGTCGCGTCGGCAAGCGCGGCACCGCGGTCTCGCTCATCCGCGGCCGGTCCAACGCGCGGCTGAAGGAGATCTCCAGCCGCTACGAAATCGCGTTCGAGGAGCGTACGCTCCCGGCGCCGGAGCAGATCGTGGAGCTACAGGTTCAGCGCATCGTGCAGCAACTGCTCGAGCAGGCGCGCGCGGTCGAGATCAGCCAGTACCGGCCGGTGGCCGAGGCGCTGCTGAGACGCGACGATGCGAGCGAGGCGATCGCCTTCCTGCTCGGCAGCCATTTCTCCAGCGGCTCCTCGGCGCGCGCCGGCCGCGACCGACCACCGCAGCGGCTACGCCTGGACATCGGCAGCGCCGACGGCCTGGACGAGGCGCGCCTGGTCGAGCTGCTGGCGGCGCGGGCCGAGATCCCCGCCGAGGCGATCGAGGTGCTAGCGCTCGACGAGCGCGAGTGCCAGATCGCCGTCAATAGCGAGCTGGCAGACCAGCTCCGCGAACGGATCGGCGCCGCCCCGAGCGAC
>JAFGSX010000308.1 GCA_016934455.1 Deltaproteobacteria bacterium
CTGCAGTTGCTGGTCGACAACATCGAGCTGGCGCTCGGCGACTCCGCCGCTGCCGACCGGTCGCTGGCGGTGCTGGAGCGGGCGCTGCCCGAGGTGGCGGCGCGGGTGGCGCGCGCCGGTGGTGCCGACCGCCGGCAGGTCGAGCAACTGGCCGTCGACCTGATCGCGGCCAACCTGGCCGACAAGCGCGAGCTGCGCGACGCCTCGGGCACGCCGTTCCGGTTGAGCGAGGGCGAGCTGCGGCGCACCGTCATCGACTACGAGCTGTTCAAGCTCGAGTCGTTCGTGACCTCCGGGGTCTTCCCCAAGCGCTACTTCGGCTATCTCGACGGCAGATGGGACACCGCGCCGCACGAGCGGACGCTGCGGTCGACCGTGCAGCGCGCGGTCTCGATCAGCAACGCGCATCTGGCCAGCCAGCGATCGCCGCTTCGCATCACCGACGCCGAGATCGCGGTCACCTTTCTGGCCGAGGGCGGCGCCCTGCTGCTGCGCGAGAACCGGTCTCGCATCGACAGCGTTCACCCGGTGTTCGACATCGGGCTCGACGACATCGCGACCGGGTTCCGCGCCCAGGCCGGGCTGGTCCACAAGCTGGACGCGGCCTTCGGCACCGCTCTCGGCGGCGTCGTGGTGTGGCAGGACGGGCAGCCGTTTTTGGTCCGCAACTTCAAGTTCGTCGAGGCGATCCTGGGTACGGTGGTGATGTGGGTGTGGGAGAAGGAGCTCGCGGCGGACCAGTTGCGGCAGGCAGGGCGCCGGCCGCTGCACGAGCGGACGGTCGACGAGCAATTCGTCATCGGTTCGCTGGTCTACAACTCGGGGCTCACCTTCGACGACAGGCGGGTCAAGCAGATCCTGCGCTTCGATACCGCGACCTACCTGTACGGCGTGTCCCGGGCCAACCGCCAGCGGCGTCCCGAGCTGCCGGTGCTGCCTCCCGCGCCGGCGCTGGCCGCGCTGCTGGAGCGGGGCATCTACCCCGAGCAGCCGACAAGCTGGGCCGCGGTCTACCACATCCTGCAGCGCTACGGCGCCTACGTCGCGCTGCAGCGCTGCAGCGACCAGTTCGACCGCGGGGGCATGTTCGCGGTGCGCGAGCGCGATTGATCAGGCTTGCAGTTGGCGCGCCACCACCTCCGCGAGGTCCAGCACCTTGACCTCGTCCTCCAGGTCGAGCGCCTTGGTGCCGTCGGTCAGCATGGTCATGCAGAACGGGCAGGCGACGCAGATGGTCTTGACGCCGGTGGCCAGCGCCTGCTTGGTGCGCTCGTTGTTGATGCGCTCGCCCAGGTGCTCCTCCATCCACATCCGGCCGCCGCCGGCGCCGCAGCAGTAGCTCTTCTTGCCGTGGCGCTCCATCTCGCGCAGCTCGACGCCGCCGATGCGGCCGAGCGCGGACCGCGGCGGCTGGTAGATGCCGTTGTAGCGACCGAGGTAGCACGGGTCGTGAAAGGTCAGCGGCCAGGGCGCATCGGTGGCGCGCAGGGCGATGCGCTTGTGGTCGATGAGCTGCCAGATCAGCTCGCTGTGGTGGATGACGTCGAGCTCCATGCCGAATTGCCGGTAGTCGTGCTTGAACGCGTTGTAGCAGTGGGGGCACGCCGTCACGATCTTCTTGAACTTGTACTTGGCGAAGATCTCGCGCACCGCCTCGACCATCTGCAGGTAGAGGTACTCGTTGCCCATGCGGCGCGCCGGGTCGCCGTTGCACCGCTCCTCGTTGCCGAGGATCGCGAAGTCGACCTGGGCGGCCTTGAGGATCTTGACCAAGGCCTGCTGGATCTTCTTGGCCCGGTCGTCGGTGGCGCCGGCGCAGCCGACCCAGAACAGGTACTCGACCTCGCGCCCTCCCTGATCGCGCAGCAGCGGCACGTCGAGCCCGGCGCACCACTCCTCGCGCTTGTCGCCGCCGATCGCCCACGGATTGCCCTGCACCTCCATGCCCTTGAAGCAGGCGGTCAGCTCGGACGGAAAATCCGACTCCATCATCACCAGGTGCCGCCGCAGATCGATCAGCGAGACCGGCACCGATTCGATCAGCACCGGGCACGCCTCGACGCAGGCCGCGCAGGTGGTGCACGACCACAGCTCGTCGACGTGCACCTGGCCGTCGGTCGGGTACTGACCCATGAAGCCGTACCGCTCCTTGGCGATCTCCTCCCTGGTGATCAGCTCGGCCGGCCGTTGCTCGGGGGCCGGCGGCAGCTCGGCGCCCGATCTCTTCGCCGCGCGCCAGGCGGCCTTCCAGGGCAGCAGCGCGTGCTCGTTGCGATAGAGGTTGAGCTTGAGATCGTGCACCACCTTCTTGGGCTTGAGCGGTTTGTGGCTCAGATGCGCGGGACAGACGTCGTTGCAGCGCGCGCACTCGGTGCAGGCGAAGCTGTCGAGCAGCGTCTTGAACGAGTACTGCTCGATGCGGCTCTTGCCGAACACCTCGCTGTTCTCGAAGTCGAGCAATTGCGGCTGGCCGCGCGGCGTGAAGCGGCGCAGGAAGATGTTGGGGAAGGCCGCGATCAGATGCAGGTGCTTGGAGTAGGGCAGGTAGTTGAGAAACGAGAAAAAGATCAGCAGGTGGCTCCAGAGGCCGATCTCGCGCCACAGCGCCACCGTGTCGCGGGCCGCCGGCCCGAACAGCGGCGAGCCGGCGACGCCGCCCCACTGGTCGGAGACGCCGAACAGCAGGTAACCCGCCCAGTAGGACCAGGGCCGGTACCAGCCATAATCGTCACCCAGCGCCACCTCGGCGCCGTTGAGCAAAAAGAAAGTGGCGTAGAGCACGACTATGAACCAGAGGATGTTCTCGGCGTCCTGGCTGCGCGGCGACAGGCGCACCGGCCGGTGCACCCAGCGCCGCACCAGCGCGATCAGCGACACCGGGACGATCAGGATCGCGGCGTAGTCCTGCGACAGCAGGAACAGCCGGTAGACCAGCGCGCCGAAGCTGCCGGTGGGCTTGAGCAGGTGAAAACCGATGCCGCCGTCGACCCAGCCCGCGGTCACCTCGCGCAGCACCAGCTCGAAGTGGCCGACCGAGAGCGTGATGAAACCGTACAGGAAAAACAGGTGCATCGCGCCGGCCCAGAAGTCCTCGAGCAGCTTCTTCTCGCCGAACACGTAGGCGATGCCAGCCTCGACCCGGTAGACCACGAGGTCGAGCAAGGATTCGCTCTCCCCGATCGCGATCAGCCGTACCAGGCGGGCGAAGTTCCAGACCGCGATGCCAAAGGCGGCCACGAAGAGAAACGCCACCGCAGCCGGAGTACCGATCAGCCACCCGATGGCGACCGTGAGCAACAGCGCTATCAGCGTGACGAGGGCGAGCTTGCGAAGAGGCATCGACGACTCCGTGACGAGAAAAGTGGTCCCTGGTCTGCCGCGTCGTGTCCCGGCCCGCCCCGCGGCCGATTTTTAACGCATTGCGTTACATAGCATGGGTCAGCGGAGAGACAAATCAAGATGAGCGCGGTGCATCTCGTTGCGCCAGCCAGTTTCCTGTGCCACAAGCCTCGGCCCGAGGAGGAGAGTGCCATGGGACAGAATCGGATCGAGAAGATCACCGAGCGTTTTGCCGTCGACCTCGAGCCCGGCCATCGGGTGCGCGCCGGCGACATCGTCAAGGTGCGGCCCCGGCACGTGCTGACCCACGACAACACCGGTGCGGTGATGCCCAAGTTCGAGCAGCTCGGCGCCTCGCGCATATTCGATCCGAGCCAGCCGATGCTGGCGCTCGACCACGACGTGCAGAACAGGAGCGAGAAGAACCTGGCCAAGTACCGCTCCATCGAGGCCTTCGCCCGCCAGCACGGGCTCGCCTTCTTTCCCGCCGGCCACGGCATCGGTCATCAGCTCATGATCGAGGAGGGCTTTGTCCTGCCCGGCACCTTCGTCGTGGCGTCGGACTCGCACGCCAACAGCTACGGCGCGCTGGGCGCGCTGGGCACGCCGGTGGTGCGCACCGACGCGGCCTCGATCTGGGCCACGGGCGAGACCTGGTGGCAGGTGCCCGAGGTGATCCGGGTCCGGCTCGAGGGCGAGCTGCGCGGCGGGGTCACCGGCAAGGACGTCATCATCGCGCTGTGCGGCCATTTCAACCGGGACGAGGTGCTCAACGCGGCGCTCGAGTTTGAAGGCCCGGGCGTGGCCGGGCTCTCGATCGACGACCGTATCGCCGTCGCCAACATGACCACCGAGTGGGGCGCGCTGGCCGGTGTGTTCCCTTACGACGGTGTGGCGGAGGCCTACCTGCGCGCCCGCGCCGCGGCGATGCGCGAGCGGCGCGATCCCAATCCGCGCCTGACCGACGAGTTGATCGACCGCTTCGGACGCGACAATCCGTTGCCCGACGGCGACGCCTTCTACTCCAAGGAGATCTTTTTCGACCTGTCGTCGGTGACCCCGCACGTCTCCGGCCCCGACGACGTCAAGCACTTCGCCTCGCTGGCCGAGATCGAGCCGCGGCAGGTCAAGGTCGACCGCGCCTACCTGCTCTCCTGCGTCAACGGTCGCCTCTCGGACCTCGCGGCGGCGGCCGCGCTGGCGCGCGGCAAGAAGTTCGCGCCCGGAGTCAAGGTCTACCTGGCGGCCGCCTCGGCCCACATCGAGCAGCAGGCGCGGCAGAGCGGCGACTGGCAGGCGCTGCTGGAGGCCGGCGCGATCGCGCTGCCGCCGGGCTGCGGCGCCTGCATCGGTCTGGGCGAGGGGTTGCTCGAGGCCGGCGAGGTCGGGATCTCGGCCACCAACCGCAACTTCAAGGGCCGCATGGGCTCCGCCGAGGCCAAGGTCTATCTCGGGTCGCCGGCCGTGGTCGCGGCCTCGGCGTTGCGCGGCTACATCGCCGCTCCGGCGCCGGTCGAGACCAGGCCGCTGGTCGGTTCCATCCGGAGCAACCCGCGGCCGGTCGAGAAGAGGCCGCCGGCGGCGCTGCGCTCCGGTTTCCCGCCAGGCGCCGAGGGGCGGCTGCTGCTGATGCCCAGGGACAACCTCAACACCGATGGCATCTACGGCAAGGAGTTCACCTACCAGGACAACCTGCCGCCGGCCGAGATGGCGGCCGCGGCGTTCAAGAACTACGATCCGCATTTCCAGTCCCTGGCACGGGCCGGCGACATCGTCGTCGGCGGCCAGAACTTCGGCTGCGGCTCGTCGCGCGAGCAGGCTGCGACCGCGCTCAAGCACCGCGGCGTCGCGCTGGTCATCGCCGCCAGCTTCTCGCAGACCTACTCGCGCAACGCCTTCAACAACGGCTTCATCGTGATCGAGTGCCCGGCGCTGGTGGAGGCGCTGCGGGCGCAGTTCGAGCAGCGCACCGAGCCCACCGTCGACACCGGCCTGGTGGCCAAGGTCGACTTCGCAGCCGGCGCGATCGAAGTCGCGGGCCAGCGCTACGCGTTCCCGCCGCTGGGATCCGCGGCGCAGGAGCTGGTGACGGCGGGCGGGCTGGAGGAGATGCTGCGGCGGCGCGTCGCGGCGCTGGCCAAGGCCTGATCAGCGCACCACCTCGACGTCGAGAGTGAAGACGCCGCCCGCGCCATCGCGGCCGTCGACCACGATGAAGTAGGCGCCGGCCGCCGCCGGCGTCACCTCGAGCGCGATCTCGGTGCCCGGGTCGCCGCTCTGGCACGCGACCTCGGCCGCGCCGCTGCCGCACTCGCCCTGCCGCACATAGACCGCCGGCGCGAAATCGCGGCCGACCGCGCGCAGGTGCAGCGCCGTGGCCGACGGGTCGAGCAGCCTGAACAGCACCATCTGCTCGGGGGCGCTGGCCCCGCCGCAACCGCCGGAGGCGATGTCGGCGGCGGGCGCGCTGTCGCCGGTGGCGAATCCCCGTTCGGTGGCGTCGAGCACGGCCGGCGTGTCGGCGCACGCGCGCGGACGCAGCGCCTGGTAGAGCAGGGCGCTGCCGCGCGCCACCCGCACCTGGCCGGGGGTCAGCACCAGATCGTCGCGCAGCGGGGTGAGCAGGAACATCAGGTTGCCGAAGTCGGGGCACTGGTCGGCCGGTGTGCCGGTCTCGCACTCGGGCGTGTCGGAGATCGGGTCGTGGCGCGAGCCGGTGTCGGTGGTGTGGTACAGGCCGAGGTAATGGCCCAGCTCGTGGGCCAGCATGATCCCGGTCTCGTTGCCGCTGCCGCGCAGGTCGACCGCCAGTCCGCTGGCCGAGGTGTTGAACCAACCGGGCGGCCCGGGGATGCCACCGGTGACGCCGCCCGAGAAGGAGACGTCGACCAGGTAGACGTTGACCGAGGTCCCGTGCGGCCCCGGCTCCGAGTAGCGCGCGAACATGTCGCGCGCCTCGTCTCCGGTCTCGACCACGGCGTGCTCGGGCGGCAGCTCGCGGTACTCCACCTCGGCCACGCGCAGCCCGCCCTGGCCCTGCCAGTAGGCGCGCAGCCGGTCGAGAGCCTGCGTCAGGTAGACGCTGGTAGGCGCGTCGGCGACGTGCAGCCCGCTGGCGGTCGCGAAGTGCAGATTGAGATCGAGCAGACCGCCGTCCTCCCCGATCGGCTTGAAAACCACGCTGGCGTGCTCGATGGCGCCCGCCACCGGCTCCAGGTGGTCCCAGGTGGCGGATTCGAAGGTGCCGGCGCGCAGCCGGTACTCGCCGGCCTGAGGCCGGGCGCCGGGGGCGTCGCTGGCCGGCACCACGACGGCGACCGCGCCGGGCCAGCTAAAACCGGGGTTCAGGTCGATCTCGGCGTCGTACTCGTCGAGCAGCGTGGTGCCATCGGGCGCCACCAGCGAGGTGGCTGCCACGCGCAGACCGTCGTCGTCGACCAGGACCACGGTAAACGACGCGACGCCGGCAGGTACCTCGAACGCGATCTCGCGCGATCCGGCCTCCGGCGTCTCGAGGGATCCGAGATCGATGCTGTCGCGGTCGACCGCCCACTGGCAGATCTCGGTCTCGACGCCGCCGCGCTCGAGGCGGGCCAGCGCGCACTGCTCGCCCGCCGGGCAGCGGCCGCACAGCTCAACGCACAGAAACTCGTGGCACAGGCCAGCGGCGCAGTCGTCGTCGGTCGCGCAGACCTCTCCGGCCGCCCGCCCGCCGGCGAGCGGCGGCAGGCACATCTTGACCGCGGCCCCGGCGCCGTCGGCCTCGACCAGGCCGCAGAGCATGCCGTTTTGGCACCCCGTGCTGTCGTCGCAGCCGCGGCTGCACAGGTTGCCGGTCTCTCGCACCAGGCAGCGCCCGGACTCGCACTGGCTGTCGCTGGCGCAGACGGCACCGTCGGCGAGCAGCGGTGGCGTCTCGATCGGCGGATCGATGGGCGGGCACGCGGCGAACAACAGCGCCGACCACGGCACCGCGCGCGCCGCGCATCGGCGCCTCCGTTGCCCCCTCGCGCTCTCCATCGATTCCCATCGTAGCCGGGCCGACGCCGCGGCCACAAGTCCCCGTCGCTGCTTGACCCCACCGACGCGGCTCTCTATCGTGGCGCACCGTGGTCGGTCGCAAGGATAGGTCGCGGGCGGTCGTCGGCGCGTTGCTCCTGGCGGCGCTGCTGGGCGCCGCTCCAGCCAGCGCCCAGGACGCCGGCGGCGGGCCATCGGGGCCAGACTCCGCACCGGGCGAGGAGTCGTCTCGACTCGACGGCGCGCAGCTCTACTGGGCCCAGGTGGTCGGGCAGTTGGGCGCCGAGGCCCTGGTCGGCTCTCTGACGCTGTGCCCGTTTGTGTCGTGGATCGCGCTCGCGGCGGCGCCCATCGCGGGCGTTCTCGCCGCCGACTGGGTCGGCCGCGAGATGGGTTTGCGCGCCGGATCGCAGGTCGCCGCGTTCGCCGGAAACTACCTGGTCGGTTGTACCGGCGTCACCGCGGTCGCGGGTGGTGCTTTTTTCACCTACCTGGTACTTGCCATCGGCCTCCCGATCACCCTGGTCAGCAGCCCGACCGGGATCGCCATCGTGGCGGTCCTCGCGGCCGGTGGCGTCGTCGCTGTCCTGGCGGGAGCGGCGGCGCTGCTGGCGCGGCCGTTTCTGACCCCGCTGCTGTGGTCCGCGTTCACAGCGGACGAGGGTAGCCCGTGAGCGCCGTCGCCGCCCTCGCGCTGGTGTTGGTCGCGGCGCCGCCGTCCGAGGCCGCCAGCGCACCCGCTTTGCAGCCGGCGCCGGTCCCTTCCCGGGCGCGTCCGATCGGGCCGGCCGGCGTCCCACTCGACGTGCTGCCGATCGCGCCGCTCGGCGGCTCGCTCGGCTACCTGGTAGAGGCGGGTGCCGCTGCCGGCGTGGCGCGGCTGCTCGGCAACGCCTGCCTGCTGCCGGTCGTCGGGCCGGTGCTCTACTTCGTGCTGGCGCCGGGATCGATCGCCGATGCCATCGAGTTTGTCGCCACGCGCTACACCACCACCGGGCTGCGCGATCGCAGGTCGGCGCTGCTCGCCGCCTACGTCGTCGAGGGGGTGGCGGCGCTCTTCATGCTGGCCGGCCAGGCGCTCGTGATCAGCGAGATCGCGGCGCTCGCGCTGCTGGCGACAGGCGGTGGCAGGGGAGACGTCGGGCTGCAGCAACTGGGCACCGCGATCGCGGTCGGCGGGGGGCTCGGCGCGCTGGTCCTGCTGGCGGCGAGCCCGCTGGCGATCGCCGCCGGCATCGGCGGGCCTCACCTCGAGGCGATGGCCTACCGGACGTTCGACTTCTCGGACTTGACCACGGATCTCGGCCTCAACGAGCCGGGGCGGCGCGCCCCCGAGGGAGAGCCATGACGAGCGCTGTGTTCGAGCAGATCGCCGCCCTTGGCCAGAGCATCTGGTACGACAACATCAGCCGGGAGGTGCTCGCCTCGGGCGAGCTGGCGCGTCTGATCGCGGCCGGCGAGGTGCGCGGCGTCACCTCGAACCCGACCATCTTCGAGAAGGCGATCACCGGCGGTTCCCACTACGATGCCGCCGTGGCGCAACTGCTCGCGGCCGAACCCGATCTGGGCACCGAGCAGCTCTACGAGCGGCTGGCGATCGAGGACATCTGCGCCGGCGCCGATCTGCTGCTGCCGGTCTTCGAGGCCAGCCGGGGTAGCGACGGCCACATCAGCATCGAGGTCTCGCCGCGGCTGGCTCACGACACCGCGGCCACCGTCGACGAGGCGCGGCGCCTGCACCGCGCCATCGGCCGCCCCAATGTTATGATCAAGGTGCCGGTCACGGCCGCTGGCCTGCCCGCCATTGCGCAGCTCATCGGCGACGGCATCAGCGTCAACGTCACTCTCATCTTCTCGCACCAGGACTGGCGCGACGCGCAGGGCGCCTACCTGACCGGACTCGAGAGCTGGCGGGCGCGCGGCGGCGATCTGACGCGGGTGTCGTCCGTGGCCTCGTTTTTCGTCAGCCGCATCGATACCGCCGTCGACGCCCTGCTGCCTGAGGCGTCGCCCCTGCGCGGCTCGATCGCGGTGGCCTACTCGAAGCTGGCGTACCGGGAGTTCGCGCGCTCGCTCGCCGCGCCGCGCTGCTCGGAGCTGACGGCGGCGGGCGGCCAGGTGCAGCGGCTGCTCTGGGCCAGCACCGGCACCAAGAACCCGGCGTACTCCGATCTGCTCTACGTCGAGAACCTGTTCGAGCTGCACACGGTCAACACCGTGCCTCCGGCGACGCTGGCGGCGCTGCGCGACCACGGCCGCGTGGCGCCGACCGCGGCCACCGGCCTCGAACAGGCGGCCGCGGCGCTGGC
>JAFGSX010000309.1 GCA_016934455.1 Deltaproteobacteria bacterium
CGCTCGCGGCGCTGCTGCAGCCGGCATCTGCGCCGCCGGGTGCGCTCGAAGCCAGTGCGGTCAAATCGGGCGAGGCCAAGCCGCTGCAGTTCAACGGCCCGTTGCGCGCGCTCGATTCGCCGGTCGCGATCCTCGATCTGCGTCTGTCAAAACCCCCGGACCCGAGGACATTGTCGGCCAATGACCTGCTCAGCTTGCTCAACGGCCTCTGTCTGATCCGCGCCAGCGGCACGCTGAGCGTGAAGGCCGGCCATGCGCATCTCGAATTGCCGTTTCGCGGCGGCGCGATATTCGCCGCCGATGACGAGGTGGCGCAGATTCCCAAGCTGGCGGCGATCGCTGGCCAGTACCAATTCGTGCCAACCGTGCCGGCCAAGCTGGCGCCCGAAAAAAAACAACTCGACCCGCGGTTTATCGTAGCCACGGCGCTGCAATTGATGTTGCGGCTACATCCGATGAGCAGCCTCGAGGCCGGTCTCGGCTCGACCCTGCAGCGCTATCCCAAGCCGCTGCCCAACATTCCTTACGAGAAGCGCGGCCATCGTTTCAACGCCAAGGAGCAGCGCTTTCTGACGGTCGTCATGGACGGCACCTACGCGATGTCCATGCTGCCGCGCATCAGCGGGCTGATGCGCGCTGCCACCTATCGTTTCATGTACGTGCTGATCATCTACGACTTCCTCGCGCTCAACGAGGAGCCCGAGTACGCTCCGGATCGCGATCCGCGTACGCTGTTCGTCGCCGAGTGCGAGCGCCTGCTCAACACCGCAGACCCCTTCGAGGTCGTGGGGGTGCACTGGTCAGAGCACCCCAACGGCATTCGCGCCAAACTCGAACGCCGCCTCGAGCGCTTCGACGCAAACGGCAAGTTTGCCAAATTTGCGCCGGACCTGGCGCGCCAGGTCCACGCCAAGGTCATGCAGTGCGCCGAACAGATCCTGACCGTCGAGGGACGCACCCAGGCGCGGCAAGCGCTGGGCGATTTTGACCCCAACGCGGCCGCCTCGATCCTGGCCAAGCACGCCGAGACCAATTCGATGCGCGGCAAGCTCAGCGCGGCCGCCGAGTATATGGAGATGGCGATCGAGATCTGTCCGACCGATCGCTACCGCGAGCTGATGCGGATCTACCTCGGCCGCTGACCGGACACGCCGCGGTTTCTACAACCGGGACGCCGGCCGGCTGCTAGACCTCGCTCTCCTCTTCTGGGAACCGCGCACTCCGATTGGAGGCCTTCACTGCGCCATGACCAACTGCTGCAGCGCCGGCTGCGCGGCCTCGAAATCGGCGGCCGAGATGGTCCGGAGCGGCCGGCCGGTGGCGTCGTAAACCGTGGAGCTGCCGTCGGCGTTGAACTCGGCAAAGCCGAGCAGGCCGTCCTGCGACGAGATGCGCACCCGGTGACCGGCCATCGGCTCGACCGTGAAGGTCTGATCGCCGCGCTGCACCGTGATCGAGCCGTCGGCAGCCTGGGTGGCCTTGAAGTTGGCCAGCCGGGTGTCGCTCTCCTGCAACTGCGCCGCCAGCGGATTGCCGCCGGTCCAGAACTCGATCAGGTTGAGGATGACGCCGTCGATGAACATCGCGCCGCCGTAGACCGGAAGCCACAGCAAAACCCAGAAGATCAGGTTGTTGACGATCTTGTTGCCGGTGATGGTGTTGTTGAAATTGTAGAGCATCTTGGTCAGCGCGAACGAGCCCATGCAGCCCGAGCTGACGATCCCGATCGAGGCGGCGAGAGCCAACGGCAGAGCGATGCGGCGGATCTTCATGACGACCTCCGGTGTGGGGATAAGCCCGCGTTACCTTAACAGAACGATCTGACCGCGCAAGCGACGCCGTCGGCGGACGCCTTGACTCGGAGCTGCCGCTCGCGCATCCTGCGACTTTGGCCAACGAGGAGCACACCATGCGTCGGCTCACCCTGCTCGCCCTGATCGCGCTTGGCGGCTGCAACTGGATCTGCGGCAAGGCCGCCGAGACCATCGTCGAGACCGCAACCGGCGTCGAGATCGATCAACAGGGCAAACAGGTCACCGTCAAGACCAAGGAGGGCACGGTCACGGCCACCCAGACCGGCGGTCCGGGCGGCACCCAGTCCATGGTCATCACCAACGAGAAGGGCGACAAGGTGGTGGTGTCCGGCAGCGAGAAGCAGGCGCGCATCGAGAGCGACAAGGGAGTCATCGAGTACGGTGGAAACGCCAAGGTGCCCGAGGGATTTCCGCTGTCGGTCATCGGCGGCGCCACCGTGCTCGGCAACGCCCACCACACGAGCGAAGGCAAGGAGAGCTACATGCTCATGCTGCAGTTGGACAAGCCGCCGCTCGCGGTCGCCGACCACTACGCCTCCGAGTTGACGAGCAAGGGCTTCAAGATCCAGCGGACGCAGATGAACGCCAACGGCCAGGACCTCGCCACCGTCACCGCCCGCAAGGACAAGATCCAGGCGCAGGTGACGGCCATCGCGGACGGCCAGAAGCCCAAGACCCAGGTGACGCTGGCGTGGGAAGCGCGCTGACCCGCGCGCTGGCTCCGGCGCTGTCCTGCGCCGCGCTGCTCCTCGGCGCGTCCGGGCGCCCGGCAGCCGGCCCGGCCACCGCCGAGGCGCCGGAGCGGCGGGCGGCGCGGATCGCCGATCTGCTGCGGCAGGACTGCAGCGCGGGCGCGATCCTCGTCGAGGGGCACGAGCTGCTGACGCCGGCGCTCGAGCGACAGCTCAAACGCTGCTGCCGGACCGGGAGCGCGGCGCAGCAGCGCGTCGCCATCGCGGCGCTGGGCCGGCTGGTCTCGGCGGGGCACAAGAGACTGGTGTCCGACCTGGTGGTCCTCTTTCGCCAGGCGACCGACGACGACATTCGGGTAGCGGCGTTGCTCGCCCTCGGGGACCAGGCGCCGCCCGGCCTGCTGCCGCAGCTTCTCGAGCTGTACCGGCGGCAACCGCCCGGCGACTCCGCCGTCCTGGCGCACATCGGTCGCCTCGGCCGGGGCAAGGACCTGATCGCGATCGCGGACAGGCTCGGCGCCGATCTCGAGATCTCGGTCTTCGATCCCGGCTCACCGGCGGTCCAGGCGGTGCAGCAACTGATCGACCGCGACGATCAGACCAGCGTCGGCCACTTTCGTCAGCGCTGGCCCGCGCTCGACCGGCGGCGGCGGCTCGTCGCGCTGCTGGTCTTCGGCGGCGCCCGCGAGCTGGCCGCGATGCCCCTGATCACCGGCCTGCTGACGCCTCTCGACGACGAGGACCCGCAGAACCAGCGGCTGTTCGAGGTCGGTTTCTGGACCCTGGCTCGCATCAGCAACCGCGCGGCGCTGGACCAGCTACGCGCGTTTGCCTTTGGCCAGCGCGATCCGACGCGCGTGCAGCGCACCACCCGGGTCCACCCCAACGTGCGGCCCGAGTACGCGGTGCAGGTGCGGGCGTTCGCGCTGCGCGCGCTGGTCCACGCCACGCCGCGGCGCGACTGCGCGTCGCTGGCGAGCGAGATCCTGGCGCAGCCGGGCACCGCCTACGGCAGCGTCGCCGACGCCAACTGGGCGGCCGCGGTCGAGATCGCGCTCAGGGAGCTGGAGCAGCGGTACGGCGCGCCGCTGCCCTGAGCGAGGCCGCGACGAGCGCCGACCGCAGCGCAGTCACGGCTGCAGCCAGCGCTCGAGCTGCGGCGGCTCGTCCGCGATCGCCACCAGCAGATCGTCCTCGCCGAGGGGGGTCTCCCGGCCGGGCTCGACCCGCGGGCGCGGATTGAGCACGACGCTGCGGCGCCGCGCCGTGCGCCAGACCGCGTGCTCGCCGCCGCGGTCGTCGCCCGCCACGCCGTCTCCGGCCGCAGCGCTGCTCAAAAAACCGATCAGCACGAACGGTGCCGCGGCCGAGATGGCGCGCCGGCTCAGCTCGCGGAAGCTGGCGCCGGCCAGGGCCGGTGGCAGCCGGGCCACGTGAATACGCGGACCGCCGCGCGCGACGCCCAGCAACTGCTCGAACAGGCGACCGACCCCCGGCGTGACACAGGTCTGCGCGATCAGCTTCTCCCCGATGTCGCCCACGCAGACCACGTCGTCGACCGCGGTCGCGCTCAGGTGGGAGCGATTGATCGACGACAGCAGCTCGATCACGGTGTGTACCTGCGGATTGCGTTGTTCGATGGCAACCGCGATCAGGGTCGAGCGCGCGTCGGCCAGCTCGCCCTGTTCGGGGTCGGCGAGGATGATCGCGGCGCGCGCCCGGGAGATGCCCGCCCGCTCGAGACAGGCCGCGTCGGTGGGCCGCCCGACGACGACCGCGAACCGCTGACCCGCCTCGAGCACCGGGTGCCATTCGGGGTGCGCCCGCCAGAGCGCCAGGTCCTGCACCACCAGCACCACCGCCAGCGACTCGCCCCGCGCTCGCCACAGGCTCTCCGCCAGCAGCGGCACCTGCGCGCTGCAGTTGAGAATGACGACGTGGCCGCTCAGCCGCTCGAGCTCGGCCCCGGCCAGATTGCCATCGCCAGCATCCGTCAGCGCGGAAGCAGCACCGTACCCCGCCACAGATCCTCCTCAGAGACGGCACCGAAGGACGGCCGCTCGAACGCGATGCAGATCAGACGATCGCCGTCGCGCAGCACCAGCTCGGCCGGCGACAGCGCGCCCGTCCCGGCGACCGGGTTGATCCAGAAGCGCGTGCTGGGCGCGCCGGGCGGCGACCGATCGATGCCGATCGGCACCACCGACTCGACCTCGCGCTCGAGCAGGTGCCGCTGCGCGTCTCCAAAACTGCGGCCGACCAGCGAGCGCGGCACCGCCACCGTGTAGAGCTCGCTCGAGTGGCCGCTCAGGGTCATCAGTTGGTCGTAGATGGCCGAGGCATCGCGGTTGACCGCGAACTGCGCCATGAGCTTCTCGGCGAAACTCCGGCTCAACACGAACTCGACGCCCGGCAGCCCGGCCGCGTCGAGCCTGCTCTCCTCGGACAGCAGCTCGGTCACGATCGGAATCGCCCGGCCGCGGCAGATCACCGCCAGCGTGCGCATGAGCGAGCGGCTGTCGACGGCGCGCACATCGGTCTCGCCTTCGGCGCTGGCCAACACGATCACCCTAAACGCGGTATCGACGTCGGCCTGCTCGAGCGTGCGGCTGTCCCCGGGATCGCCGGCCAGCGCGAAGACCTTGCGGTAAACCGCGTGGTCGGTCGCCGGCAACTGCTCGGCGTCGGGACAGACCACGACCACGTAGTACCTACCGCGCAGCGAGCCGTGCAGTTGCCGCACGATGCCGTCGAGATGCGCGTTGCAGCCGAGGATGAGGATGTGCTGCTCGAGCCGCTCACCCGGCGGCTTGAGCGCGACCCGGCCGGCGCGCTGCACGGCGCGCACGATCACCGACACGATCTCGCCGGTCAGCACCCCGACCAGGCACATGCCGGCGACCAGCAGCAGGGTCACCTCGATGCGGCCGAGCAGCGAAAGCGGTTCCTTGCTGTCGTCGAGGCCCGAGATCAGGACGAACAGCATGTTCCAGTAGCTGGGCCAGTACTCCGAAAAAGGCCCGCCCGGCGCGTCGAGCTGGTGCTCGGTCACGAACAGCAGGTTGGAGCCGATGATCCAGACCGCCACCATGTACAGCAGCACGCGCCCGAGCTGGCGCAGCCGGTACTGGTAGATGTGCGCGCTCAGCCAGATGCGCAGCTCGAGCAGGCCCCGTCCGATCAGAAAGCCATAGCGCACGAAGCGCAGCAGCCGCAGGACGCGCAGCAGACGCACCAGGCGCAGCAGCCGCAATGCGCGCACCGATCTCAGCACCAGCGCCTGCGAGCCCAGCATCAGCAGCGACGGCAGGATCGCCAGCAGATCGATCAGGGCGTAGACCGTGAACGGATAGAGCAGGCGGTTGGGCGCGGCATACCAGCGCAGCAGGTACTCGACGGCGAAGACGGCGGTGAAACCGAGCTCTATCCGCCAGATCAGCGGTTCCCATTGCGGGCAGGCGACCTCGATCGGAATCAGCGCGATCGAGACCGCGATGCACAGCAGCACGCCGAGGTCGACGATCAGGCTGAGCCGGGTCGAGCCGGCGCCGCCGCGGTAGGGTTCCATGATCTCGCACAGCCGCTCGCGCCAGGTGAGCCTGAGAGGCGACACGTCGACCTGTTGCACCATCTCGCTGCGCTCGCGGGGAGGTTGTGATGGCGATTGTAGCGACGGGCTTGGGCAGGTCAACCAGCGCGATGATGTCAGCGCGCCTCGACCACCAGATCGTCGAAGCTCACGGTCGCCTCCCAGGTGTCGAGCCCGACCGATCCCTCCGGGATCAGGCTCGACGTGTCCGTACGCGCATGGGTCGTCGTTTCGATGCCCGGGCCCGATATCCGACAGGTAAGGGTGTTGCCGATCATCGTGGCGGCCAGGTCGTACCAAACGCCGACCGCCAGGCCGCTGACGGTGGTGTCGGTGCCGGTGCTGGTCACACACTGGCCGTTCCACTCGGCCACCCACATGACGTCGCCGTCGACGTCGAGCAGGCAGCCGTAGTACCGGTTGCCGGAACAGCCATCGTAGCCGGTCATGCGCACCAGCAGCGCGGCCTGGCGCAGGCCGCTGTTGCAAAGGGTGTCAAAACGCACCCGCACGCGCGCCTCGACGTCGACCCAGCTCTGGTCGAGCAGCATGATGTCGGTGTTCTGCACGCACTGGCTGGTCTGCTGCAACACCCCTTCGGCCGCGCTCCAGGCGCCCTCGACGGTGCCCCAGCCTGTGAGATCGCCGTCGCCGAAATCGTCGGCATAGAGCGGCGGCGGGGCCGCATCGGCGGGCGCGGCGTCCGGCAAGGGCGCGGCGTCCGGCGGGGGCGCGGCGTCCGGCGGGGGCGCGGCGTCCGGCGGGGGCGCGGCGTCCGCTCGATCGCCGGCGGCGGCGTCAGCGCTTCCGGCCTCGCTCCCGCCATCCCGCAGCGCCCGGTCCGGTGCCGGCGCGTCGGCGATGCCGCCGTCGAGACCACCGCGGTCCTCGATCGCCCGCTCCGGCGAGGCCCGATCGCCGAGGGCGCGATCGCCGGCGGACCGATCGATCGGCGTCCTGTCTCCGTCTGCGCTATCCAACGGCACCGCGTCCGCCCCCCCGAGCTGGTCGGCGGCGGCGGCTTCGGCGGCGGTGGCGTCCGGCGCCAGGAAAACGCACACGCCCCCGCGGCAACTGAGACCCTCCGGGCAATCCGCATGCACCCGGCAGGAGAACTGGATCTCGTCCAGCGACGGCAGCATGAACGGACAAGCGGTCAGCAGCGCTGCGGCGTTCGCCGCGGCGACGATCAGGCTCAACGCATTGCGCACAAGGGGCTGCACCGGATAAATGTACCACGCGATCGCAGGTCCAGGTGGTCGCCGGTGGAATCGCGCCGGCGCGGGGTCTCGGAGGGGAAATGGCATTCGACTACGACTTCGTCATCGTGGGCTCGGGCTTTGGCGGCAGCGTGTCGGCGCTGCGGCTGACCGAAAAAGGCTACCGCGTCGCCGTGCTCGAGGCTGGCCGGCGCTATCGCGACGAGGATTTTCCAAAAACCAACTGGAACATCTTCAAGTGGTTGTGGCTGCCGGCGCTGCGCTGCTTCGGTATCTTTCGCATCTCGCTGCTCAACGACGCCATGATCCTCAGCGGCAACGGCGTGGGCGGCGGCAGCCTGATGTACTGCAACACGCTGCTGCAACCTCCCGACCCGTTCTTCCAGGACCCGCAGTGGTCGAGCATGGCCGACTGGAGGGCGGTGCTGGCGCCGCACTACCAGACCGCGCGCAGGATGCTGGGCGTGGCGCAGTTGAGCGCGCTGTCGCCGGCCGACGAGCTGATGAAGAAGCTCGCGGCCGAGCTGGGCTGCGCGGCGACCTTTCGCATGCAGGATGTCGGTGTCTTTTTCGGTGAGCCCGAGAAGACCGTGCCCGATCCTTTTTTCGGCGGGGAGGGGCCGGATCGCGCGGGCTGCCGGCTGTGCGGCGGCTGCATGACGGGCTGCCGCTACAACGCCAAGAACACGCTGGTCAAAAACTACCTCTACCTGGCCGAGAAGCGCGGCGCGCGCGTGCTGCCGGACACCACGGTCGATCTGATCGAGGAGTGCGACGGCGGCTATCTGCTGCGCACCCACCGCACCTCTTCGCTGCTGCACCTCGGCCGCCAGTTCTTTCGGGCGGCGCAGGTGGTGCTGGCGGCGGGCGTGCTGGGGACCCTGCCGCTGTTGCTGCGCTGCCGCGAGCGCGGCACCCTGTCGCGGCTTTCGCCCATGCTTGGCGCGCGCGTGCGCACCAACAGCGAGGCGCTCAACGGCGTCACGGCGCTCGATGACGCGGTGGACTACTCCCAGGGCGTCGCCATCACCTCCAGCATCTACGTCGACGAGGTGACTCACATCGAGCCGGTGCGCTTCTCGCGCGGCTCGGATCTGATGTCGCTGATCGACACGCCGCTGACCGAGGGGCCCGAGCCGCGGCGCCGAGTGCTGCGCTGGCTCGCCAACGTCTTTCGCCACCCGGTCGTCTTCCTGCGCACGGCCTGGCCCTTTGGCTGGGGGCGGCGAACCGTCATCTTCCTGGTGATGCAGACGCTGGACAACAGCATCCGCGTCTTTCTCAAGCGCCGCTGGTGGTGGCCATTCACCAGGGGGCTGGCGTCCGAACGCGAGGACAAGCACACGCGCATCCCGGCCGAGATCGCGCAGGCGCAGCGCGCCGCCAAGACCGCGGCCCGACTGATGCCCGGAATCCCAAAAAACGCGGTCACCGAGGTGCTCTTCAACATGGGCACCACCGCGCACATCCTGGGCGGCTGCGCCATCGGCCCCGACCCCGAGCACGGCGTGATCGACGGCCGCAACCGCGTCTACGGCTACGACGGGCTATACGTCGTCGATGGTTCGATGATGCCGGCCAACCTGGGCGTCAACCCGAGCCTGACCATCACCGCCATGGCCGAGCACGCGATGAGCCACATCCCGCCCCAGGGCTGAGCTTCAGGCGTGGGTGCCAACCGCGCGGCGCCTGGGCTTGACTTCGCACACCACGGCATCGGGCAAACCGCTTCCGAGCAGCAGCCAGCGCGCGAGCAGCACCCCGACCACCTCGGCGACGATCGCGCGCGCCACCAATGGCGCCGGCAGCAGGAACATGACCGCGACGGCGGCGCCGACCACGACGCCAAACTTGACCGGGTGGAGGACCACCTGTCCGAGGGTGCGCAACAGGTGGGAGCGATAGCCGCGACCGCAGCGCAGGCACCAGGCGCGGCGGTTGATGAGCAGGTGGGAGCAGCGGCCGCAGATCGGCCGGCCGCACTTTGTGCAGCGCAGCAGGGAGCGCTCGCCGTGTTCCGGGCAGGTGGCCAGCAGAGCGTCGCCGCCGAACGCCGCGGTGCGGGCCCGTCCCAACTGCAGCAGCGGCAACGCGGGGACCGGCGCCGATCCGGCAGTCGATGCAAGCGGCTGCCCATGGGCGCCGTCCGGCACCGGAGCCTGGTGAGCGAGCCGGCCGGGCAACATCGCGTTTCGGGCCTGCCCGTTGATGACGACGACGGCTGCCGAGACCAGGTCTTTTTGCAGCGCTTTCGTCACGGCTGTCGTCCCCCTTTCTCCTACACACGATCGGGCAGTCGCTTCGTTCTCACTGGGTCCCGAGATCTGGTGAGACAATGTCGTTTTTTGTCGTCATCGGTCGTGACACCCATCACGTGTGACCGCATCGGCCAGCAAAAAGTTCCATTGCCGAGCAGGCGGGGTTTGCTCCATTTGCCGACGTGGTATCTTGCTTTCGCATCGACAACCGAGCGAACGGAGCCAGACATGGCCACCATCACCATCGAGCGCGATCACACGCTGCCGCTGGATGAGGCGCGCACCGCCATCGGCAAG
>JAFGSX010000310.1 GCA_016934455.1 Deltaproteobacteria bacterium
GGCGCGGGCGAGCGCGGGGCGGGCGCGGGCGCGGGCGAGCGCGGGGCGGGCGCGGGTGCGGGCGCGGGCGCGGGCGAGCGCGACGCTCGCGCGACCTCCGGTGTCGGTACGAGCTCGCGCACGACGATCACGTTGCCGCATTTCTTGCATCGGATCTTGAGGATCTTGCCGCGCACCTTGTCGTCGGCGATGGAGTACTTGGTGTTGCACTTGTCGCAAAAGAACTTCATCCCCGATCCTGCAGCAGCTACACCAGCACCTGTCTGCTATAGACGGTTCAGCTCTCCAGCAGGTTCATGAGATGGGCCTTGATCTCGTCCTTGATCTCGGGCCTGGGCGCATGCCGCAGAGCGCGCTCCCACTGCTCCGCCGACTTGTTGCGAAAGCCCTTGCGCTCGTACAGGACCGCCAGGTTCTTCAGCGCCGGGAAGAGCTGCGGGTCGAGCTCGACCGCGCGCTCGAACTCGTAGATCGCCGAGTAGCTCTCGCCGATCGCCTGCAGCGACATCGCCAGCGAGAAATGAAGACGCGAGTCGAAGGGCTCCATCTCTATCGCCAGCCGGAAGCACTCCAGCGCCCGCTCGTGGTCGCCCTCCTTGTGCGCCTGGCTTCCGCGCTGGCGCAGCTCCTCGATCTCTTTCTCGTGCGGTCGCGGCGTCCGCTCTATCTTGCGGGCGCGCACGAGCTGCTCCTCGACGCGATGCAGAAGATCGGCGACCGAAAAAGGCTTCTCGACAAAATCGTCGGCGCCGTAGGTGGCGCGCACGTCCTGCGCGAAGCGCCAGCCGCGGTAGATCGCCGTCACCATGATGACCGGCAGATCGCGGTAGTTTTTGCTGCTCTTGATCTTCTTGCAGATCTCGAAGCCGTGGATCTCGGGCAGCATGGCGTCGAGCAGCACCAGGTCCGGCGTTTGCGTCTTGATCAGCTCCAGCGCCTGCAGGCCGCGCTCCGCGAACAGCACGGCATAGCCGGCCTTGCCGAGCACGGTGGCCAGCAGGTTGCGGATGTCGGCCTCGTCGTCGACGACCAGGATGCGGGCCCTGCCGGTCGGCGGCGCCACCGCCGCTTCCTCGGCCACCGGCTCCAGCGCCGGCAGCTCCTCCAGCTCGACCGGCGGCTCGGGTGGCTGCTCTGGCTTGGCCTCGAAAAAATCGTCGTCGAAGTCGGCGACCGAGAAGAACTCCTCGTCGCTGGTGAGGCGGGCCGGCGCCGCGCTCGCGGCGGGTTCGTCGTAGACGGTGGCCACCAGACCGCGGGTCTGGCTGCGGTCTGCCTGCGGGCCGTGCAGCAGGTCGCGCCGGCCCTGGGCGAAGGCGGCGTACACCGAGCGCAGGCTGGCGTCGATCATGCCCTTGAGCGCCACCAGGGCCACCGCGTGGGTGCCGGTGACAAATTGCACCTCGTCGATCACCTCGCGCCGCAGCGGGTCCGCCATCGCCAGCGAGAGCCGGTCGCCGTCGCGCGCGATCGGCATCAGGCTGTAGCGCTCGGCGATCGTCTGCGGGATCAGCTCGAGCACGGACAGATCGACCACCGAGCGGGTGAGCGCCACGCCGGGCAGGCCGAGCTGGGCCGCCAGAGCGCGCACCAGCGCCTCCTCGCTGGCCATCTGGTGCAGATAGAGCAGCGAGCACAGGCGCTGGTCCGAGCCGGGTTGCTGTTTCAGCGTCGACGCCACCAGGCCGGCGTCGACGATGCGCTTTGCCACCAGGATCTCACCGATCTTCTGTCGCTCGGCTGGCATGACCCGATCTCGGCTCCCGCGCCGCCGCCTGCGGCCGACCCACACACGCACCGCTATTGTGGCGTAAAAGCGCGGCGCGAGGCAACGCCGGCGTGGCGCGCTACAGGTACTTCTCGATTCGGCGCATCACATCGAGTCGATGCACCAGATCGGTCAAGTAGTCGAGCTGGCCGGTCTCGATGGTGAGTACCGGCGACAGCTTGTAGCCGCCGATCCAGTCCGCGTAGAGATCCTCGATCCGGCGCAGGTAGCTCGGCTTGATGTTCTGTTCCATCTTGCGACCGCGATGGGCGATGCGCTGGCGCAGGGTGCGCAGCGGACAGTGCAGATAGATGAGCAGATCGGGCGGGCGCAGCGAGCGCAGGATGGTCTGGTAGAGCTCGGAGTAGGTCCTGAAATCGCGCTGGTCGATGCAGCGCTGCATGTGGAGGGCGCGGGCGAAGATCTCGGCGTCCTCGTAGATGGTGCGGTCCTGCACCACGGTGCCGCTGGTGCGGTCCAGCTCCTGGTGGATGCGAAACTTGTGCGTCAGGAAGAAGAGCTGGCTCTTGAAGGCCCAGGCCTTCATGTCCTGGTAAAAATCGGACAGATAGGGATTGGCCTCGTTGGGCTCGAAGAACGGCGCCACGCCGTAGGTGCGGCACAACCAGTCCACCAGCGACGACTTGCCGGCGCCGATGTTGCCGGCGACCGCGATGTATGTGCGTTTGCCCATGGCCGCTTCCTAGCAGGGGGCCCGCATCGAGTAAACCTGTTAACGCGCCCGGGCTCGGCGGTCCGGGGGGCTTTGAGGGGGCGCGGCCCTGTGATAGCTACTGCTCTTCGTGCGGAGCCGAGAATGACACCCAACGCTGCGCGCCGTCCCGACCTGGTCCCCGATTTCGTCCAAGCCATGGCGCTGCCGGACGGGCCGCGGCTGGCGGTCTTCGACGCCGACGGCGTGCTGTGGCAGGGCGACGTCGCCGACGAGTTCACGCTCGGTATGATCGAGGCCGATCACGTCAACACCGGTGCCCTGTGGCCCGAGTACCAGCGCATCTTCGAGGTCGACGCGGCCGCGGGTTGCCGATTCCTGCTCAGCTTTTTCCAGGGCCTCCGGCCCGCCGAGCTGCAGCCGCACGTCGAGAGCTTCTGGCGCGCCGGTCGGCGCTGGA
>JAFGSX010000311.1 GCA_016934455.1 Deltaproteobacteria bacterium
GACCTGCCTGCGGCAGTACCTGGCGCGAACGGGGTGAGCCATGCGCGTCGCCCTTGTCATCAACCAGCTCGACCTCGGTGGCGCCGAGACCATCGTCTGCCGGCTGGCGTGCGGCGCCGCTGCGCGCGGTATCGAGGTGGCGGTGTGGGCGGTGCGCGGATTGGGACGGCGCGCTCTCGATCTGCAGCGCGCGGGCATCCCGATCTCGTCTCTGGATCTCAGGCGCGGCCTCGCACGCCAGCCGCAGGCGCTGCCGGTGGTGGCGCGCAGGCTCGCCGCAGAGCTGCGGCGGTGCCGCGTCGACCTGGTCCACAGTTTTCTATTCGAGGCCAATGCGGTGACGAGGCTGGCCGCACGCCGGGCTCGTCTGCGCGCGATCGCCAGTTTCCGCAGCAACGCGTTCCGGCTGCCGGTCGAGCGCTGGCTCGAGCGAGCGACCGGCCACTGGGTCTCGCGCTACACCGCGGTGAGCCGCGCCGTGGCCGACCAGGCCAGCGCCTGCCTCGGCATCGACCGCGCTCGCATCGAGGTCATCCACAACGGGATCCCGGTGGCCGCCGCCGCTCCGCCGACCGCGGTGCGGACCATCGGCTACCTCGGCCGGCTCCACCGCGAGAAGGGCCTCGACGTCTTGCTGGCGGCGCTGGCCAGGTTGGGCGAGCGCGCGCCACGCCTGGCGATCGCCGGCGCGGGATCTGATCGCGAAGCATTCGAGCGCGAGGCGCGGGCACTCGGGCTGTCCGACCGGGTGCGATTCGTCGGCGCGGTGGACGACGGCACGGCCTTCATCGACGCGGTCGACGCCATCGTCGTGCCGGCGCGACACGAAGGTCTCTCTAACGCTGCGCTCGAGGCCATGGCGCGGGCACGGCCGGTGATCGCCAGCGATGCCGGCGGCAACCGCGAGCTGGTGCTCGACGGCGTGACCGGACTGATCGTCCCGGCCGACGACGCGGGCGCGCTGGCGGCGGCGCTGACCCACCTGATCCACGACCTCGATCCGGCCGCCCTCGGCGCTGCCGCCCACGCGCGGGCGGCGCAGCTATTCGACGACAAGAAGCTGCTCCAACGCACCTGCGCGCTGTGGGCGCAGGTGTGCAGCGAGCCCTTGCCCTTTGGACGCGCCGAGGGTTAGCGTGCGGGCGTCGTGCATCGCCGGCAGGACGGGACATCGTGACCGCCGCGCTCTCGCCTGTTCTTCTGTTGCCTGTTGCCACGGCGCTGGCGCTGTTCCTCGCCCTCTACCTGACGCCGGTCATCATTCGCGCGGCAGAGCGCTACCACATCGTCGACCGGCCGGATGGCAAGCTCAAAACGCAGCGGGCTGCGGTGCCCTACCTCGGCGGGCTGGCGGTCTTTCTCTCCTTTCTGGCCACAGTCGCGATCGTGCATCCGCTCGAGTCCAGGATCCTGGCGATCCTGCTCGCGGCCTCGATCGTGGTCTGCTTCGGGCTGGTGGACGATCTCGGCACGCTGGTGCCCAAGGACAAGCTGATCGGACAGCTCATCGCCGCCTTCGTTGCGGTGCGCGCCGGCGTTCACGTGCAGTTCGAGTTCTTGCCCGACCTGGTCGACCAGGCGATCAGCGTCTTCTGGCTGGTCGCCATCATCAACGCCTTCAACATCATCGACGTCCACGACGGGCTGTGCACGGGGCTGGCCGCCATCGCCACCGCCTTCTTCGGCGTGTTCGCGGTGCTCCAGCAGGAGACCCTGGTCGCGGTGCTGTGCGCGGCGCTGTTCGGCGCGTTGCTCGGCTTTTTGCGCTACAATTTTCCACCGGCGCGGATCTACCTCGGCGATACCGGATCGATGCTGATCGGTCTGGTGCTCGGGGCGCTGGCCATGATCGACGACTACTCCACGGTCAACCCGTTCGCCGCTGCCTTCTCGCCGCTGGCGGTGCTGGCGGTGCCGCTGTTCGACATGGGTTTCGTGGTACTGGCCCGCGTCGCCAACGGCCAGCCCTTCTACTACGGCAGCCCGGACCACTTCGCGGTCCGCCTGCGTCTGCGCGGTATCGGCGCGCGCCGGATCGCGCTCGGCAGCTATTTGGCCGCCGCCGTGTTCGGTGCGCTGGCGCTGATCGCCGCGTACAGCCCCACCCTGCCAGCGGTGATCATCATCGGCGCCAGTGTCGTCGCGTTCGCGGTTGCCGTCGCCCTGCTGTGGCGCCTCGACCCGCGCCGGCTGCCGGCGGCGCCTTCTGCCAGCGAGGTCGCCGCCACCGCGCCTCCTCCGGCGCTCTCCGACCGCCTGAGGTGAGAACAGATGTCGCGCACCTGCGTCGCGCACGTCATCACGCAGCTCGAGTTGGGGGGAGCCCAGCAGAACACGCTGTACACGGTCTCCCACCTCGACCGCGGCCAGTTCGCTCCGGCGCTGCTGGCCGGGCCTGGCGGCGCGCTCGATGCCGAGGCGCGCGCGCTCTCGGACGTTCCATTTTTCGCCCTGCCCGACCTGCAGCGCGCGATCGCGCCCGCGCGCGATCTGTACGCTCTGGGACAACTGCGGCGGTTATTGCGCCTGCTCCCACGGCCGCTGATCGTGCACACGCACAGCTCCAAGGCTGGTGCTCTGGGTCGGCTGGCCGCTCGCAGCATCGGCGCCGATGCCGTGGTCCACAGCGTTCACGGATTTGCCTTTCACGATCGACAACGCGCTCCGACCCGTGCCTCATACATCGCCATCGAGCGTTCGCTGGCGTCGCTGGCCGACGCATACGTCTGCGTCAGCCTTGCCGATCGCGAGCGCGGCCAGCGGCTTGGCCTGTTTGGCTCGGCGCACGTGGAGCTGATCCGGAGCGGGATCGTCTTCGACGAGTTTCGCTTTTCCGAGGCCGCGCGGCAGCGCATCCGGCGGCAGCTTGCCATTCCCCCCGCCGCGCCGACGGTCGGCACCATCGCCAACTTCAAACCGCAGAAGGCGCCGCTCGACTTCGTCGCCACGGCCGTCGCGGTGCTGGACAAATGGCCCGACGTTCATTTTGTCTACGTCGGGGACGGCGCGCTGCGGCCCGCGGTCGAGGCGGCGGTCGCGAGCGCGCGCGTCGGACACCGCGTGCACCTGGTGGGCTGGCAGACGGACATCGGAGCCTACCTCTCGTCGTTTGACCTGTTCCTGCTGACCTCGCACCACGAGGGGCTGCCGCGCAGCGTTTTGCAAGCACGGGTCAACGGCTGCCCGGTGGTGGCGACCCGCACCGGTGGCACCGACGAGGTGGTGCCGGCCGCGGACCTGGCCGCGCCCGGCGACGTCGCGGCGCTAGCCCACCTGGTTGAGCAGCGGCTCGTCGGCCTCGGTCCCCGCGTCCCCAGCGCCCTCCCCGACGACCTGCTGCCGTTCTCGGCCGAGCGGATGGTGCGCGACCAGGAGCGGCTTTATCGGCGACTGCTTGGGCAGAAGCAGTGATTGCGCGAGCGCCCATTCTCGCAGCGCCGGTGACAGGTCGAGAATCGCCTCCTCCAGCGCCCGCAGCGCGATCCCATTGTCCGGCGCCGGATATTCGTCGCGGATAGCCGTCCGGTAGCTCTCGACCTCGGCCAAGAAGCTGTTGACCACCTCGGCGGTTATCCGTTCGACGTAGCGACCGAATCCCATCCGCTCGACGTACAGCGCGTTCAGGATCTGCTCGAACTGGCCCGCCACCGGCTCGCACAGCAGCGGCTTTCCGAGCACCAGGGCCTCGGTCAACAACGTGTGGCCACCGTTGGTGATGACCGCGCGCGCGCGGGAGAGATCCTCGAGAAAGCGCACCTCGCTGAAGGTGCGCAGCGTGCAATTGCCGACCACCTCGTCCCGCCCCAGGCCGTAGACGACGTACTGGCCGCTGGTCGCGTTGAGCGTCGGCACCAGCCGCTCGTTGCTGGCCGAGGTCTGGTAAACGAGCACGGTGTCCGAGACCGTCGGCTGCAGCGCCAGCACCTCGGGCCGCACCACCGGCGGCACCACTCGCGTGTGCGGACGGGTCACCGCTGGATGGTAGAAGGTCGAGATGACATAGCGGTTGGCGTACGGAATGGTCCAGAAGTTGGCGCGCCGCAGTGCGCGCGCATCGCGCTCGAAGCGCGCCGGGTAGCGCACCGCCGTGCGCGAAAAGACGTGCTGGTTGTCAAAGGAGACCGACTTGAGACGCAGCGCGATCGACATGTAGGCAGACACCGCCTCGTAGTCGGTCACCAGCACGTGCGGTCGCAGCGCCAGCACCTGGTAGCCGAATTTGGCCAGGCTCCACATGAAATGGAAAAAGCGCGCAAAATTCTGGCGGGTTGAGGCACCGACGTCGATCCGGTTGTTGCGATAAACCAGAGCCAGCGTCTGAAACCAGTGCAGATGCTCGACGCGCGATACCAGGTATTCGTGCACCCGGCCGCCGGCAAAGACGTGCACCTCGTAGCGCTCGCTCAGGTAGCGGATGACCGGCCAGCTACGCGTGGCATGTCCCATGCCCTCGCCGCAGAGCGCGTAGAAAAGGACCGGTCGCCTTCTCACGGCTCGCGGCCTCCTCTACCGGTGCCCCGATCACTCATGAGCCTCACCGGAGTCCGCCGCGGCCATGCCGAGCTTGGCCAGGCGATAGCGCAGCGATCTGAATGTCACCCGGAGCAGCGTGGCAGCCCGCTTCTTGACGCCGCCAGCGCGCGCCAGCGCCTTCTCGATCAGAATCCGCTCGTACGCGTCCAGCGCCGATTCCAGGTCGAGCCCTTCGTCGGGCACGTCCAACGCCAGCGGCGCGCTGGCCGCGGGCTGTGCCGTCGGGCTCACCCCGCTGATGACGCTGCCCGGCAGATCGCTGACATCGATGCGCGTGCCGGTCGACAGAGTCACCGCGCGCTCGACGGTGTTCTCCAGCTCGCGCACGTTTCCGCGCCAGGGGTGGTCGCTCAACAGTTGCATCGCAGCGTCGGTGAAACCCTCGATGCTGCGGCCCTGTTCCTCGGCAAAGCGATTGAGAAAGGCCTCGGCCAACAGGGGCACGTCCGCCCTGCGCTCGTGAAGAGTGGGCAACCGGATCTGGATCACGTTGAGGCGATAATACAGATCCTCGCGAAAATCGCCGCTGACCACGGCTTCCGACAGGTCGCGATTGGTGGCGGCGATCACCCGCACGTCGACCTCGCTGTCCTCGACCGCGCCCACCCTGCGCACCCGTCTCTCCTGCAGCACGCGCAGCAGCTTGACCTGCAATGGCAGCGGCAGCTCGCTGATCTCGTCGAGAAATACCGTGCCGCCGGATGCGATCTCGAACAGGCCGGGCTTGTTGGCGGCGGCCCCGGTGAAGGCTCCCTTGACGTGCCCAAACAGCTCGCTCTCTATGAGCTGCTCGGGGATGGCCGCGCAGTGCACCGGCACGAACGGGCCATCGGCGCGCGGCCCGCGGGTGTGGATGGCGCGGGCGACCAACTCCTTGCCGGTGCCCGACTCTCCGGTCAACAGCACGGTGGTGCGGGTCGGCGCCACCTTGGCGATCAACTCGTAGACCTCGCGCATGGCGGCGCTCTGGCCGAGCAGACGGCCAGCGGCGAGACGCGCGTCGAGCTTGCTCTTGAGCTCGACGTTCTCGCGCTCGAGGCGCTGCCGCTCGAGCGCGCGGTCGATGACGACCGATACCTCGTCGACCTTGAACGGCTTGATCAGGTAGTCGTAGGCGCCCAGCTTCATCGCCTCGATGGCGTTCTCGGTGGTGGCAAAGGCGGTCATCATGATGACCTGGATCGACGGCGCGGTGCGTTTGCAGTAGGCGAGCACGTCCATGCCGCTGCCCCGAGGCAACCGCAGGTCGGTCAGCACCAGATCGACGCCGTGATTGGCAAGCCAGCCGATCGCCTCCTGGGCGTCCTTGGCCTGCACCACCTGGTGCCCGTTGCGGGTGAGCATGATCTCGAGGAACTCGCGCATCCCGCGCTCGTCATCGACCACCATGATCCGAGACAAGTATCCTCCGCGAGATGTGCCGGCGACGCCGACGGCGGGCCATTATCCGAACGCGCGCGCGCAACTGTCAACGGAGCGAGTCATCCCCGTCGCCGGATAGCGGCCGCGGAATCCAGATCTCGATCCGGGCGCCCCCGAGATCGCTGGAGCCGACCTCGATCAGGCCCGCATGCTCATCGACGATGCGCTGGACGGTCGGCAGGCCAAGCCCGGTGCCACCCTGCTTGGTGGTAAAAAACGGTTCGAACACGCGCGTCCGCAGCTCCTCGGGTATGCCTGGACCGCTGTCCTCGATTGCCAGCAGACCGGCCGGACGCCCGCGCGCGTCGTTGCCCGATCGCACGCTCACCCGCACCACCCCGCCGTCGTCGATCGCCTGGGCGGCGTTGCGCACCAGGTTCCAGACCACCTGCTTCAACTGGTTGGTATCTGCCACCACCGGCACCGGTCCGTCGACGATCGCCTCTTCCAGTCGCCAGCTCTTCTGGTCCTGCGACTCGCGCTCGACGATCTCCGAGGTCTCGCGCACCAGCTCGCACAAATCGATCGGCCGACGTTCGCCGGGCGCCGGGCGCGCATAGACCAAAAAATCTGACACCAGCTTGTTGAGCCGCGCCGTCTCGCGCAGCACGACGTCGAACAGACGCCGTTGCTCGTCGCCAGCCAGCCCGCCGCGGCCGTCGGCTCCGCTGAGCAGCTCC
>JAFGSX010000312.1 GCA_016934455.1 Deltaproteobacteria bacterium
CCCCGAATGCCTCAGCGCGCTGACCGAGCTCGAGGGCCCGCTCGTTGAAAACTGCGCCGACGGCCTCGACAACGATGGCGACGGCTGGCCCGACGCCGCGGATCCCGATTGCGTGTGGGGTACGGCCGAGGTCGGCTACGGCTGGACCCAGTGCAACGACGGGGTGGACAACGACGGCGACCGGATGATCGACGGCGACGACCGGCAGTGCACCAGCGCCTGGATCGACAGCGAGGCCGGGACCATCGGCAACTGCAACGACGGCCTCGACAACGACGGCGATGGCTGGGCCGACGCCGCCGATCCCGACTGCCGGCGCGGCAACGCCGAGGTCGGCCTGAGCCAGCGCGCGTGCAACGATGGGTGGGACAACGACGGCGACGGGCTGATCGACGCGCTCGATCCGCAGTGCCTCGAGGGCTGGGACAACAACGAGACCCGGTAGCCGGTTCGCGCGCCGGCGATCCGGAATAGGGCTTTTGGCAGATGGCTCGAACGAACGGCCTGTTTGCGCTGCGCTCGCCATTGCCACGCGGGATCCGGACCTGGCTGATGTTGGTGATGCCGGTGCTGGTGATCGTGCTGTGGTGCGTCGCCAGTTATGGCGGACTGGCGTCGCAGGACTTTTTGCCGTCGCCGACGGGCGTGGTCAAGGGCACGCTGCAGCTCTTTTTCGAGTACCAGCTCGCGACGGCGATCTGGATCTCGACCAAGCGCATCCTGATCGCGTTCTTGCTAGCGGCCGCGGTCGCCTTTCCGCTCGGCATCATGATGGGCGCCTTTGCCCCGATCGAGGCGCTGTTCGATCCGATCATGGCGCCGCTGCGCTACATGCCGATCTCGGCCTTCATCCCGCTGCTCATCCTGTGGTTCGGCATCTTCGAGGCCCAGAAGGTTGCCTTCCTGTTCCTGGGAACCTTTGTCTTCTTGCTGCCGGTGGTGGTGACCGCGGTCAAGGCGGTGCCCGAGGAGCTGGTGCAGACCGCCCGCACGCTCGGCGCCACCCGCTTCCAGGTGGTCCACAGCGTGCTGGTGCCGGCCGCGCTGCCCGAGATCTTCGACTCGTTCCGGGTCATGAACGCCATCGCCTGGACCTATGTCATCCTGGCCGAGGCGGTCAACCCGCAGTACGGCCTGGGCTACATGGTCGAGCTGGCGCGCACCCACAGCAAGCCGTCGTGGAGCTTTGCCGGGCTGGTGGTCATCGGCGGCATCGGCCTGCTGACGGACTTCTTGATCAAATCGCTTTCGCGGCTGTTGTTCCGCTGGCGGGATCACTAGCCATGGTCGACACCACTCCCTCGTTCATCAAGGAGATGCCGGACGCGCTCAAGCAGCCGGTGATCAAGCTCGAGGTCAAGGATCTCGGAGTCACCTACGTCGGCCGCGACGGCACCAGCATCGAGGCGGTGCGCCAGGCCGAGCTGGCGGTGCTGGACAAGCCGGGCGTGGGCGAGATCGTCGTGCTGCTCGGCCCCTCGGGTTGTGGCAAGTCGACCGTGCTCAAGTGCATCGCCGGCCTGATCGCGCCCACCCGCGGCGAGGTGTGGGTCGGCGGCGTCAAGGTCGAGGGGGTCGGCCGCGATCGCGGCATGGTCTTTCAGCAGTACACCTCTTTTGGCTGGCTGAGCGTCCGCGACAATGTCGCTTACGGGCTCAAGCTGGCCGGCGTACCGCCCCGGGAGCGAAAGGAGCAGGTCGACCACTATCTCAATCTGGTCGGGCTGTACGAGTACGGACACCTCTTTCCAAAGAGCCTGTCCGGCGGCATGAAGCAGCGGGTGGCCATCGCGCGCACCCTGATCAACAAGCCCAAGCTGCTGCTGATGGACGAGCCGTTCGGCGCCCTCGATCCCCACACCCGCTGGGAGATGCAGACGCTGATCCTCGACATCTCGCGCCAGGAGGACAACACGATCGTCCTGGTCACCCACGACGTGAGCGAGGCGGTCTACGTCGCTGACACCTGCTACGTGCTGGCGCCGCGGCCGACCCGCATCCTGCACCGGGTCGACGTGCCCTTCTTCGCCGAGCGCAATGCCGCGCTCAAGGCGGCGCCCGAGTTCCGCGCCATCGAGAAACAACTGCTCGACATGCTGTACGGCAGCGCCCAGGGGACCGCTGGATGACGGATCTGCCGGACCGAGCTCGACTGTAGGGTGCAGCCAATAACTGTAGGCTGCTGTCCATAGCACCCGCGCCTCAGCCGGGCGCCACAAATGAAAAAGTAGCCAGGTTTCGACTCGGTACGCGTTTTCCTGGTCAGGCACACCTCTTGCGAAGCACGGTCCCGTGGCCTGGCCGGCGGCCGAAGCTGACGGCGCGGGCCTCACCCGAACACCAGGAGTCGAGCATCATGAACACGAAAATACTGCTGTTGGCTTCGGCTGCGCTGTGGTTGGCGTGCAGCGCTTGCCTGAGCTGCGAACCACAGGGAGACTATCGCGACGCCGGAGCCGGGGCAGCGCCCGACGCGGGCGCGGCAGGCCAGGATCGATTGCTGCGCGCGCCCGATCCCGACAATCCCGACAACGAGCACCTCGACTCGGACTGCGATGGTCTGAGCGATGCCGAGGAGTTCGGCAACAGCTATCCCGGTGGTGGCCAGACCGATCCCGCCGATCCCGACACCGACGGCGACGGCATCGAGGACGGAGTGGAGGTCGGTCGCACCGCCTCGGTCGACCCGAGTTGCCAGAATTTCAGCGGCGACTCCGATCCGGCGACGGTCACCGACCCGACCAACGCCGACACCGACGGCGACGGAACGGCGGATGGCGCCGAGGACACCAACCACAACGGTCGGGTCGACGCCGGCGAGCGCGATCCGCTCAATCCGGCAGACGCGCTCGTGACGCCGGCCGCGGACTGCCCGCCGCTCAGCGAGATCCCGCTCGCCATGGCCGTCGCGCGGGACGCTGATCTGCGATTCGCCGTCGCCAAGCGCACGCCGGACGCCTTTGGCGAGACGACCACGGTCACCTCGACCACCCAGGGTCACCCGGCCATCGGCCTGATGGGATATGACGCCGCCAGCGCGGTCGCCTATCTGGTCGTGACCAGACCAACGGCTGCTGCCGACGCCGTCGCCGAGGAGCAGGCAGTGCGCGCCGCGGTGCAGGAGATCGGGGCGATCGACACTCCCATCACCTACGCGTTCACGACCTGGGACGGCTTTGCGGCGGCGCGCGCGACCTACGGCATGGCCGGCGGCAGAGGCGCCAAGGCCCAGGCCAACGCGATCGCGCGGGCGCTGGCGAGCGACGCCTCCCACCTGCTGGCGGTGGCCCAGGACACGCCGGCGAACGCGAGCTATCAGGTCGCCGTCGAGGTGGTGCGGCGCTCGGCCCAGCGCACGGTGGTGGCGGTGGCGCTGGTGCCATCGGATCGAGCGGTCGGAGCGGCGGCGATGAGTCTTCTGGACCTGACCGACGGCTCGGCGCTGGCGCGCTATTCGGACGTCACCGCTCGCCAGTGCGAGCGCCAGGCCATCCAGGACAATGCCCGGGTCGACATCCTGTGGACGATCGACAATTCGGTCTCGATGGCCGACGAGCAGGCGGCGGTGGCCGCGGGCGCCGCCGCCCTCAAGGCGCGTCTCGACCGGGCCGCCATCGACTGGCGCATCGGCGCCGTGGGCAGCGGCTTCTACAACCCGCGGAATCCGGCGCTGGGATGCACCAACCTGAGCTGCGGCCCGACGCTTCAGCAGCAGTGCCGCGCCTTCACCACCGACATCGACGAGTTCACCCACTGGCTGACCCAGACCCAGCCGTCGTGGATCGGCGCTGGCGGCGACTGCAACCAGCCGCGGGAGGAGATGATCCGAAGCGCGCAGCTCATGCTCAGCTCCGGCACCGGTCTCGCCAGTTACATGCCGGCGCAGCAGAACGCCGATGCCATGCACCTGCGGCAGGATGCCCATCTCGTGTTGATCATGATCGGCGACGCCGACGACCAGTACTACCTCGACGGCGATCTGCCCGCCGGCATCGACGAGTACGAGGCGTTCTTCCGCGGCTTGCCGGTGGCCTCGTTCACCACCGGCGGCATCCTCTGCCCGGACGGAAGCTGCGGTGAGACCCAGCGCACGCCGCACGTCGCCACGGGCCTCGTCAACCGGTTTGGCGGAGTGCTGGGATCGCTGCGCGACCTCGCATCGATCGGCCCGACCGTCGACGCCATCGTCGACCGGGTCGCCACCGACGTCAGCCCGTATGCGCTGAGCAAAAACGCCATCTCGTCGACGATCCAGGTCGTGCTGCCCCCCGACTCGACCGTCGGTTCCTGCGACTGGAGCGATGTCCCGCGCGATCGCACCAGCGGCTTCGACTACGACAGCCGCCACCGCACCATCGCTTTCTTCGGCAACTGCCGGCCGCTGGCGTCGAGCCCGCCGGGCGTGATCGCGATCTCCTACCGGTACTGGGTCGAGTGCCCGCCCGGACGCTGCGTCTGCGACGTGGAGCAGCTCGAGTGCGGCCCCGCCTATCGGGTCGACGAGGCCTCCTGCGCGTGCACCTGCCGCGCCAACTGCGGCGACACCTGCGACCCCGAGCTGGAGTGCAATCAGAGCCTGTGCGCCTGCCTGCCCCGAGGCGGCTGACGCGGCGATCCGGATCATACGAAATCGTCTTGATCATTTCGGTGTGGGGGACCAAGGCGACACTTTTTTCCGAGCCAGTGACCCTTGGAAATCCCTGACGAGGGACGAGGACAAAAAGGGTCGCCGGTTAAGGCGAGGCCCCACAACATGGTCGATCAGATACGATTTCGTATTGCGCGACCGGCGCAGGCGTCACGGCTCGGCGCCGATGTCCACCGCGGGCAGGGCATCGCCCATCTCGCCCGGCGCGCCACCGCGATCGCTGGTGTCGCCCAGCCCGAGACGGCCGTAGCTGTTGAGACCCCAGCACTTGATCGATCCGTCGTCGAGCTGGGCGCAGGTGTCGTGGACGCCCGCCCAGACGTCGACCGCGGAGCGGCCGGTCCCCAGGTCGACGGCCGGCAGTGAGCTGCCCATCTCGCCCGCATCGTCGCCGCGGTGGCTCGTCGCGCCCGAGACACCGAGTCCGAGCTGGCCATACGAGTTGTTTCCCCAGCACTTGACGAGGCCGGTGGTGAGCAGCGCACAGGTGTGGTTGGAACCCGCCGTCACCTTGGACACGAGCGCGCCGGTGCCCAGGGCAACCCTGGGCAAGTTGTTGCCCATCTCACCCTGCTGGTCGCCGCGGTCTCCCTTGTCGCCCAGCCCGAGCTCTCCGGATCCATTTTCGCCCCAGCACTTGACGTGCTGATCGGCCAGCAGCGCGCATACGTGACCGACGCCGACGTCGACGGCGGCGACCTCGCCGCTGGTCCCCAGGTTGACGTTCGGCAAGGCCGTTCCCATCTCGCCGGGATCGTCGCCCCGGGACAGGGCGTCGCCGATTCCGAGCTGGCCCGAGCCGTTTTCGCCCCAGCACTTGAGCCGATGCACCGACTGGTCGTAGAGCACGGCGCAGGTGTTGTTGCCGCCGGAGGCAACGGCGACCACGTCCCCGGGACCGAGGTCGACCGCGGGCAGCAGATCGCCCATCTCGTCGGGCCCGTCTCCGACATGGCTCGCGCTGCCGGAGATGCCCAGCCCGAGCTTGCCAAAATCGTTGTTGCCCCAGCACTTGACCAATCGATCCTGGCGGCTGACGAGCAGGGCACAGGTGTGGGTCGCACCGCATGCGATCTGCGTCGCGGTCAGGCTGCTGCCCAGGCTGACGGTCCAACCGACGAGCTCACCGGGGTCGTCGCCGCGATCGATGCTGTCACCGAGACCGAGCTTGCCATAGACGTTGTCGCCCCAGCACAGCACCTGGTCCGATTGGAGGATCGCGCAGCTATGTGTCGAGCCGACCGAGACGTGCTGCGCGGTCAGGTTGGCATCGCCAGCGCTGTCGCGTCCCACCCGGACGAGCATGGCCCCCATCTCGTCCGGCTCGTCGCCCTGGGAGGCGCGGTGGCCCACCCCCAGCTCACCGCTGGAGTTGTTGCCAAAGCACTTGATGACAGAGTCTCCCCGCAGCGCGCAGGTGTGGCTGCCGCTGTTGTCCAACGCCGTGACCTTGATCCGACAGTTGGCGTGGCAGACCGGGGATTCGCCGCTGTCGTCGCACTGCTCGCCGGTTCCGGTGTTGACGATGCCGTCGCCGCACCTGGCCGCCGCGGCATCCTCAGCGGCGCCGTCGCGCCCCCCTCCCTCCGGCTCCACGGCGTCTGGACGCGCGGCGTCCGTGGCCGCAAGACAGTAGTTGCCGACGCACCGCTCTCCAGGAGCACACTGCTGATCGCTGCTGCAGGGCCCGCGGCAGGTGCCGCCGAAGCAGTGCTGGCCTTGTTCGCAGTCGAGCGAAGAGCGGCAGGGCACCCTGCGATCGGTGCAGGCCGGCGACGCGATCGCAGCGCAGACAAGGGCAGCAGCACCTGCAGTGCGCACGCGAACGAAAGCCGCTGCGACGGGCCGCATCAAACGGTGACTCCTCAGGGCCAGTGCGATCGCCCCTCGTATTGTACTCGAGGGCGTTGGATGCGACGAGAGCGCCACTGCGTCCCTCCGCGGTTCCGTGCTATCGTGCCCTGGCCAGGTGCTCTTGTCATGAGCTGCGGCAGCCGGAGACGGCGCCACCCATGGACGACGAGTTTCCGAGTTCCATCGCCGGCTATACGCTGGAGCGCAGGCTGTCGACAGGCGGCATGGGAGCGGTTTTTCTCGCCTCGCGCAGCGGCGCCCACGGCTTCGAGAAGCAGTTCGCCATCAAGATCCTGCTGCCCCACCTGTTCGGACGCGGGGATGCCACCGAGCTGTTCGCCGACGAGGCGCGGCTGGTGGCCCGGTTGAGCCATCCCAACATCTGCCAGGTCTTCGATTTTGGCGAGGACGCCGGTTTTTGCTACCTGGTTATGGAGTACATCGATGGCTTCGATCTGAACGCGCTGCTGCGGGCGCAGCGAGCGCTCGGCGCACCGCTCCCCCAGGAGCTGGCCGCGCGCATCGTCGCGGACGCCGCGCGCGGGCTGCAGCACGCCCACGAGAGCCGTTCGCGCGACGGCAAACCGCTCGAGGTGGTGCACCGCGACGTGTCACCCGACAACATCGTCGTCACCCACGACGGCTGCGCCAAGGTGCTCGACTTCGGGATCGCGCGCTGGGCCGACCGCATCGCCGTCACCCAGGGCAACGCTGTCCGCGGCAAGGCAGCCTACATGTCGCCCGAGCAGGTGATGGGCAAACCCCTGGACCGGCGGTCCGACCTCTTCTCGCTCGCAACCGTCTTCTTCGAGCTTGTGACCAACCGCCCGCTGTTCAAGCGTCTCTCGATCGTCGAGACGATGCGCGCCGTGGTCGAGGATCCGATCCCCCTTCTGAGCGCGGCGCAACCCGACGCCCATCCATCCTTCGTGCGCATCGTCCAGAGAGCGCTCGCGCGCGACCCGGCGCAGCGGTTTTCGAGCGCCGAGCAGTTGACCGGAGAGCTCGAGCTCGCCATCGCCGAGGTCGGCCGGCCCGCCACCAGCGAGGTTCTGGCCGACCACCTGCGGAGCGTCACGCGGCCGGCTTGCGAGCTGCCGGTTCCGGCCGCCGCGGGGCCGTTTGGCCAGACGCGAGGCGCCGGGCCCGCCGCCGTGCCGACCCTGACCACCCACGGCCCGCTGCAACCGAAACCGACGACCGCTCCTGCCCCGACCGCCGCGTCGCAGGTGCGGCAATCCTCGTCGCGCGGGACCCAGCTCTCGATCGCCGCGCTGGCGCTGGTCTCGGTCCTGGCCGCCGGCATCGCGGCCATCGTCTGGCTCGGCCAGCGGGTGCCGGCGCCGGATCGCGGCGCGGTGGGCGCGGACCTGGGCCTGGCGGCGATCCCGACCACCGACCGCGCTGACGGTGGTGCGGCCGTTTTGGCGATCGAAACCGCCGACGCTGCAGCGACGGCTGCGGTCACCGAAACGGCGAGGCTCATCGTGGAGGTGGAGGAGGCCCTGGCGGCGGAATTACCCGACGAGACAAAGGGGCAGACGGCGCCCGACAGCGCCGGGGAGGAGCTAAGAAGAGAGCGCCCGGCGGTCGGCGGGGCCGGAGCGATCTCGGTCTTCGCCACGCCGTGGGGCATGGTGCGGCTCGACGGCAAGCTGCTGGGCCCCACGCCGCTGTTGCGGCACACGCTGGGGGCGGGATCTCACGTCGTCGAGCTGGTCGCGCCCGACACCGCCAAGGTCGTCGAGCGCCGCAGCGTCAAGGTGGCCCCCGGCAAGGAGCTGCGAGTCCGCTTCCGCAGCGAGTGAGCGCCCGGCGCCGATCAGTTCCCCGTCACGCGGGTTGCCACGATGACCTGGACGTCTTCGTCGATCTCGCCCACCATCTCGCAACCGACCAGCGCCGCGCGGTGCGGTTCGATCTCGGTACCGGCCGCTGCATCGAAGGCGCCGAGGGCGTGCAAGATCTTGGTCCCCGCACACGGCACCGGAGCGACGCCGTCGCGGATATCGGAGACGCCGTCCTGGGGCGACAGCAAGACCTTTGAGAAGATCCGATGCTCGCGCAGCTCGGCGAGCGCGGTCGCGCCGCTCGCGATCGTGCCGCAATCGATGGTGCGCGCCGCCTCGGACTCGTAGATCGAGAGCGCGATCGTGAGCCGGCTGCGATCCGTTCCCTCGGGGATCGTCACCACGACCACCAGGCGCGGATTCCCGCAGGCCATGGCAGCCACGAGCGCCGCGGTCCCGGTCAGCGCGCGCAGCCACGATCCCGGACGGCGCATGTTACCTGACCTCCGCGAAAACGTCCGCCTGGGACGGCTGCGACAGGACGGCGACGGCGAC
>JAFGSX010000313.1 GCA_016934455.1 Deltaproteobacteria bacterium
CCGCCATGCCCCGGCCCCTCCGCCCACGGCAGATCGAGCTCCGCCGCGGCACAAAGAACCGACAGATTTCATGCCATTGCAATTTTGTTATTGTCAAATAAAATTATTTAAGTTATTTTTTAACCAAAATCAGGAGGAGACGATGGCAAGCGCTCACAAACGACTCCCGATGCCGGCATCCCCGGTCACGGCAGCGCCGGAGGCGGGCGCAGCGCTGCGCGGGCCGACCGTGTGGGCGCTGCCCGAGCCGCGCCGCGACCTCGACCCGGAGCAGATCTTCGCCGCCGGCCTGCGACACCACGCGGTGGCCAACACCGCCTATCCGATCGCGCACCGCAAGACCATCTGGCACCTGCGGCGCGACCGGCCCGAGCACGCCGCGCTGATCAAGCAGTCGTTTGAGGAGGCGGGTCGGATCTGCCTCTACCTGCACGTGCCTTTCTGCGAGCGGCGCTGCGCCTTTTGCGAGTACACGGTGGTCGAGCGCCACGACCCCGACGCCGAGGCGCTCTACTTTGACGCGCTCGAGGCCGAGCTCGCGAGCTACCTGGCCTTGCTCGACGCCACCAAGCTCGAGCTGGCCGGCCTGGACATCGGCGGTGGCACCCCGGCCCTGGTCGATCCAAAGCGTCTCGGCCGGCTGCTCGACCGGGTGCGCGGCGCCTTCCGGCTGGCGCCCGGGTTCGGCATCAGCGTCGAGACCACGCCCAAGGTGGCCGCCGAGCGGCCGGAGCACATCGCTGCATTGCGGAGCCTGGGCATCGAGCGCATCAGCATGGGGCTGCAGATGGCCAATCCGCGCCTGCTGCGGCTGTACGGCCGCGACCTCAACGACGTCACCTTCAACGGCCGCGCCGTGGCCGCCATCCGGCGCGCCGGCTTCGCGCGCTTCAACATCGACGTCATGTACGGCTTCGCCCGGCAGGGGCTGGACGAGCTGTCGGCCACGCTCGAGCACACGGTGGCGCTCGACCCCGAGGTGATCACGCTCTACCGCATGCGCTACAAGGGCACCCGGCTGCAGCGCGAGCGGCACGACATCTCGCTCGAGCGCGTGGTGGAGATGCTCGAGTCGGCGCACGGTTACCTCAACGCGCACGGCTACCTGGCCCCCCCGGGCAAGAACGGCTACAGCCGGGTGGCCGGCGACCCCGGCACCAGCGTCTACCTGACCGAGCGGGTGGTGCGCAGCACGCCCTACCTCGGGCTCGGCCTGGGCGCCCAGACCTTTGGCAACAACCTGCTCGGCTACAACCTGGGCGCCGCCAGCAAGCGGCTCGACGAGTACGTGGCAGCGGCTCGCGACGGCGAGCTGCCGCTGCAGGACCTCTACCTGCTGACCCGCGACGAGGGCATGGCCAAGATGGCCGCGGTGTCGTTCTACTTCGGCGCCATCGAAGGCCGCACCTTCGAGCAGCGCTTCGGCGTGCCGCTCGCCGCGCGTTACCCACGCGAGGTGGCCTTCGCGATCGAGCGCGGCCTGATGGCATGGCGAGGCGACGCGCTCGCCCTGACCGAGGCCGGCGCCCGCTGCTTCAACGGCGTGGTGGCGCTGTTCTACTCGGACCGCGTCAAGCAGCACCTGCTGGAGCGCAAGCCATGACCGCGCCGCGCTTTGCCAACCTCCTCTTCTCGGGGCGCTGCAACCTGCGCTGCCCGCACTGCATCGGCCGCCAGCTACCCGGCCCCGACGTCGACAACCTGGAGCTGTATCCGCCGAAGAACCTGGACCTCTTTTGCCATTTGCTGCGCGAGCGCGGCATCCGCGAGCTGAGCCTCACCGGCACCAACACCGATCCCCTGCTCTACCGCCACCTGCCGGAGCTGATCGCCGCGCTGCGTCGCCGGGTGCCGGAGGTGCGGCTGTCGCTGCACAGCAACGGACTGCTCGTGCTGCCGCTCGTCCACGTCGTAAACCGCTGCCATCGGCTGGCGCTGTCGCTCCCCTCGTTCGACCCGGACACCTGCCTGGCCATGACCGGCCGGCGCCTGGCGATCGACCTCGAGCTGGTGCTGCAACGGGTGCAGGTGCCGGTCAAGGTCTCGACGCTGGTGACGCCGCACAACCTGGCCGAGATTCCCGCCATCGTCGCGCGCTGCCGCGCGCTGGGTGTGCGCCGGATGGCGCTGCGCCGGCTGTACGGCGACGAGACGCCGCTCGACCTGCTGCCCGGCCAGGCACCGGTGCGCTTTTTCGGCAACCAGCCGGTATACGACTGCGACGGCATGGAGGTGACCGTCTGGCGCTTCGAGCAGAGCGCGCTCGAGTGCCTCAACCTGTTCGCCGACGGCTTCATCGGCGACCGCTACCTGCTGGCGCACAACCGCCCGCCGCAGGCGGAGGCCGCGTGACGAGCGGAATCGAGCTCGACCTGCTGCCGCCCACCGTGGCGAGGGCCGCGTCCATCGGCTGCATCCTGGGCTCGTTCGATCCGCCGCACCTGGGGCACCTGGCCATGGCGCGCGCCCTGCTCGAGCGCTGCGACGCCGCGCTGCTGCTGCTGCCGGCCAGCCACTTCGAGAAACAGATCGCTCCCGGCGTCAACGCCTCGCTCCGGCAGCGGCTCGCCCTGTTGAGAGCGCTGGCGAAAAGCGCGCCGGGTCGCCTGGCCACCGGCGTGGCCGGCGAGGTGCTCTACCTGAGGCTCGACTCCGCGCTGGCCGCGCGCTTCCCCGACGCCCGCATCTGCCTCGGTCTCGGCGACGACTCGCGCGCTCGCCTGCTCGATTCTGCCCGCTACTTCGCGGCCGCTGGTCTGGCCTGGGGCGATGCCCAGGAGCGCGAGCTGCGAGCTCTGCTCGAGCGGACCGTGGTCTTCGGGCGCCACCGCGCCGCGGCCGGCAGCGTCGCGTTGCCGGAGCCAGTGCGCGCCATCTCGTCGACAAGGGTGCGCCAGATCGCCAGCGCGCTGTGGCGCGCAGGGGTCGACGACGGGATCTGGAGACGACGGCTCGCCAGCCTGGTCACGGCGGAGGTGGCAACCGCCATGCGCGAGCTCGAGCTCTATCGGGTCTGATTGCGCTGCTCACTTTGCTTGAGCCTATTTTTGGCGGGGCCCCGTCTGATCGGCG
>JAFGSX010000314.1 GCA_016934455.1 Deltaproteobacteria bacterium
AGCAACGGCTCTCGCCGGTTCTTGGCCGGCGCCGCGGCGTAGTAGTGGATCTTGGCCTTGGGGTTGTCGACCTTGCTGTTGGCGGCAGCCAGGTAGGCCGCAAGCTCGTCGTAGCCGACGCTGCCGTCCTGGTCGAGGTCAGCGCCGCCGAGCAGGCCCGAGCGCACCTCGTGGCTGAACAGGCCGCTGCCGAACCGGCTCCACTCGTGGCTGTCGGCCTCGTCGCTGGTCGACAGCATCACGCCGGTGTTGGGGTGGTTGCGCAGATCCTCGGCCGCGAGCAGATCCTGCACCAGACCGCCGTGGTCGGCACCCGCCTCATCCGGCCGGTAGTCACCGCGGCGCTCGACCATGAAGTAGGCGTTGCAGGCGTCGATGACGACGTGGTTGTAGTCTGCCGTCGATCGGGCGATGACCTGCTGGTACAGGTCACGGCGGCTGAACTTCTCGCTGCCCAGGTACAGCAGTCCCTGCATTCCTGGCCCGACGTCGCCATGGCCGCTGTAGATGAAGTAGAACGCGGTCTTGCTCCCCTGCTGACGAGCCGCCGCCACGCCCGCCAGCAACTGGTCGAGCGCGGTTTGCAGGTTGGCGCGGCTGGGCACCAGCGAGCGGTCGGCCAGACCGCCAAAGCTAGCCTGGCTCGCATCGTCCAGCACGGTGAGCAGGCGCGCCTCGCCGAGCTGCGCGAACAGCTCGTAGTACTTGGCCGCGTCGTCGTCGGCATGGCGCAGCGCGGGTAGCTCGGGTTTGGGGCTCTGGTTGCTGCCGATAATCAGCGCGAACCGGGCCGATGCCGCAGGTGCCGTCGCCGCGGTGGGTGACGATAGCGGTGCCGGCTGGGAGGCTGCCGACTCTGTGCTGGCGTTCGCGGCGATAACCGGCGCGAACAGGCTGGCCAATGCGATAAGGGCCGCGGTGCGCGTCATGGCTGCACCTCGACCTCGAGATCAAAGGCGAGCTGCGTCGCCTCGCCGGGCACCGGCAGGCGTTCGATGCGATCGATCTCGGTGCCTGCCCGCTCGGTCTCGCGCACCGCGTTGGCCACCTCGTCGACGGTCAGCGGCTGCTCGGTGAACAGAGCAAAGACGCGGTGCGGGCCTGGCTGGTGGTTGACTTCGAGCATGATGCCCCGGCCGATCGCCTGATCGAGCGCACCCGCGGCCACCGGATACGAGCACGGCTCGTCCGGCTTGGGGTAGTACCAGCGCACCTCGTGCTGGGCGGTCACGCCGACCAGGAACAGACTCCTGGGCGCATCCAGCAGGTTGGTCGCCGCGAAGAACAGCACCCCCGACCGCGGGCAGGTTCCCCCGCCCCCCAACTCGACGTTGTCGATCTCGTGCACACGATAGTTCTGTGTCTGCGCCGGGTCAACGTGCGCTGGCTCGATGCAGAACAGGCGCGCCCCCATCCTGCGGCTGGCCAGCGGCGTCTGGTTGAAACCGCGCACCGTGAACTCGGCGCCGCCAAAGGCGATGCGACTGCCGGTGTCCGGGCGCTGCCAGGGTCGGGCTATCAGAAAGATCGCCAGCGCGGCCACCACGGCGGTGACCAGCGCTGCCGCCACCGTCAGCGGCCGGCGTCCGGGCCAGCGCGCTGGCGTGCGTTCGCTGTCGCGAACGCAGATCTCAACCAGCAACCGCTCGGCATGCGGCGCGGCGAGCTGTGCGCCCGGCCAGGTGTGGCCGGCCAGCCCCTCCTCCAGCTCTGCCAGTCTATCATAGTAATGACGGCAGTCGGCGCAGCCGCGCAGGTGCTCGCGCAGCGCTCGAAGCTTGCGCGGCGCCAAAGCACCGGCGAAATAGGCCTCGATCTGGCGCCGGCGGCTACTGCATCCCATGTCTGATCACCAGCGCGAGCACCAGGATGCCCGCGAGCGTGACGCCCAGCTTGTCGGCCGAGCGGTGTTTTTCAAAGTAGCCGCGGCCCCGCATGTATCGGAAGAACAGACGCACGATCTTGCGCTCGAGCTTGCGCACGGTCGGCACCGAAAGCTGCAGCGCCGCCGCCACCTCGGCCTGGGTGCGGCCATCGACGAAGCGCTGGCGAATGATGCTGCGCTCGCGCTCGGCCAGCTCGCGGATGAAGGCGTCGGCCAGCGTTAACACCTCGGACTGCACCAGGTGGTCGAACGGCGTCGCATCGTCGCTCGGCAGGTGGTTATCGGCCAGCTCGTCGTCGATCTGCAGGCAGGCGCCACCGAGCGGGTCGCGCTGCCGCGAGCGGTCGATGATGGTGTTGCGGGCGATGGTCTTGAGATAGTTGGCATAAGGCCGCAGCCCGTCGTAGGCGTCGCGCGCCCGCGGCCGAAACGCGCGCACAAAGATGTCGGCGATCAGGTCGTCGGCTTCGAATGGCGAGCGGGTGCCGCGGAACCGCAGGTGTCGACCCTCGCTCTCGAAGTGGAACCCCTTGCTGACGATCTCGGCCACGAGTGGTAAAAAGTGCAGGTAGACCGCGGCGATCGCCTCCGGTGTCCCGGCCTTGAAGTTGCGCAGCAGCTCCGGATTGTCGACTAGAACGGTCATCGCCGTCGACGCCTTGCCACGCTATTCAATACGGACACCGCGCCCGCGATACAAAGAATGTTGTGCGATCTTTCAGCGCGCGGCGGCGACCACGACCAGGCGCGGCCGCAGCGCCGGATCAACGACCTGCTGCGAGCTGTAGAACCGGTCCCAGCGGTTGTCGTTGCGCACCGGCCACAGTGCGACGCCGTAGTTGGGCAGCGCACCGCTCTGCCAGCCGTTGTACAGGTCGGTGATGTCGATGCCGTACCAGGCGCCCACGGTCGGCGCCGACAGCGGGATTCCCGACCAGGTCTCGACCGCCGGCCGATCGGCCCACCAAAGCCGCAGCCGGTCGCGGCCGGTTCCCTGCAGGCGCCAGTCCCAGAACTCGGTGATGCGCTGGAGTATGATCTCGGTGGTGCCGTCGCCCCTGGGCTCGCTGCAGTAGAGCTCGATATGGGCTGACACCGCGTCCGGCGGCAGCGCGGTCAGGTCGAACTGCAGCAGCCCGACATAGCGGTCGTCCCAACCACCCAGATCTATGTAATCGTCGTCGCGGCCGCCGCCTGGCGCGCTGTTTCCGTCGTCGACGTAGGAGTAGGTGCTGGTGGTCCAGATGTCCTTCGCGGTCTCCGGGCCCGGCTGTAGCGTCCAGACGCGCAGATGCATCCCGCCGTCCGATACGCCGCCGTCCTCCACGTCGCTGCCGGCGTCTGCTGTCGCCGCAGCGTCGCCCCCTCCATTCGCGTCCGCGGCGGCGCCCGAGTCCGGGCCGCAATCGGCGACGGCATCCGAACCGATACCGCCGTCGGCGGCGACGGTCACGCACCGATCCCCGATCAGATAGTAGCCAGCGGCGCACCGGTCGCGCTTCACGCACGTGCCGTCCCCGCCGTCGTGAAATCCCAGGCTGCAGACTCCGAGCGGCACGCAGTGGACGGAACCGCCGAGGTGAAAACCGAACGCGCAGATGCCTGGCGGCAGGCAGCTACCGTCGCCCCCGTCGTGAAAAGGAACGACCTGAAGGCAGCTCACGTAGCGCGCGGCGGTCCAGGCATCCACCCGGCGGTTGCCGCTGCCGGCAGCCGACAGGTCGGCGTCACCAGCCAGCGCGGCCCCGGTGATCAGCGCATGCTCAAGCTGGCGAACGTCTAGATCGCGCACGCCGTCCGCGGCGCGGTCTATCGAGAGCAGCAGAGCTGCCACGCCGCTGACCACGGCTGCGGCCGCCGATGTGCCGTACCAGCGCGCGTAGGTGCTGTTGGTGGTCGTCGACAGCATGTCGTCGTCGTCCGGTGCCGCACCACAGGCCGTGCTCGAACCGCCGGGCGCCGCCAGGTCGATGCCGCTCCCGAAGCGCGAGAAAACAGCGCGCTGGCCGTCGCGGTCGACCGCCGCCACGCTGAACAGCTCTGGATACAGGTCGGCCGGTGCCGCCGCGTCGACGGCCGGTGGACAGCCGGGCGCGGGCCCCCAGTTGCCCGCCGCGTGCACCAGCAGCACGCCCGGTCCGTCCTCGCGCTGAGCTGCGGCTCGCACCGCGCGCCGCAGCAGCACCGAGTCGGGCAGCTCGAAACTGAGATTGACGACGTCGGCCTGCTCATCGCTGGCCCGCTGCAGCGCGGCGGCGATCGCAAACGCGAAAAAGAGCTGGCCACGGCCAGCCTTGATCGGCAGCAGCGTGACCGCACCGGCGATGCCGGCGATGCCGCCGGCCGCCACCGCTTCGTTGTCGGCGATGGCGCCGATGATGCCGGCCACCTGCGTACCGTGGCCGTCTTCGTCCTGCGGGGCGCGCCAGGGCGAGAACGAAACCCCGTCGTCGGCATCGACCAGATTGGCAGGCAGCGGTCGATCCAGGCCGCTGTCGAGGTGACCAGCCAGGTCGCGGTGAGTCAAGTCGATGCCGGTGTCGATGACCGCGACCCGCGTCGCCGGAGCGCCAAATGCGATGCCGATGCGGTCGAGCAGCTCCCAGGCGGCTAACGCGCGGATCTGCTGCAGGTACCACTGGCTACCCGACTGCACACCGCTGTCGTCGGGCGCGCCCGCGGGCAGCGCCGCCGGCGCCGCGCGGTCGGTCTCGGCCCACTCGACCTCGGGTCGGCCGCGCAACCAGACGAGCGCTTCGTCCACGCTGCGGTCGGGAGGCACGCGGACCAGCAGCGCGCGCTGCCCGGGCAGCGCTCCGGTCACCCAGCTCGCCAGCTCCACGCGCAGCGCCTCGGCCAGCGTCTGCGCCTCCGCCAGCCGTCGCAACCCGACGATGGCTCGGTCGACGGCGTGCTCACCGCCGTCTTGATCCGGCTCGACCGTATCCGCCTGCGGCACTGTCACAAACGGCATTAGGCCTGGCGCGCGGTCGAGCGCGATGGCGGCCGCCGCCGAGGTCGACGGGTTGCCCGCGGCGTCGCGCACCCGCGCGAACAGCAGGTGGTCGCCAGCCCTGTCCGCCAGCGAAAAGTCGACGTGCGCCGGCAACGGCTGCCAGCTCGCACCGTCGAAATCGGCCGACTCGCTGATCTGCACGGCGACCGCATCGACGGCGTCGATCGCGACGTCGATCGTGCGGGTCAGCGTCCGCGGCGCACCGCCGTTGAGCTGCAGGCTCGGCGCCGGAGGCGGCGTTAAGTCGATCGCCCAGGTCCAGACCGCGGCCGACGGATCGCGGTTGCCCGCGGCGTCGATCGCGCGCGCCTGCAGCAGGTGCGTTCCGGCGGCCAGCCCGGGGTAGACCGCGGTCGCCAGGCAGGGCGCCGGGGCCGCGCCGTCGAGCGCGCACTCGAAGCGGCAGTCCGCTTCGGAGCACGCCAGCTCGAAGATCGCGGTCGCGCTTAGGTCCGGATCGGGCGGACCGCGGCAGATCGAGGTCTCGGGCGCCATCGCGTCGATGGTCCAGTAGTGCCACGCCGGCGACGGGTCAGTGTTTCCGGCCGCATCGATCGCCCGCACCCGGAAGGCGTGGCCACCGGTGTCGAGACCGAGGTAGTACTGCGGCGAGGTGCAGGCCTCAAACGCCCCGGCCTCGAGCGAGCACTCGAATCTGGCGCCCAGCTCCGTGGCGGTGAACTCGAATATCGCCTGGCGCGACGCGACCAGCGCAGCGGGAGCGCTCATCAGCAGCGTGTCGGGCGCGCTGGTGTCCGGGGCAGCAGCCGGTTCTGGCGCAGTCGCCGGACAGGCCGCGCCAAACGCCGTTACACCCAGCACCGTGCACGCTGTGACAGAGCGTATGCTCCTCATCGCATCCCCCGTTGGCAGGCCGCGCGATGATAGCCCAAGATGTCATAACTTCAATGCAGCGCCGGCGACAGCGCGGCCGCGCGGGCAAAGACTAGCGCGTCAGCACCTCGGCCAGCTTTTGCGCCAGCGCGCTCCACGAGACATCTTCTCGCGCGACGATGGTGACCTTGCTGCGGATGCGGCCGGTGCGGGTCTCGACGAACATGGCCGAGATCGATCTGCGCGGCCGGCGCCAGAAAAGCTCGAGCTGCTCGGGCGAATACCGACCGCTCGTGATCAGCGAGCTGTCGAGCGCCGCGGTCTTGCCGTCGAACGCGAGCGCGATGTGCTCGTCGGCCTCGGGCCAGAACTGCTGCTCGGACCTGGCGATGGACGAGAACTGCCTGTCGTAGAGCTTGTAATAGGTCCGCTCCACCTCCTCGACCGCGCCGCCGGGAAGCGGGCGCGTGAGGCGCACCGGTTTTGACACCGGCGGATTGCGCAGCAGGGTGTCGAAGCTCCTGTGGGCGAGCAGGTACGACAGGGCCGCGTCCTCCAGCCCCCGGCTGGCCATGCCGTGCGCATGGACGTCGACGAGCGCGATCGACCGCTCGCTGCCGATGGCGGTGGCCATGGCCTGGCAGGTCGGCGCGAACAGCGCGCCAAAGACCTCCGGCGTCTCCCGCTCCCGGGCCAGGCTCTCCAGGTGGTGCCAGACGACGACCCCGCTCTTGACGTCGACCAGCCGGGCAAAGAGCAGGAATATCTGGTTGGCCTGCCGGTAGTAGTCGACCATCAGGTACAGGTCCGGCGTCCGCCAGTGCAGCACCTCCTCGAGCGCGACCACGTCGTTTAGCCTGTCGTCCAGGACGGTGTAGGTCGTGCGCGCCGGCGCCAGGTTCTCTGCCTCTCGATCGCGCTCGACCAGGTTGTCCCGCTCGACCAGCCGGAACTGCGTGCGCTCCCAGAGCCTGAGCGCGAAGACCCGGGCCGCGATCTCGCGTTTGCCGGCGAGGCTCATGCTGTAGGTCTGGTCCTTGCTGACGCTCTCGGGGTGTCCGTACAGCAGAAACTGCGGCACCTCGACGGCGGGTGGCGACGCCTCCGCCTGGCGCACCTCGGCGGCCTGGCCGTCGTACGCAAACGAGAAGGTCTCGGACCAATCCGACCACAGGAGACCGCCGACCCGCGCCTTGACGCGCCAGAAGACGACCGAGCTCTGCAGCGGGCCAAAGGCATCGACCACATCGATGAGCACGGACGGCTTGGCGGTCAGGTACTTCTTCTGCTGCCGGTCGAACTGCGGGTCGAGCGCGATCTGCACGATGTACCCGTCCCACGGCACGACCTGGCAGTCGTCCTCCCAGTTGAAGCGCACCTTGTCATCTGGCAGCCGCGATCGCTGCTCGGGGTAGACGTTCTTGATGGCGTGACCGCAAGAGAGAAGAAAGGCCATCGCCAGCAGCACGGCCAGGGAGGCGGTACGGACACCCGGCACAACCGCACCCGTCATCGCGTCTCCCACCGGCAGGCCAGATGATGATACCCGAAGGCGGGCACGGGTCAACGCAGCCGGTCGACTACCAGCCGAGCGCCTCCGCGGCGACTGCATAGGACGCCGGCTGCTCTCGGATCGGGCAGACGAACTCGAGCGCCACCGCGGCCAGGCGCAGGCCCTCCCGGTTCTTGTTGCCGCGGCCGTAGCGCGGGTCGCCGACGACCGGGCAGCCGACCGCGTCGAGATGGCGCCGGATCTGGTGCAGCCGTCCGCTGTGGATGACCACGTCCACCTCGCTGGTGTCGGTGTCCCGGTCGAAACCGACCACCGCGAACTCGGTGAGCGCCGGCTTGCCGTCGATCGGCAGGTCGATGCGGCCGCTGCCACCGCGTACCGCTGCCAGGTCGCCGCGCACCAGCGCGCGGTAGCGCTTGCGCACACGGTCCTCGCGAAACAGCGCCGACAGCGCGGCGGTCATCTCGGCGTCGTGCGCGACCAGCGTCAGGCCACAGGCCTCGCGATCGAGCCGGTGCACCAGAAACACCTGGCGCCGCGGATCGAAGTGCCGCTCGACCTGGCGCAGCAGCGCGCAGTGATCGCCGAAGTCGGTGCCCTGCGCCAACAGCCCGGCCGGTTTGAACCAGACGCTGTAGCGCCCGCGGTCCTCGACCAGCGTGGCCCGCGGCGCGATCGCCGCCAGCAGCCGGGGGTCGTAGCAGAGCTCGATCGTGTCACCGGGCGCGAGCAGCGCGGTGGCGCGTCGCAGCCGCTGGCGCAGGCGTCTCCGCTTGCCGCGGCGCGGGGTGAGCCAGACCGCGCCCTTGTTCATGGCATCCTTGAGCGCGCTCCTCGACAGGCTGCAGCGCGCGCTCAGGAAATCGATGGCGATCCGAGGATCGTCGCCTCCGACCCGCTGCTTGAGGACGAGCCGCCGCTCACCACCGCTCATAGCGCACCAGCTTCTCGCCTTTCGATCGCGGACGCCGCGCTCGAATCAGGGCGCGATCGCCGTGTGTCGTCTCTGCTAGGATGAGTAGCGCACTCGGCGCTTCCTTGCACGTCGTCGCGACCAGGGGTGACCCGAGAGATGGCAGTCTCCCGAGATCTGCTCTGTCCACCGCTCGACCGGCTGATCGACTCGGACGCTCGGGCGGTCGGGCCCAAGGCCCTCGGTTTGGCGCGCCTGGCGACGAGCGGGCTGCCGCTGCCGCCCGGTTTCTGCGTCGTCGCCGACGCCTACCGGGCACACTTGGCGGCGCTGCCCGGTCTGGACGCCCTTCTCTCCCGGCTGGCGACTGAAGAGGGCGATCGGCGGCGCACCGCGCTGTCCGCGATTCGCCTCGCCATCGTCGAGCGGCCGCTCGCCGCCGACGTCGGTGCTGCGATCGACGAGGCCTGGGGCGAGTTGAGCCGGCGCGTCGACCGCCCGCCTCTGCGCACCGCGGTGCGCTCCTCGGGCACCGCCGAGGACCTGCCCGGACAGTCGTTCGCCGGCCAGCACGACACGCTGCTCAACGTCATCGATCCCGGGCAGTGCCGGCGCGCCATCCGCCGGTGCTGGGCGTCGCTGTGGAACGACCGCGCCTACGAGTACCGGTCCCTCAACCGCATCGAACACCGGCAGGCAGCGATGGCGGTCATCGTGCAGCAGTTGGTCGAAGCCGACGTCAGCGCCGTGGTCTTCACCGCCGACCCGATCGCCGGTCGCACCGACCGCGTCGTCATCGAGTCGACCTATGGCCTGGGAGAGGCGCTGGTCTCGGGCAAGGTGTCGCCGGATCGCGTGGTGCTGGCGCGCCCTGCCCTGACCGTGGTCGAGCGCGTGCCAGGCACCAAGGCGACCGAGATCGTCGCTGACGAAGCAGGCGGCGTCCAGGAGCGCGCGGTCGAGGCGCAGCGTGCCCGGGGACGATCGCTGGACGATGCTCAGGCGATCGCGCTGGCGCGGCTGGCGCTGCAGGCCGAGCAGGCGTTCGGCGTTCCGCTCGACCTCGAGGCCGCAGGGATCGGCGGTAGGATCTTTCTATTGCAGGCGCGTCCGATCACCGCGCTGCCGCTCGCGCTGGCCGACAGTCCGGCCGCGCTCGATACGCCCCCTGACCGGAGCGACAGGCAGGTCTGGACCAACCTCAACACCGGCGAGGTGCTGCCCGACGTGGTGACGCCGGCATCCTGGAACGTGCTCGAGCCGCTGGCGCGGCTGCTGCTCGGCTCGGTCTTTGTCCAGCTCGGCATCAGCTTTGGAGACAGCCCGCTGTTCGGGCTGATCGGCGGCCGCGTCTACTTCAACCTAAACACCCTGCTCAGCATGGCGGTTCACATCCCGGGGCTGCGCAAGGACAACCTGACCTCGCTGTTCGGCGGCAGCCAGCAGGCGGTGACCGCGCTGGGAGCGATCGAGATCGCGGACGAGGACCTGCCGCCGACCCGCATCGCGTGGCTGTCCGTGCTGTGGCACCTGCCGCGCCTGTTGATCGACCTGCTGTGGCGCGCGCCCGCCCAGGGGCAGACGCTGATCGATCAGGCGCGGGTCGGTTGCGACCGGTGGGCCGCGCTGCCGCTCGATCGTCTGGCCGATGCGGAGCTGATGACGGCCGTGCGCCAGGCGATGGCCGAGATGCTCGGCCAGGAGCGCGCCATGGTCATGGCCGGCTTCGGCATCACCTACCAGGGGCTGCTCTTCGATCGCTGCCGGCGCTGGTTCGGAGACGTCGATGGCCCCGCGCTGGCCAGTCGCCTGCTGTCCGGGCTGCGCAACAACGACCTGGCCGCGGCAGGTGTCGATCTGTGGCAGCTCGCACAGCAGACGCACGCTCGACCGGAGGTCGCCCGGCTGGTGCGCACCTGCGCCTCGTTCGAGGCACTGCGCGAGGCGCTGGCCACGGCCGAGGACGGTGCGGTATTTCTCGACGGCTGGCAGCGCTTCATGAGCGCGCACGGCCACCACTGCCGCGGCGAGCTCGAGCTCTCCAATCCGCGCTGGCAGGAGAACCCCGGCGAGATCCTGGGCCAGCTTCGCAGCTATCTCGACGCCGTCGGTCAGCGCGACTTTCTCGACCAGTACCGGCGCGTCGCCGACGGGCGGCGCACGGCCGAGCAGAGCTGCCGCCGCCGGCTACGCAATCCGCTGCGGCGTTGGCTGTTCGGGTTCTTGCTCGACCGCGCGCAGCGCTGCGCCGGGCTACGCGAATGCCTCAAGAACCAGATCGTGCGGCAGCTCGCCGGGCTGCGGCGGTTGCTGCTCGCGATCGGTCAACGGCTGGCCGATCGCGGCACGCTGGCGGAGATCGACGACGTCTTCTTCCTCGATCTCGACGAGATCGCCGCGGCGCTGGCCGCGACGGCGCCGGCAGGAGAGCGCGCGCTGATCGCGACCCGGCGCGTCGAGCACCAGCGCAACCTGTCACTGCGTCCGCCGCCGGTCGTGGTCGGCCGTTACGACCCGGTCGCCGCCACCGCCGGCGACCCCGACGCCGCTCCGGGAGAGCTGCGCGGCCTGGCGGTCAATCCCGGGCTGGTGCGCGGTCGCGCCCGCGTGATCCTGCGCGCGGGCGAGGGCCAGGTGCTGCCGGGCGAGATCCTGGTGGCGCCGTTCACCGACCCCGGCTGGACCCCGTACTTCGTCAACGCCGCCGCCATCGTCATGGATCAGGGCGGTCTGCTCAGCCATGGCAGCATCATCGCGCGCGAGTTCGGCATCCCGGCGGTGGTCAACGTCGGGCCGGCCACGTCGACGATCAAGACCGGCCAGACGATCGAGGTCGACGGCGGCAGCGGCGTGGTTCGCGTCGTCGGGTGACGGGCCATCGATCTCGGGGTAGAGTCAGGGTTCCAGGAGGTCGCCATGAAGACATCCATCCGCATCAGCCTCGTTGCCCTGGGCGCATGCTCGCTGATCGCCTCGGCAGCCCTGGCGCAGGAGCAGAGCGCAGCCAAGGTGAAATCGCAAAAAAGCCTCAAGGCCGCCCCTGCGCCGACCGCGGCCGACCCGACGGCCAAGGTCAAGGATCCGGCCGCGGCCAAGGTTCAACCCACCAGGGAACAGCAGGCGCAGCAGGCGGCCGAGGCCTGGCTCAAGCTGATCGACGCCGGTCAGTACGACCAGAGCCACGCCGCCGCGGCCAAGCTGTTCCGCGGCGCGGTGGCCAAGGAGATGTGGGCGCAGCAGGTCAAGGGGGTGCGCGAGCCGCTGGGAACGCTCAAGCTGCGCCGCCTCAAGAGCGCGACCTTTGCCACGTCGCTGCCCGGCGCGCCGGACGGAGAGTACGTCGTGATCCAGTTCGAGACCTCGTTTACCAACAAGAAGAACGCGATCGAGACCGTGACGCCGATGCGCGACCCGGACGGCGCGTGGCGGGTCTCGGGGTACTACATCAAGTAGCCGGTCGATCGCCTCAGTCGACGGCACCGCTCGACAGCGCTACGGGCATCGCGGCACGCGTACGATCTTGAGCTTGGTCATGTCACCCCAGGCATAGGCCCAGCCCGCGTCGCCGTTGTCGAAGGTGGCAAAGTCGTCCGCCGCGCCGAAGCTCTGGCTGATGGTGAGCGCGCTCAACGGTGCTGCAGGCACGCGACCGGCCGCAGCGTGGCCGCCTTGTAGGCGGGGTAGATCGCGGTGGCCACGGTCAGCAGCCAGACCGCCAGCGCGTAGATCGCGGTCTTGAGCGGCGACAGGTCGCCGTGCACGACCATGTCCAGCGCCAGGCCTGCCACCTCCACGCTGCCGCCGTACAGCTCGGCCAGGTCGATGCCGCCGGCCCAGAGCGGCCAGTTGAAAAGCAGGCCGAGACCGACGCCAGCGAGCGCGGCGAACAGCCCGAGCAGCGCGCTCTCGGCCAGGATCAGCCGCGCCAGCCGGCCGGGCGTGGCGCCGAGCGAGAGCATCACGCCGAACTCGCGCACCCGCTCGAACACCGACATCAGCACGGTGTTGACGATGCCGAGCGCCACCAGGAAGAAGATCACGGCGTACATGACGTAGATCTCGCCCTGCTCGTTGGCCACGTAATTGGCCAGCTCGGGCAGCGCCCGCTGCCAGGGCATGACGTCGAGGGACGCACCGGCAAACGCGACCTGCACCCGCTCGGCCGCGGCCGCGGTGTCGCGCGCGCTGGGCAGGTGGGCCGAGATCTGGTGCACGTCGCTGCCCAGCCCGGCCAGCTTTTGCCCAGCGCCGAGCTCGATCTGGGCGCAGGCGCTGTCCAGCTCTTCGACACCGGTCGCGAGCAGCCCCTTGATGCGGAAGAGTTGACTCTGCACCTCGCTGCCGCGCTGCACCATCAGCACGACCTTGTCGCCCAGGTCGACGGCCAGGTTCTTGGCCAGGGCGCGGCCGACGACGATCCCGGCCGGATCGCCGTCCAGGTAGCGTCCCGCCACCACCCGCCCCGGCAGCTCGGACACCCGCTGCTCCAGCTCCGGCTCGACCGCCACCACCGTCACCCCGGTGGCCGACTGGGGCGACGTGAGCAGCGCGTCGAGGAACAGCCGCTTGACGACGGTGGCCTCGGGCAGCGTCTGCTCGAGCCGCGCCGCCACAGCCGGCGAATCCGGGACCACGGCGTCCAGCGCGCGCTCCTCCTGCCAGCCCACGGCCTGGATCACGACGTGGCCGGCGCTGGCGCCGACGCCCTTCTCGATCATCGTGTTGGTCATGCCGTCGGTGGCGCCGCTCGAGAACATCAGCAGCCCCAGCCCGAGGGCGATCGCCGAGCCGGTGATGATCGAGCGGCGCAGGTTGCGGCGAACATTGCGCAGCGCCAGCTTCCAGACCAGCATGGCCGCCCTCCGTCACTCGGCGCGCATCGCCGCCACCGGCTTCAACCGAGCCGCCCGCAGCGCCGGCCAGATCGCGGCCAGCAGCGCGATCACCACCAGCCCGAGCGCGATCTCGACCACCCGGCCGGGGTGGAACTCGCCGCGCATGACCGAGTCGAAGGTCGCCCCCATCATGCTGACGTTTTCCGCCGACAGCGTCCGCACGTCGATGCCGTGCCATATCAGATAGGCATCCAGCCCCAGGCCGAGCGGCACGCCAACCGCGATCGCGACCAGCGCCAGCGCCAAGGTCTCGCTCAACACCAGCGCGATCAGCCGCCACGGCCGCAGCCCGAGGGCGTTGATGACGCCCAGCT
>JAFGSX010000315.1 GCA_016934455.1 Deltaproteobacteria bacterium
GACAGACATCAGGACGCAAGTGCCGTGCCTCTCTGCCCGCGAAAATTTTCGCGGTACGGACAGGGCGAGCATTTACGATCTACACGTGGGTGTCGATCGAAAAGCCAAAAGAAATCCAAGTGGCCACGCACCCAGAAGCGTCGCTCGAGCAGGAGGCGCGGGAGAAGGCGGAAGAGGTAGAAGCGGCTGGTCGCGAACAGCCGTCGGAGCTATAATGCAAGAGATGGTGACGCTGAAAGCTACAGTGAAGAACGGTCGCCTTGTCATGGACGAGCCAGCGCCCGAGTACCCGGACGGCACACAGTTGGAGCTCGTCGTCGTTGAGCCCGAAGAGGAACTCGACGCTGAGGAGCGGGCCGAGCTGAACGCCGTCCTTGCGCAGTCGTGGCGCGAAGTGCAGGCAGGAGAAGGGCAGCCGCTCGAAGACCTGCTCGAAGAGCTCAAGGCCACGAGGTGAGACTCCGCATCATCGTCGCTCCGTCGGCAAGGCGACAGGTCAAGGCAGTCCGGGAATGGTGGCGGGTCCATCGACCGGCCGCGCCGTTTTTGTTTGAGGAAGAGCTGGCGAACGCGCGGCGTGCGATCCTGGAAACGCCAGACATCGGCGTCCTGGCGCACTACAGCGAGATCGCCGGCGTGCGAAAATACCTGCTGCCCAGGACGCGCTATCACGTCTACTACCTGGTCGATCCTGGTCGACAGACGGTCTTTGTGCTCTCGGTCTGGAGCGCAGTGCGCGGCAGCGGTCCCAAGCTCGTCAAGCCCTGATCGCTCTGCGCCGTCACAGCGCTTGCAGCCCTCGTCGACGACGGCGCTCAAGCGGCAAGCGCTGCGCCGGCGCCCCGCGATGCGCCCAGATCCGCACTGGCCGGCCGCCGCATGACATGCGGGCGGCCGACAGCGACGACGGTGGCACCGCGATCGCCGCCGAGAACGGGAGCCCTATTTTGTGGCGTATCCCATGTAGGAACACTCGAGGTGATCGCTCTCCTGGAACGCGAGCCGCCGACCCAGCTCCTGGAAGGTGATCTTGCCCTGTCTGCGCCGCCTGAATTCGAGCAGGGCCCCGATGCGATTGCGCCGCGAGACGATTCCCCGCATCTCGCGCTGCTCGAGACCGTGTCGTTTTAAGAGAGCGACCAGCTCCGCGGGTCTGATGAACTTCTCCCAGACATGCGAGTTGGGCGCGGCAAAGGCCGTGAACGGCCACTCCTGCATGACCTTGATTACCGCTATCTTGCTGATTAACGTCCGGTTGATGGTGTCGTAGAAGAACAGACCGCCCGGCCTGAGCACCCGCGCGATCTCGCCGATCACGCGATCCACGTCGTCGACGTGCTCGAGGACGTCGCAGCAGGCGACGTGGTCGAAAAAAGCCTCCGCGAATGGCAGTTGCTCGCCGGAGCCGATCCGGTATTCGATGCGCAGCCCCGAGGCGGCTGCATGCGCCCGGGCGGTATCGATGGTCTCCGGGGCCGGGTCGATGCCCGTGACCTCGAACCCGGCGCGCGCGAAATCCTCGGCGAGTATCCCGCCGCCACAGCCGACATCCAGCAGCCGGCGCTGACCGCGCGCGAGGAACTTCTCGCGCCTGAGCACGCGCTCGAAATACCCAAACCTCACCGGGTTGATCCAGAAGCGGAGCGTGCTGAACTCGCCGACGTCGTCGTCCCACCAGGCGCGGCCCAGGCGCCGGTAGAGGTCGTTGTCTACTCTCTGCTCCGACGGCATCGGTCTTTTCTCTTCTCTCTGTTCCCTACTATGACTGCTCGGCCCATGGAATAGCGATGGCCAGATCGAGCCTGCGATCGACTTCGACTATCATTTTTTGAGGGCCGTCGACCCTGCGCGCCAACGCCGGGGAGGTCAGCAACTCGCTCAGGCAGAAGCTGCGCGGGCAGCGCAAGCGGCGGTGTCTGGCTAGCGCGCGTTGAACCCCTTGAGCAGGGTCTTGAGCGCGCGGCTCAGCTCGTCGTGGATGGCCTTGACCTCGCCGGGCTTCCACTCGGCCTTGGGCTTGCGCACGAAGGTGGTCTTGTCCTGGCGGTTGTCGAAGCGCGCCGCCGGCAGCCAGTAGACCAGGTTGGCGTAGCGGCCGCCCTGCTCGACGATGCGCTCGACCTTGATCATGTCGGGCTTGCCGCTCTGCTCGATCAGCCACGCCATGTCGTCGGTGCCGTACTCGCCCAGCATCACCTCCAGCGGCACGCTGTGGTGCAGGATCGAGCCCTGGCCGTCGGGCAGGCCGCGCTCGACGTTCTTGCGCCGGCTCTCGGCCGGGTCGACCCAGATGTAGAGCACGGCCGCGCGCTCGAGGATGGTGGGGCTGAGCTGCTGAAAGGCGGCGAGGTAGCCCTTGGGCGGCGTCACCGGAAAGGCAGTGCCGTTGGGCGCGCCGCGCGCGGCCTCGATGACGATGGTGCGGCCCTTGATGCCCTGCGCCGCCTGCCGGTTGCGGCCGTCCAGGTCCTTGCGGCACTCGGCCTCGAGCGCCTGGCCGACCCTGGTGCGGATGCGCCACGGGATCTCGCCCATGGCGGCGTCGAGCTGGCTCTTCAGCCGCGCCGCGTCGAGACGGTCGAACAGGAGCTGCGCGGCGCTGGCCGCCTCATGCTGCTTGCCTGCCTGCAGGTCATCGTAGTCCTCGTTGAGCAGCTCGATCAGCGTGGCCCAGGTCCAGCCATCTTTGAATGGCCGCGTCGGGCCGTGGTAGAAGATGTACGGGTAGCCGTTGGCGTGCAGCTCGTCGTCGATGCGGTGCATGAAGTGGACATAGGGGTAGTCGTCGAGCTGCGCGGTCGGGCCCATGGCCATGTCGCGCACGCACTGCTCGGGTGTCAGCGTGGCCATGTAGGCGCGGGTCTCGCTCTTGCCGCTGGCGGGCAACGAAAACAGCAGGACGGTGTCGAGGATCTCGTGGGTCATGGCTGATCTCCTTTGGCTCGATCCCTAGCGGCATTTTTGGCAAGAGACAACAAGCGACGGCGGCCGTCTGCCGCGTCCTTCGGCTTGACATCGGCCGGCAAATCACTAGATCACGCTTCAACCGACAACCCCCAAGGCCGTACGGCCAAGCGAGGCAGGCATGAGCGAGAACAGAAAGCTGACCACCGTCGCCGGCGCTCCGGTCATAGACAACCAGAACGTGCTGACCGCGGGTCCGCGCGGGCCGCAGTTGCTGCAGGACGTCTGGTTTCTTGAAAAGCTGGCCCACTTCGACCGCGAGGTGATCCCGGAGCGGCGCATGCACGCCAAGGGCTCGGGCACATTTGGCACCTTTACCGTCACGCACGACATCACCAGGTATACCAAGGCCAAGGTCTTCTCGCAGATCGGAAAGAAGACCGACCTGTTCGTGCGTTTCTCGACCGTGGCGGGCGAGCGCGGAGCGGCCGATGCCGAGCGCGACATCCGCGGTTTCGCCATCAAGTTCTACACCGAGGAGGGCAACTGGGACCTGGTCGGCAACAACACGCCGGTCTTTTTCCTGCGCGACCCGCTCAAGTTCCCGGACCTCAACCACGCGGTCAAGCGCGACCCCAAGACCAACCTGCGCAGCGCCAGGAACAACTGGGATTTTTGGACCAGCCTGCCCGAGGCGCTGCACCAGGTCACGATCACTATGAGCGACCGCGGAATCCCGGCCAGCTACCGCCACATGAACGGCTATGGCAGCCACACCTTCAGCCTGATCAACGCCAGGAACGAGCGCTTCTGGGTCAAGTTTCACCTGAAGACGCAGCAGGGCATCAAGAACCTCACAGACCAGGAGGCCGAGGCGGTGATCGGCAAGTGCCGCGAGAGCCACCAGCGCGATCTATTCGATGCCATCGAGCGCAAGGAGTACCCGCGCTGGACCATGAAGATCCAGGTGGTGCCCGAGGCGGATGCGGC
>JAFGSX010000316.1 GCA_016934455.1 Deltaproteobacteria bacterium
ACCGTGACGATGCGGCCGCGGTAGGGGGTGATGCCCACCACCGCCTGCGGCAGGCGGGGAACCCGGGCGATCGCCCCCACCTCGATGACCTTCAGAACCTCTCGCGCTCGAAAGCCGAAGAGCTGTCCGGCTGCCGAGACCACGATGAAAAGGTCGGCCCCTGTGGCCATGCCGCGAGACTATAACAACGCTCTGAGATCGCTTGCAAGAACCATGGCGTTGCCGGTCCAGCGCGCTCCTGCCGGCGCTCAGACCGCGGTCGCGTCGCGCGGCAGATCGCCAGCGGTCGGCCGCGCCGCGCTGGAGCGAAACCGGCTGACCACCTGCTCCAGCTCGAGCGACAGGTTGGAGAGCTCGAGCGCCGAGGTGGTCATCTCCTCGATCGACGCCAGTTGGCCGGCGGTGGCCTTGCTGACCTCGACCGTGGACTGCGCGTTCTGCTTGGCCACGTCCGAGATGTTGTTGATCGCCTTGACCATCTCCTGCGAGCCGGAGAGCTGGCCGCTGGCGATGCGCGCGATCTCCTCGGAGCGCTCGGCGCCGCGCAGCGCGCTCTCGACGATACCCTCGAGCGACTTGATGATCGAGGCCAGGTCCTCGCGGCTCTCGGCCAGGTCGCTGATGCCCTTGCGCATGCCGCTGACCGCGCTCTCCGAGTCGTTGGCGATGTCGCTGACCAGGATCGTGATCTGTTCGGCCGAGCGGCCCGAGCTCTCGGCCAGCTTGCGCACCTCGTCGGCGACCACGGCGAAGCCGCGGCCGTACTCGCCGGCGCGCGCCGCCTCGATGGTGGCGTTGAGGGCGAGCAGGTTGGTCTGCTGCGAGATCTTGGTGATCACCTCGACGATCTTGCCGATGGCCTGGGTCTTCTCGCCAAAGGCGAAGACGCGCTCCGAGGCGGCCTCGACGCGCTCGAATACTCCGTGCAGCTTCTCGACCGCCAGGTGCGCCACCTCGGTGCCGGTGCGCGCCGCGGTGTGGGTCTCGGCGCCAGCGCGGGCATTGGCCTCGGCCGCGCGCGCCGAGCGCTCGATGGCAGAGGCCAGCTCGCTGATCAGCTTGTTGGCCTTGTTGACCAGCTCGTTCTGCAGCTCGGCACCGCGCGAGATCAGGCTGATCGACTGGGCGATGTCGCCGGCGCGCTTGTTGACGTCCTCCGAGGCGCTGGAGAGCGTGTTGGCGCTCTCGGCCACCTCGCGCGCGGTCTTCTGCAGGTGGTTGACCAGCTCGCGCAGGTTCTCGAGCATGGTGTTGATCGAGTTGGCCAGCGCATCTACCTCGTCGGGCAGCCAGGTCGGGTGGTCGAACTTGATCAGCCGCGCCAGGTCGCCGCGGCTGATGGCGCTGGTGGTCTCGAGCAAATGACCCAGGTTGCGGGTCAGCGTCGACACCACCAGCAGCGAGACCAGCCCGCCGACGACGATGAAGGCGATGGCGAAGAACAGGACGCTCTGCCACTGCTTGGGTTCGGCGTAGACGACCGCCAGGTGGATCCCCACCGCAACCACCAGCAGCATCGCGTAGCCGATCAGGATTTTGGTGAACAGTCTCATCGCGGGCGCCCCTCGACGCGGCGAGCGTAATGGCAAGCGGCGGCGAAATCAAATGCCGCGGCCCGGCCAAAATGGTCGAAGCCACCGCGGTCGGATGCCGGCCGGCCGTCGATCCGCACGCCGCGCCCGCGCCCGACCGCGCCGATGCAGGTGACAGCCACGCCCGCGCGCCTGGCTGCCCTGCGCACCGCGGCGGTGCCGGCCGCTGCCGCGGTGAACAGCAGCTCGTACTCCTCACCGCTGGTCAGCGCCGCCGTGGCCGCCGCGCCCGCGCCCAGCGGCAGCGCCGCGGCGTCGACCTCGACCGCCACCCCGCTCGCCCGCGCCAGCCGCCGCAGATCGACGACCAGGCCGTCGGAGATGTCGATGACCGCGCTGGCCACTCCGCGCAGGGCCCGTCCGAGCGCCAGCCTGGGCCGCGGCTGCAGATAGGTGCGCAGCGCCGGCCGCAGCGCGGGTGGAGCGCGCCGCAGCGCCTGCGCCATCGTCGCCGGCCGCCGCGGGCGCCCGTCCAACAGCCAGTCGAGCGCGACCGCGCTGTCTCCGAGGCGGCCCGAGACCCACAGCCGGTCGCCGGGCCGGGCACCGGCGCGGCGGTGCGCGGTTCGCGCCGGCAGCTCGCCGAGCGCCGCGATCGCGATCGTCAGCGGCCCCGCCGTGGCCGACAGATCGCCTCCGATCAGGGGGCAGCGCGCGTCCCGCGCCAGCCTCGCCATGCCGCGGCACAGTCCGTCGATCGTCTTCAGCGGCGTCTGCGGCCGCGCCGCCGCGGTCAGCACGAAACCGATCGGCGACGCCCCCATCGCCGCCAGGTCCGACAGATTCTGGGCCAGGCAGCGCCAGCCGATGGCCTCGGCCGGAAAGCGGTCGAGCGCGAAGTCGACGCCCTCCAGCGCGGTATCGGTGGTGATCGCCAGCTCCCGCCCCGGCGGCAGCGCGATCAGCGCCGCGTCGTCCCCGATGCCGAGCCGCACCGGGGGCCGCGCGCCGCGCGCCGCACCGCTGGCCGCCGCCGACCCGAAGCGGCGCACGATGCGATCGACGATCGACTGCTCGTCGAGATCGCGCAGGCGAAGCGCCGGCACCTCGCTCAGCCCCGCGCCGTGGGCAGCAGCACGGTGAAGGTCGAGCCCTCGCCCACGCGCGACTCGACCCAGACCTCGCCGCGATGGCCCTCGACAAAGCTCTTGACGATGGCCAACCCGAGCCCGGTGCCGCCGTACTCGCGCGTCGACGAGCTGTCGACCTGATAGAAGCTGTCGAAGACCCGCTCCTGCTGGTCGGCCGGGATGCCGATGCCGGTGTCGCTGATGCGGATGCGGATGAAGTCCTCTTCGCCGCGCTCGAACACCGATCCGGTGCCCCCGGCCGCGGCGGCGCTGTGGCGAGCCCCGAAGTAGCGGTCGATCTCGAGCCGCACGCCGCCGCCATCGGGGGTGAACTTGACCGCGTTGGCCAGCAGGTTGATCGCGATCTGCCTCACCTTGTCGCGGTCTGCGGTCAGCGCCGGCAGATCGTCGGCGATCTGCTGCGCGAAAGAGAGCTTCTTCTTGGCGATCTGGGGCAACACGCTGCTCGTCGCCGCGGCCGCCACCTCGGAGAGCGAGATCTCGGAGTAGACCAGCCGCATCTTGCCGGCCTCGATGCGCGAGATGTCGAGCAGCGACGAGATCATCGACAGCAGGTTCTCGCCCTTGTCCATGATGGTGCCGACGTACTCGAGTTGCTCGGCGTTGAGCTCGCCGGCCATGCCCTCGTGCAGCATCTCGGCGTAACCGATGATGCTGGTCAGCGGGGTGCGCAGCTCGTGGCTGACCATGGCCAAAAAGTTGCTCTTGACCCGGTCCAGCTCCTTGAGCCGCTCGTTGGCCTCGAGCAACTGCCGGTTCTTCTCGCTCAGCTCGTGGTAGCTGGAGGTGACCGACTCGATGTGCATCTGCGAGGTCAGCGCCGCCCGGTAGCTCGAGAACAGGAGCACCTCGACGAACAGCCGGAGCTGGCCCAGCATCTTGCGCACGCCCTCGTCCGAGGCATCGCGCACCGCCCGCGCCAGCTCCGCCAGTTGCGCGAAGTCGAGGCCGGGCTCCATCTCCCGCAGCCGCGGCGACGGTGCCACCTCGTCCTTGGGCCAGAACGGGCCAAAAATGACGCGGCCGAGCGCGTCCCCCTCGTACACCAGCGGCAGCACGGCGTAGCGCAGGCCGGAGAAGCACTGCACCAGCTTGACGCCGCCCTGCTCGTCGAGCGGATCGCTCTTGAGCTGACCGACCAGCCGGGTGCAGGCGGTCTTGGTCGCAGCGTGCTGGAACAGGTAGGCGCAGAACGGCCCGGCCCCCACCCGCACGTCGACCAGCTTTGCCCCGTCGGCGTCGAACACCTTGACGCCGATGCGGTAGAGGTCGGCAAAGCTCTGCATCACCTCGCGGAATGCCTCGAGATCGACCAGCTCGGCCAGGCGCATCTGCTTGGGCGCGTGCGGCTCAGCGCTCATCCGGTCGCCTCACTCCAGCTCGCCGAAGCGGATGCCGGCCGCCGCGGTGTTGGCGTTGACAAAGATCTGCCGCAAGAACTCCTTCTCGTTGATCTCGAACTTGCGCTCGAAGCCCTCCTGCCGATCGAGGTGGCGGTAGGTCTCGCGCAGCAGGCCGTGCAACGTCTCGAGCACCCCCACCTTCTGGGTCGCGATCGCGGTGAAGATCGGCTCGCGGCTCTTGCCCCGCATCTCGGCGATCTCCTCGTCGCTGCGGATGTCCACCAGATCGCGCTTGTTGAACTGGATCACCGTCGGCATGGTCTTGGAGTCGAGGCCGTTTTGCTGCAGATTCTCGACCATGCCGTGCCAGGCGTCGTTGTTGGCCTTGGACTCCGAGCGCTGCGAATCGGCGATGAAGGCCACACCGTCGGCGCCGGCCAGCACCAGCCGGCGCGTCGAGTTGTGCATCACCTGGCCCGGCACCGTGTAGAGCTTGATCTTGAACTTGTAGCCGGCCTTGGTCTTGAAGAACAGCGGCAGCAGGTCGAAGAACAGGGTGCGGTCGTCGGCCGTGTCCAGCGTCATCAGCCGGCCGCGCCCCTCGGCGTTGAACAGGGCGTAGATCGACTGCAGGTTGGTGGTCTTGCCGGAGAGCGCCGGGCCGTAATAGACCAGCTTGACGACGATCTCGCGCTGATTGATGTTGAACTGAACCATTGCCCCGGAGTCGTACCTCGATCGATTCTATCGCGATCGACGCGTCATTCTAAACCCTCAGCTCGCTTGAATTGAACCAATTTTCGGCAGGGGCCCGCTGATCGGCGTAAGTCTTTTTATCTTCGCAGGCTCAGAAA
>JAFGSX010000026.1 GCA_016934455.1 Deltaproteobacteria bacterium
ATGCCGGCAGGCAGATCGACCAGGTCGGCGGCCGTGCACGGCAGCGCTTCGTCGCGGATCAGAGCGGCCGCCTGCCCATTCGAGCAGAAAAAAATGAGCTCGGCGTCGCGCTCCCGGCGATAGACGTCCGCATACACGCCCGCATCGGCAGCACTGATGATGATCGGCAGTGTTTTGGTCCGCGCCGCGTGAACCCAACTCCCACCCCGGTCGGGACGGAATCGCTGCGGTTCGTGCAGGTGCAACGCAAAGCGTGGAGTCCCGTTCGAGTTTTCCAGAACGCGCGCCAGCGTCAGATCGAGCATGGCCGCTAGTAGGCGGTCGTACCCGGGATAGTCGTGGTTGGTGAGGGGCACGAGGATCGGTTCGCCCGCAGCGAGCACTGCGCGCACATCGAGGTAAGGCGGCTGCGCCAGATTGTGCACCGGGCCGGCGCGCAGCGGCTTGAGGGCAGCGCGGATCGCGGACAGGGCCGTGACGGCCTGGACGTAGCCGGTATCGGTGTCCAGGAGCGCCTCGAAGCGGGCGACGCGCGCGTGGATGGGTTGGCTCTGGTCAGGGAAGAGCTGACGCACGTCGCGCAGGAAGGCGCGCAGTGCTTCGATGCCCTGGCTGACGGCGTACAGGTCGACGAAGGAAAAGTCGTTGCCGGTGAGGTACGCCGAGTTGGCCAGCACGTAGGTCAGATACTGGACGACGGTGCGCGTGGCCTCGACCGATAGATCGACGCCGACATCCACCAGGAACCGCTGCGCCAGGCGGGTCGCGGATTCGGCGCTCACCGCGCCCCACTCGGCGGCCGGCACGACGGCCAGGTGGCTCGTCGCAATGCTGTTCTCCGCGTCGATCCAGGTCGTGCTTGCCACCTGTCCGGCGATGCGCTCCAGAATCTGGCGATGCGGGGACAGGACCACAGGCTTGACGTCGCGGCGGTGGTCCTCGACGGCCAGGCGGGCCAGGTATTCTGGCGGCGCCGCAGTGAGAAAGAGGAGCGTGTCGTCCGCGTTCGTCAACCAGCGTCCGTCGGCTGCCCGCCCCAGGCGGCGGCCGGGCGCCGCTTCATAATCGGGCGGCAGCGCCAGCTCGAGCAGGCGGGAGCGGCTGGAGAAGGTCGAGTCGGTCCGCGTAGTGGGTAGCAGATTGGCGAGCCGGGTCCCGGCAGGCATGATGTCCCACACCGCGGCTTTATGCCACACCATCCGCGCGATTGGGCCTGGCAGGCGCAGCCACGGCCCGGGTGGGCGAGCACCACCGGCGACGAGGGTCATCCGCCCGCCGTCCCTGAAGTGAAGCCGGACGCGGCGGCTCGCGGCGAGCGTGGCCCAACGCAGCACTTCGGCGGCAGGCAACGGCGCGGTTGCCAGAAACACGTCGCGCGGGTGGTTGGCGCTCTCGAGCCGCAACTCCGCGAGCTTGGCATCTGGCAGCGCCCCTGGGATCTGGACTTGGACGTATTCGCCCAGCGGCTCGGGCGCGGTCAAGATCAGGGTTCGGTCTTTTACTTCGAGCACGACGTGGTGTCCACGGTCGACGAGGAAGGCGAGCACGCGATCGAGGCGGTCCAGCACACTCTCCGGCGCACCGGCCGGCAGGTAGTAGCGCAGCTGCCAGCTCACCACGGGACCCGGACCTGTCGCAAGTGCCAGACAGGTGCCGGTCAGCAGCAGGAGCCCCGGCCCGACCAGCAAGGGCCAAACGCCGGCGACGGGTACCAGAAGCAGACCAAGAGGGATCGCGACGACGGCGGCAGCGACCACCCGGATCATGGCGCGCAGCGACATCTACTTGCCCGCCTTCTGCGCGATGGCCGCTTTCAGCTCGTCGATGCGCTGCTTCAAGTAAGGGATCCAGATCTCCGTGCGCCTGCGGTCGAGGCGGTACATGGCGCCGGCGAGCGCTTGCTGTTCCCCGCGCGGCTTGCCCTTGCGTCCGAATAGTCTCGCGAGCATGGTTATCTCCTTGTCGGGAGCGCGACCGTCTCGACGGCGCGCTGCGTGTAGGGCGTCAGCATCTCGATCTCGGCCGGCGACGCCTGAAAAAAGACGTGGTACGGCTTGCTGCCGACGAGCATGATCCCCTCGCCCACGCCGGCAGTCAGGATCACCTCGGCGTGGTGGCCCGTCAGCCCCAGGTTCGAGATGATCGCCGACGCTGCCGTCTCGTCGACGCGCATCACGACCTTGACGATGCTGTTCTCGAGGATGCGCCGCCCGGCGGGCGTGTCGAAGGTCGCCCAGTTCTGGTCGAGACATTGAATGCCGACCTTCCAGGCGCGCACGCGCTTGGCGAGCATGCCTGCCGCCTCGGCAAGGGCCGGGATGCTCGACAGGATGCCGAACTCGTCGACCACGATGTTCGTCGGCGCCTGCTCGTGGCGCCGGTTGCGGATCACACGCTCGATCGAGGACAACAGGGCGTAGATGAAGGCCGGCTGGAATTCCCCTTCGAGGTCGCTGACGTCGAAGGTGATGATCTTGTGCCGGCGGTCGAGGTCGAGGCTGAGGGTGGTGTGGGCGTTGAAAATGCCGGCCAGCGAGCCGGTGACGAAGCGCTGCAGCTCGCCGGCAAGCTCGGGCGCTGCGATGTTTCCACGAGCGGGTTGTTCAAGATGATGTACGAGATCCTGGAGCAGCGGCATCCGCTCGGCATGGTAGTGTCCGACTTCGACCGCGGCCTCGTGATAGAGGGCCAGGAGCGCCGGGTCGACTGCCGCCTTCTCGCGCGCCGTGAGCTCCCGGCCCAGGATCGTTTCAAGCATGACGACGACGTGCGACACCTGCGCGGCAGGGTGGTCGTGCACGACGTCGAGGATGTTGAGCGCTGTGCCCTCGCCCAGGCGCAGCCGGTTGTAGCTGCCGTTCACGGCGTCTGTGACCTTCTGAAAGTTGCCCTGCGGGTCGATGAAAATGCACTGCACGCCGAACATGCCGGCGTCGCGGTAGGCGCGCAGCCCGGCGCAAAAGGTCTTGCCCGAGCCGGTGCGCCCGAGCGTGATCTCGTTGTAGGCGGGCAGGCTGAACTTGTCGAGCCACAGGGGCGAGCCGGTG
>JAFGSX010000317.1 GCA_016934455.1 Deltaproteobacteria bacterium
CGGCCAGGTGCGACAGCTTGCGAGATACCGTGGGACCGGGGTCAAAGGTGTGCACCTGGCAGCCGAACTGGCTGGCCATGCCCTCGTCGAACGAGATGTTGCCGCCGGCGCCGACGGCCATGACCGCGCAGCGGTCGCGCAGCTTGAAGCCGTTGCAGATCCACTTGCCGCCGTCGCTCATGGTGCCGACGCGCTGGGACGTGATGCAGTCGCCCACGGCGTCGATCATGAGGATGCGTTCCTTGTCCCAGACGGCACCGACAAAGCGGTCCGGGTCAGCGTGAAATTGCCTGAACTGCTCGGCCTGAGCGGCGATGCCGCGCTGCAGGTTCTCGGTCATCAGCCGTTGCGTGCGTCGGTCCTGGCAACCGGTGCCAGCCGTCACCAGCATCAGCGCGGCCAGCGGCGGCAGCAGCACGCACGCCGTCGGGCTCCGCCGACAGCACAGGTGTGTTCGGTCGTGCATGATCGTTTTCCCTCCTCGCCATCTCCCCGGCACTGCGGTCGCGGACCCTCGGCGTGGTCTATCGAGAACATAAACAGCATTTCCCGCTGACGGTCAACGCGGCCGTCGACGTCGCGTCCGCTCCGGCGCCCGGCCTCACATCGAATTTCCAAAATTTTGGCGTCTGGGGTAAGAGGAAAAACCAAATGGCCGAAGCGGCGATGCCCGCCGCGCAGACGACGACAGGAGGATGCAATGAAGCTACGGGGGCTGATGCTGGCAGTGCTGCTCGCGGTGACGGCGTGCCCGGACAACGGCGAGGACGACGCCGGCAGCGACGCGGGCCAGGCGCAGGACGCAGCGGTCAGCGACGCCGCGCGACCGGACACCGCGGTCCGTCCTGACAATGCGCCGCGACCGGACGCGGCGGTGCCACCCGACACCTCTACCCCGGCCGATCACGCGACCCAGCCCGACCAGGCGGTGCCGACGGACAGCGCGACCGCGCCCGACACGGCCGGCGCCACCGACAGCTCGACTCCAGTCGACAGCGGCCAGGCCCCTGACGCCGCGACCACGACCGACAGCGCAGTGCAGCCCGACGCGGCGGTGGCCGACTCGGGCCCGGTCTGCACGCCGCAGGTGAGCGCCGTGTCGCCCGACACCAGCCTGCAGGCCTGCATCAAGGCCTACCACTGCGCGCCGGGAGGAACCCCCGCCTCGGTCACCGCCGAGGGCGGAGCCATCATCCAGTGCTTCGCCCGCCACGGCAATTATCCGGAGCCGATGTTCTTCCCGCTCACGATGATCATGGTGCTCGAGCGCGGCACGCGCTACTTCGGCGCCGCGGTCGTCGCCAACGAGACCTGCATCGCCGCCGCCAACGACTGCGACGGTGTGTTTAGCTGCCTCAACGGCAACATCGAATCGCCGACCTGCAACCTCGTGGGCTACCAGGTCAACTATCGCGGCTGGGGCACCGGCTGCGCCGACGCGACGACGCTGGAGCTCTGCTACGGGGACTACGCCGGGGCGACGACCGGCCGCGTGATCAAGGTGCCGTGCCCGGCGGAAAGCCCGACCTGTGTCGACGTGGGCGCTCAGGGCGGCGCCTTCTGCGTCAGGACCGATTGCGATACACCGACCCAAGCCACCTGCTCCGGCGACATCGTCGACCAGTGCATCACCGGCACCACCATGCACATCGTGCGCGACTGCAACCTGGTCAACCCGGGCGCCGGTAGCACCTGCGGCGACGCCGATCCCGACACGGCAGGCGAGCAGGCCGGCTGCGTGCCCACCGGCGCCTCCTGCGCCGGCGCCACCGACACCACGGTCTGCGACGACCAGCTCGTCGACAAGTGCCACAGCCGCTTCGACCAGTGGTACACCGCCGGCGACTGCAGCGCGGTCGGCCCCAATGTCTACTGCTCGGCCGACGAGCAGTACGACATCCCGTGCAGCGTCCACGAGGCGAGCCAGCCGTGCCAGTACAAGGATCCGGTGTGCGACTGCGACGATTTCGTGGTGTGCGATCCCAAGACCGACAGCGACACCCGGTTCCACTGCCCGGACTACGGCTACCGCACCTGCGGCGACTCCAACCCGACCATGGGGGGCGTGCAACCGGGCTGCATCGAGTAGCTTCCCCCGCCCGCCATCTCGGGATCGGCCTGCTCCGCTGACGGCCCGGCCGGCCGCTACTCCTTTTTCTCGCCCATGCGCTCGGCCAGGGTGACGTGCCTCTCGGGCGAGAACAGAAGACGATAGAGTTGCCATAGCGGTGCCAGCCACCTGTATCGTCGTATCGTCTGCGTCGTCTGTGTTGATGACCGATTGGTCTATGGTAATAATAAACATTTATTGCTAAATTAACATAAGCAGGTTAAGATAAAATGGTGGATGAAAAAGTGCGCCAGTACCTCTCCCAGATCGGTCGCCGCGGAGGCCAGCGAAGCCGCCGCACGCTCGACAGCGAAAGCGCGCGCAAGATGGTGCTGGTACGCGAGGCGCGCCGCGCTTTCCGCCGGTTTGCCAGCCAGTGTTTCTGGTCGTGCGATCCCGGGTACGTCGTGACCGCGCAGGACATACCGTGGATCGTCGAGCAGCTAATGAAGCACGGCAACCGCGAGGCATGGGAAGCCGGGGCCAGGCTATGCCGCTGACTGAGTTCCAGGCCGCGCTGATGCGCCTGCTCGCGGGCAACCGGTCACCCGACAACTATCTGGCGGGCGGGGCCGCCCTGCACCTCGAGCCCAACAGCAAGCGCTACAGCCGGGACCTCGATTTCTTTCAGGACTCGGTGGAGCGAGTGGCCTCGGCCTTCGATGCGGATCGCCGGACCCTGGGCGACAGCGGGTGCCAGGTCGAGGTCGACATCCGTCTGCCAGGCTATGTCCGCGCGATCGTGCGCCGGGGCCAGGATGCGACCAAGATCGAGTGGGCGCACGATTCGGCCTGGCGCTTTATGCCGGTGATGGCCAGCGACGTCTGCGGCTACCAGTTGCACCCGATCGACCTCGCCACCAACAAGCTGCTGGCGCTGGTGGGGCGGGACGAGCCGCGCGACTTTCTGGACGTCCTGCATCTGCACCGGCATCTGCTGCCGCTCGGTGCGCTGTGCTGGGCGGCGGCCGGCAAGGACCCCGGCTACACCCCGGCCGCGCTGCTGGAGCTGCTGCGACGGCGCGGCAAGTATCGGCCCGAGGATTTTGCGCGGCTCCATCTCGCCGAAAAGGTTGATCTGGCCGAGCTCAAACAGTCGTGGCGCGATGCCCTCGACGCGGCCGAGCAGTTCATCCGGTCGCGCCCGCCGGACGAGATCGGGTGCCTCTACTACGCGCGATCGCGGCAGGCCTTTGTGCAGCCGGGCGCCGACGACGGTGACGACGTGGTGGTGCACTACGGGCGGCCGGGCGGCGTGCTGCCCGGCGTCGTGGCAGAGATGTCATCAGGAACCAGCAAATAATACGAAATCCGCTGACGATTGATCACATTTCACCTCGAGCTGCGAGCCATCCAAGTTCTGCGGCGAGGAGCTGTTGATAGCCGCGCCCGAGCTGACCTCGACTCCAGGCTCGCCTGGGCTTCGCGCTCCAAGCTCGCTCCATTTGTCAAAGCGGCACGTACCATCCGCAAGTACAAAGAACGTATCCTCGCCTACGTGTCGACGAGGAGAACCAACGCTCTCGCTGAGGGCATCAACAACAGGCTTCGCTCCATTGCGCGTCGTGCCTATGGCTTTCACAGTAGCCAGCCCATCATCGCTATGCTCTACTTGTGCTGCGGCGGTATTCAACTCAACCCACCGCTGCCCCAGTCACCCACTTGAAGTGAAGGAGACGCTGAAATACCTGGCTACTATGAAATTCCACCTTATCGCTATACCTTGGACGAATTTAGAGCTTGGGGATCCGAAGCCGCAGCGAGAGTTGCGTCTGAAGGCCGCTATCCTCCTGAAATAAGTAACTATGACTATTGCGGTTACTACGATGCCGGCGGTGTGGACATCGTGCTGTTCGGGGA
>JAFGSX010000318.1 GCA_016934455.1 Deltaproteobacteria bacterium
ATCGAGCCTCGATCAACTGCTGGCCGACAACCCGCAGATCAGGACCAACCAGGACTTCATCAACTACTGCTATCGCAACGGCGGCAACACCTGGAACGGCGCCAGCGAGGTGGCGCGCGGGTACGGCCAGGATCTCAACAAGCTGGTGCAAAACCGGTCGGGCGCGATCGGGTCGGGCAGCAGCCAGCCGGTGACGTCCCCGCCGGCCGATGGCACTGGCCACGTCGACGCACCGGTGGTCAACCCCGGAACCTATGACGGCACGCAACCCGCACCCGGCACCACCAACACGCGCGCCTGGATCCCGCTCGACGCGCCGTTGCAGAACCGGGAGGGGGATCGCAGCGCCAGCAACTACGCCCAGGTGATCAACCAGTTCGCGGTCGGCAACAACCCGCGCTACACGCCGCGCGAGGGCAACACCTACTGCAACATCTTCGCCTGGGACGTCACGCGCGCCATGGGCGCCGAGATCCCGCACTGGGTCAAGAACGATGGCTCGCCCGCGGCGGTGGGCGAGGCCGGCGCGTACGAGCTGGACGCCAACGGCGTCAACCGCTGGCTCAACAACCACGGCGAGGCCAACGGCTGGCGCCAGGTCTCGGCGGAGGAGGCGCAGCGGCTGGCCAACGAGGGGCATCCCTGTGTGGCGAGCTGGTACCACTCGGGCGGCATCGGCCACATCTCGGTGGTGCGGCCGGGCGAGCTGACCAACAAAGGCCCGGCCATCGCGCAGGCCGGCTCGACCTGCACCAACAGCACCCACGTCTGGAACATCTTCCCGAGCGGGGCCGACGTCCAGTACTGGGTTCACGAATAGCGAATAATCGCCGCTCCTGGCGCGGGTCAGTCGCCGGCAGCGTACAGCGCGGCCACATCGCCAGCGCTGAGCGCGCGGCTGTAAAAGTAGATGCCGTCGAGCTGGCCGGCGAACGCGAAGCCGGCAAGACCGCGCGAGCCGAAATGGACGTCGAAGCTGTTGCCGACGACGGTCAGCGGGCAACTCGCGCTGGCGATCGGTGCTCCGTCGACGTAGATCGTGGCCGTCCCGCTGGCGGTGTAGGTGACCGCGGCGTGCATCCAGTTGCCGAACTGGATGACGTCGTTTCCTGAATCGACCACCAGGGTGTCGGCGAGCCAGAACTCGAGGTCTCTGGTGCCGTCGCCAGCGCCAAAGAAATAGGACGTGGGGTAGCTGTGATCGATCATGGTGTCCCAGCCACCGGGTTCGGTCTCTGTCTTGAACCACAGCGCGAGCGTCAGCGGTCCACGCAGATCGAGGTCGGCAGCGTATGGAACCGACACGTGGTCATCATCGCCGTCGAATGAGAGCGCACCACCGGAATCGCGGGTGACCCGGGTCGCGCCACTGATCGTGCCGTCGTGGCCGTGGCCCGAGACATCGTGGGCCACGCTGCCGCTGGTCTCGTCGAAGGTCCAGTGGCCGACCAGGCCGGTCGTCAGATCGGGCGGCAGCGCTGAATCGGGCTGAGCGGAGTCCGGCCGCGCCGAGTCCGGCAGCGCCGAGTCCGGCAGCGCCGAGTCCGGCTGCGCCGAGTCCGGCTGCGCCGAGTCCGGCTGCGCCGAGTCCGGCAGCGTCGAGTCCGGCAGCGTCGAGTCCGGCCGCGCCGAGTCCGGCCGCGCCGAGTCCGGCCGCGCCGAGTCCGGCCGCGCCGAGTCCGGCAGCGCCGAATCGGTCGCCGCGTCCCGGGCATCGGAGGCGATCGCGTCGGCAGCTCCAGCGTCTGCGGCCACGCAGCGCGCCTGCAGGCAGACCTCGCCCGGCCGGCAGGAGCCCCCGTTCGCAGCCTCGAGCGGGATGCGCAGGGTGACGTCGCCGTGCGCCTCGACCACCGCCTCGGCGCAGCCGTCGAGGAAGATCGCGCAGTCGTCGTCGCGCACCCGGGCCAGGGTCGCCACCCGTCCAAACTCGATCCGTCCGAGCGCCGGCGCGGTGCCGTGGGCATCGAAGATCAGGCGCGGCAGCGTGCTCTGTTGGCGCAGCTCGGCGCACCCCATGTCCTCGCCGACGAACAGCTCGACCGTGCGCGCGCGCTCGAACAGCGAGTCCGAGGGGTAGACCAGAACGGTCCGGTAGTTGCCCGCGTCGCAGGCTGCGAGCAAGGAGCCGCCAAGCAGTAGCTGCAGCAGGCGCCATCTCATGCGTGCGACCGTAGCACGGGGCCGGCGGCGCAGCAATTTGCCGGGCTAGTCACCGGCGAAGCAGCGCGCGACGAGCGGTTCGAGAAAAGGCAATCGCGTGCGGTTGGGATCTCTCTGCTGCTCCGAGCGCGATCCAGACTCGATTTCCTTGGGCAGAGAATCTGTGCGACAAATACCAGCGTGGAGGTGGGCTTCGATGGCTGGCCGCGCTGCCCGATGTGCAATGTCGATGTTCCCTCTGGTCGCTTGCTGGGCCTGCACTCCTTGCGGGGTCGCGGCACCAGAGAGGAACAACGAAGAGGCGCGAGGGAGCAAGATGAATCGAATCGACGCAACCAAGCCGGCGTTTGTCGTCGGCGACATCCTGGTCTATCCGGCCCAGGGCTTGATGAAGTTCGAGGGCACTGAAGAACGGCAAGGCGAGATTTTTCTGCGGCTCAAGACTGTCGACGGCCGAATGACGATTGGCGTTCCGATGGACAGGGCGCAGGAGCTAGTTCGGAGGCCAGTGCCCCGAGCCGAGGCAGAACGTCTGCTCGGCGTTCTTCGCGATCGAACGGGACAGCCGGATGAACGCCCGGCCGCCTATCGTCTTCGCGATGGCCAGAGGACTCTGGTCAGGGGTTCGTTCGAGGAACAAGTTCGAGGACTTCAGCGCTGGTATCTGACTCGATTCAGACTGTCGTTCGGGGAGCGTAAGCTGATCGGTACGTTCGAGACCGCGACTGTTGACGAACTCGCCCATGTGCTTGGCCTCGACAAACAAGCTCTTATCGACGAGCTGCACGGATCGTGCCCGGGTTTTGCAGAGAATGCCCCGGTTCGCCCGTCTGAGCCTCCACTCGAGCGTCCGACGCCGAAGTCGCCCATCGAGCTGAACGAGCACGAATACCTGGGCGAGTTCCAGGTCACCGGCGGCCTGATCGTTGTCGGTGAATGGACCCAGTCGACTGGCAACCAGCGGGCGGACGCGAAGGAGCGAAGTAGCTTTTTGGCCCCTGCGCTCAACGGAACCTGGCACGCGTTCATCAAGGGCGGAGACGACGCCAATGGCCTCGTCGCCGTCCATGGCGACCACGTCCAGAAGTTCAAGAAGGTGGCGCAGGAGGCGCGCGAGTTGAGCCGCGTTGTGGTCGAAGGCGGCGGGATGACCATGGTGGACGGCGCGGTGCGGGACGACTCGGCCTACATCGACGAGGCGATGTTCCCGCTATTCACCGTCGGTTTGATACACGACCGAGGTTGCCACTGCCGGACCGGCGGCGATGGCGTCTTTGCAGTCAGCGGCGTAAGAAAGGGCAGCGACCTGATTTTCGTGGAGGTCAACTTCGAATAGAACCAACGCCCGCCCACCGCGCCGAGCCGGCGTAACCTTCCAGCAACCGAGTCTTGCTTCGCTCTTCTCTGGTCGGTTGCGACGCAACCTCGGGCTCGGGCTCAGCGCTTCCGAGCTGGCGCGGGCGCAGGCGTCGACGCTGCGGCCGGACTCTTGCGGCCGGGCGCGTGCGACCGCCGTCACCGCCGTCGCCGCGGCAGCTCCACGACCCGTTTTTCGGGATCGGCCTGTTGCCGGTAGAGGACCGCGGTGTGGCCGACCTGACCCACGCACTCGCTCTGCGTCAGGCGCTCGATCTCGGCGACAAGCTGCCGCTTGGCGGTGTGGTCCTTGACCGAGTTGAACTTGAGCTTGACCAGCTCGTGCTGGTCGAGGCAGCGCTCGAGCTCGGCGAGCAGACGGTCGCTGATGCCGCGCTGTCCGACGTGGATAAGCGCCGGCCGGCCGTGCGCCAGCCCGCGCAGATAGGTGCGTTGAAAACCGGCCAGCTCGACCACGGCAATCCTCCAGCGACGCTACCGCTGACGGCGGGCTCCGGTTGCCCTGGCGGTGCTTGTAGCAGATGACGCCGCTGTTAGCCTACCGCCAACAAGGTGTGCACCGCATTGCACGGTTTGCACACCGGCAAGGCACAATTGTCATGTTTTTGCGTCATGGAGCAGTGCCCGGTTCTTCGGGGATCACCAAACAATTCAGTGATCACCGGCACAAATGGGCAGCCGCGGGCAATGGCATGGGTTGTGCTGCGCTGGCCCCCCAGCAGTGGGTGATAGTGTCTCCAAGCGGTGGTGTCTGATATGATTCCCACCACCCCACCACGCGGACTCTTGGCCAATGGCGAGTTCGCCCGGAGGTCAACAATGAAGCGACGTTTGCTGATGGCATTGACCTGCTCGCTGGTCTTGGCAGCAACCCTGGCGCCGGCCGCCTGCAATCCATGCAGGGATGACGGCGACGTCGCCATTTGCGGTGATTTTGGCGAGCTCGGCTGGGTGGAGGCGCTCTGGGGCGACCAGCGCCTGCAGTGGCCCGCCGTGGCCACCGAGCGCGCGACGGTGCTGGTGGTCGAGGGCGACCGGCTGAGCGAGATCGGCCACCAGGGCGGTCGGATCGAGCTCGAGACGCTGGCGGGGACGGCCTCGGCGCCGTCGCTGGCCGACGACGGGCGGATCTTCGTCTCCGCAAGCGACTCGAACGGGCAGGTGTCGGTCAACGGCGCCAGCGACGTCGGGCTGGTGACCTGGTCGCAGCCGATCGGAGGCGACAGCGTCACCACGCCGCCGGCCATCGGTGGCGACGAGCTGCACGTCGCGGTGACCGCGGACGGGCGCACCGGCCGGCAGCTCACGACGCTGCGGGCGAGCGATGGCACGGTGGTGCGGACGCGCGACGATGCGTCGCCGGCGGCGGTCGCGGCCGACGGTTGTCTGCAATACCTGGTCGGGGCCGAGGACTGCGGCGCCACCTTCCAGACGCTGGTCACCGAGGAGCGCGACCGCACCGAGCGCTGGCGGTACTCCGACGCCAGCGGCATCCGCGACTTCGCGCCCGGCCCCGACGGCGAGGTCTACGTCGTCACCGGCGACCGCTCGCTGGTGCGCGTGTCGGCGCAGGGCGAGGTCGAATGGACATTCCAGCCGGACTGCAAATCGTGCAACGTGGCGGCGGCGCCGACCGTGACCGCCGAGGCGGTCTATTTCCCGGTGTGGCAGGGCTGGGCGCAAAACGGCGGCTGCGACGATCCCGAGCCGCAGTTCCCGAGCGAGGAGACGCTGGATCCGCTGTACGCGCTGCGGCGCGACGGTACACTGCTCTGGAAGTACGACGGTTTCGACACGCTCGGCGCACCTTATGACTCGAACAGCGCCATGCTCGGGCCGCTCGCCCTCAGCATGCAGACGGCGGTGCGGCACCATCCCTCGGGACGGCCGACCGTGGCCGAGGATGGCACGCTCTACGTCGCCACCGACGGCGCCGTGGTGGCCCTCGACCGCGACGGACAGCAGTTGGGATGGGCCATGTACAACTCGACGGCCGGCGAGGTGCGCTCCGGTGACGGCGGCCTGATGACCTTCTCGTCGGTGATCAACACCGGCCTCGCACCGGCGCCGGTGCTGGGGCCCGACGGCTCGCTCTACGTCTGGGACGGCGCGTCGATCCGCGCCTTCAGGACCGGCAAGCCGGCCGCCAAGATCCCCTGGGGCGCGCCGTTCGGTGGCTACCGCAACGCGGGTCGCGTCGGCGGCTGAGTGCGGCTCTCCGGCATCGTAGCGGCGTGGCTGGCGCCAGCGCTGATAGCGCTGGCCGCACCCGGGGCTAGCGCCCAGGACAGCGACCCCGGCTCCGACGGCGGGGCGGGATCCGACGAGACGCTGCTGCCGCCGATCGTGACCGTTCCCGAGTCGGCCCCGACCGAAGCGGAGGAGGAGGGCCCGTTGGGGGAGTTGTTGCGGGGCGGCGGCGGTGTGGTCGCGATCGCCACCCTCGGCGGCGGGCTGGCCGGTGCCCTGAGCACCGGCGCGCTCACCTTTCTGAGCCCTTGCTACTGCGGCCTGTGTGGCCTCTCCGGCCTCTCCCTGGGCGCGATCGCGACCCTGCTCGGGGCCACCGTCGGCGTCGGGTTGGCGCGGGACTGGCACTGCAGCCAGTTCTGGGCGCCCGCCATGGTGGCCGGCGCCGTCGGCGGTGTCGCCGGCCTGATCGCAGGCGTGGTCGGGGTGGTCGTCGCCAGCGCGACCGGTGCCACCCTCAACACCCGGACCTACCTGCTCGACGTGGCCACGGGCAGCGCCCTGGTATCCGCCAGCGCCTCCGGCGGCGCGGCCTGCCTGACCATGGGAATCGGCTCGCTGGCGGCGGCCGCGGCGGCCACGGTCGTGTACGCCTACCAGGACAGCCGCGAGCGCGACCGCGGCGACGGCCGGGCCGTCCGCGCGCTGCCGGCGCCCGACTCCGGTCGCGCGCGCCCCGCCGTCGAGCGCCAGGAAGCGCTGGCCCAGGCCTATTGAGTGCCTGGCGGTCCGTGGCCGTTGGCCCAGAAATGGACACTGCCGTGGGTGGGTGCTAGTTCTAAAAAGTGAACCTCCACCCTCGTGCCGTTTTTCTGGGCGCGGTGACTTGGCTCGTCGCCTGCGCCGGCGCACCGCCGCCTGTTCCCGGGCCGGCCGGCGCTGCGGAGACCGCGGTCCCGGGTCCCGCCCCGGCCGCGGCGCTCACCGCCGAGAGGGCCGAGCTGGCGCGCGTCGAGTTCGGCCGGGGGCAGGAGCTGGCCGGCGCCGGTCGTCACTCGGAGGCGTTGCCGCACTTTGTCCTCGCTGCCCAGAGCTATCCCGACTGGGCGCTGGCGCACCTGGAGGAGGCGCGCTGCCGTATGATCCTCGCTCAGCCAGAGGCCGAGATCCGGCCGGCGCTCGACCGGGCGCTGGCGCTGGCGCCGGGCAATCCGCGCGTCCACTTCGCCTTTGGTCGGTTTCACGAGAACTTCGGCCGCCGCGACGATGCCTGTACCGCCTACCGCCGGGCGCTCGCCCTGCGCAGCTCGTTCCCGGAGGCCCTCTACCAGCTCGCCCTGCTGGAGGAGGAGGCCGGCGCGCAGCGCGAGGCGCGGGCTCTGTTCGAGCGGGCGTTTGCCCTGGACCGGCGCAACGTCGGCGCGGCGCTCGGCGCGGCGCGGCTGGCCGAGGCGGGCGGCGACGTCGACGCCGCCGAGCTCATGCTCAAGCGGGTGATCGCGCGCGATCCCGACAACATGGGCCACCGCCAGAAGCTGGTCGACCTGTACCGGCGTTCGGGCCAGCTCAAGAAGGCCAAAAAGCTGCAGGCCTGGATCGAGCGCCAGGAAGGCGCGCGGCAGCGGCGAATGCGGCCGCTCAAGCCGTCGCGGCGTTGAGCGCGGAAGGCGATGGCGGCGCTGGCGCTCGCGGTCTATCTGCTGCTGGTCGTCCTCGACGCGGCCTTGCGCGCGCTCAATCTGAGCCACCTGCGACGGCATGGCCAGCGGGTGCCGCCCGGCTTCGAGCGCGCGATCGACGGTGCGCTGCTGGCGCGGACGTCGGACTACACGCTGGCGCGCGGTCGCCTGGCGCTGATCGAGTCGCTGCTGGTCGCGGCGCTGGTCGCGCTGTTCCTGTTTGGCGGACCGCTCGAGTGGTACGACCGCACCGTCGCCGCCGGTGCGCCGGGTTTCGTGACCGGTGGCCTGCTCTTCTTCGGTGGTCTCGCCGTCGCCTCGACGCTGCTCGGCCTGCCGTTCGACGCGCTGCGCACCTTTGGCATCGAGCGCCGGTTCGGCTTTAGCACCACGACGCTGCGGGTCTGGATCGGCGACCTGGCCAAGGGCCTGCTCATCTCGCTGCTGCTGACCGGCGGCCTGGCGACCGGCGGTCTCTGGCTGGTGCTGCTGTTGCCCGGCTGGTGGTGGCTTGCGGTCTGGTCGCTGTTTCTCGGGATGAGCGTGCTGCTGGTGTTTCTGGCCCCGGTTCTGATCGAGCCGCTCTTCAACCAGTACCAGCCGATCGCCGATCCGGCGCTGGACGAGGGCATCCGCGCGCTCGCCGCCCGCGCCGGAGTCGGCGTCAGCCGGATCCTCAAGATGGATGCCTCGCGCCGCAGCCGCCACTCCAATGCCTACTTCGCCGGCCTGGGCCGGGTGAAGCGGGTGGTGCTCTTCGACACCCTGCTGGAGCAACTGGCGCAGGCCGAGGTGCTGGCGGTGCTGGCCCATGAGCTGGGACACTGGCGGCAGCGCCACGTGCTCAAACGCATGGTCGTCTACCAGGCCGCCGCGCTGCTGGCGTGCGCCGGGGCGTGGTGGTTGACCCGCTGGCCGGGGGTGCCGGCGCTGGTGGGGGCCGCCGGGCTCTCGTTCTACGGTCGGCTGGCGGTGGTGGCATTCGTGGGCTCACTGTTGTCATCGCTGCTCGGCCCGCTGGGCAATGCCTGGTCGCGCTCTCAGGAGCGGCAGGCCGACGCCGCGGCGGTGGCGTTGAGCGGTGGCGGTGGGGCGCTGCGCAGCGCGCTGATCAAGCTGGCGGCGGAAAACCTGTCCAACCTGCACCCCCACCCGCTGTTCGCCGCCGTCCACTACTCGCATCCACCGGTGGTCGAGCGCGTTCAGTCGATCTCGGGCGGCCGGTAATCGCGCGCCACGCGCTCGATCGGCAGCAACTGTCCGTCGTGCCAGCAGGCGGGCCGGCCATCGGCGATGGCCGGGTCGATGCGGGCGACGCCCTCCTCGGGCCGCATCACCACCAGGCTGTCGTTGGGCAGCGCCAGCCCGGGCCCGAAGATGGCGCGGGTGCCGAGCACGCTGCGGTGACCGACGCAGCCGCCCAGGCGCGGCCGACCGGTGTCGACAAGTTGCCCGCCGTCGTCGACGGCCGCGTTCTCGCCGAGGGTCGTAAGAAAGAAGATGGTCGCCGCGGTCATGAACACCCGGCGCCCCACCAGCAACTCCTCGCAGCCCAGGCTCGAGAGGGTCGAGTCGGGATAGGAGACCACGCGGCACAGATGGCTGTCGGTCAGCGTCTGGCACCCGCTGCCCAGGGCGCATCCGATCAGCACCGTGTGGTCGGCTACGTGGCAGTCGGCGCCCAGCAGGGTGTCGATCAGGGCGCAGTGCGGTTCGACCACGGCGCCCGGCCCGATCCAGCTCCGCTCGACGTACGCGGTCGGATGGACGCGCGCGGTCGGCGCCACCCGGTTGCCGCGGCGGTCGATCTCGGCCCGATCGCGCGGAGCGTAGGCGAGCGCCTGGTTGAGCCAGAGCGCGTGGACCCAGTGCCGGATCCGGCAGGCGAGGGCGGCGGCGCGCGGGATGGTCAACGTCGGCCGTCGCCGCGGGAAGCCGGGTAGCCGCTGCTCCGAGGTGGCGCCGGGGGGAAGCACCACCGCCTGCGAAGCGCCGGCGAGCGCACGCCGCAGCCCGTCGGCATCGGCGGCCGCCACCGCGGTGTCGGTCGCGAACAGGCCGACCGCCTGCGCTCCGCCCGTTCCCGCCGTCGGCAGCCGGGCGAGCGGAGCCAGAAAGCTGCCGAGCGCATTCTCGCCCAGGCACAGCGCGTGCGAGCCACCGGCGCGGGCGGCGCGGACAAGATAGGCCAGCGCCTCGTCGTTGACGTAGGTGTCGTCGAACAGCACCAGCCCCGGCCCGACCTGCATCGATCCGCCGCCGACCGCGACCACCTCGACGCGGGCGCTGCGGCACAGCGCCTCCTGGTGCGACGCGAGCGTGCCGTCGAAGACGAAGGTGGCCCCGATCGCGTCTCCAAACGGCGCCAGTCGGGCGGCGGTCGCGACGAGCCACAGATGCATGGCGCTTGGTAGCGCGTGCCGGCCGGCCGCGCAATACCCATTGCGCGCGGTCCGGCGTCGGAGCGTGACGCGGCTCTAGACCCTCAGCTCACTTCAGTCGATTTATGGCGGGGCCCCACAACATGGTCGATTCAAGACGATTTCGTATTACGCCGATCAGCGGGCTCCTGCCGAAAATTGGCTCAATTCGAGCGAGCTGAGGGTTTAGATCAGCGGGGGTGGTCGAGACGGGCGGTCGTCAGCATCGCCTCGCACAGGTCCCCCAGGCCGAGACCGGCGGCCTGGGCGGCGGTCCGCAACGCGCCGTTCTCGTCCAGCGCCGGCAGCGTGTCGACGGAGAGCACGGCGTCGTTCTCGTCGTCGGCGCAGACGAAGTTGACGCTGGCCGTGCCGCGACATCCGAGCGCACCATAGGCGGCGCGCGCGATGTGCGCCAGGTTGGCCTGGCGCACCGACGGCAACTGCGCCGGCGCGTACCGGCGCCGGGCGCGGATGCCGGCGGCGGCCTCGTCGGCGTGCTCGACCACGCCCAGCACGCGTCCCTCGATCACCGCCACCGCGACGTCGCGCCCCTTGACCCAGCGTTCGACCAGCACCCAGTCCGCGCGCTCGGCCACGGCGGCGACGGCGGCGTTGAGCGTTTCCAGGTCCGCGACGACCGTGGCTCCCAGCGCGGCGCGACCGAAGCGCGCCTTGACCACCGTCGGAAACGCGAAGCTGCGGTGGAGCGCCGCCACCTCGGCCCGGTCGGCGGCCTGCGCGCGGGTGACGGCGTAGGCGGGCGGCGTGGACAGGTTGCGGTAGCCGAAGAGGTCCTTGGCCCGCAACCGGTCGCCGGCGAGCGCCGCGGCCAGCACTCCCGATCCCGTGTACGGGATGCCGAGCAGATCGAGCAGGCCCTGGATCGCGCCGTCGGTCTCGCCCCCTCCGGGGCCGACCAGGAACGCGCGCTCGATGGCCAGGACCTTCAGTTGCGCTGCTATCTCGGGACCGATCTTCAGGGCATGGGCCGCGTGGCCGCGCCGCGCCAGCGCGTCGACCACGGCCGCGACATCGCTGGCGAGGCCGGCGTCCATGCCGGGGTCGGTCGCCAGGACGCCGACGCGCAGCTCTGGCTTGCTTTGCATGCTCGCTCCAATTTGAACCGCTATCATGTGCCGATCGGCGACTCCAGAGGATTTGCAGCCGCTGGCTACGGCGGAGGCGCTGGCGTCGTTTGTTTTGGCGCGCGAGGCTGCGGGTGCGCGAAAAGTGTTGCTCGACGCCGAGGTTGGGTATGATGGCGTCGGCGATCATCCTGCGGGGTTGCGCGGTGGCCTATTTCAGTCCCTCGACCAAAGAGATTACCGCCAAGATCGTCTACTACGGCCCCGGCATGTGCGGTAAGACCACCAACCTGCAAAAAGTCCACGAGCTGATGAAACCGCAGATGCGGGGCGAGCTGCTCTCCGTGGCGACGGAGACCGATCGCACCATCTATTTCGATTTCTTGCCGGTCAAGCTCGGCAAGATCGCCGGTTTCGACTTCGTGGTGCGGGTCTTCACGGTACCCGGCCAGCCGTACTACGCCGAGACGCGGAGGATCGTGCTGCAGGGCGCCGACGCCGTGGTCTTCGTCGCCGACAGCCAGCGCTTCATGCTGGACCAGAACCGCGACTCGCTGCTCGACCTGAAGAAGAACATGCGGGCCAACGGCCTCGACTACAACACCACGCCGCTGGTGTTGCAGTACAACAAGCAGGACCTGCCAGACGTTCTGCCCGCCGAAGACCTCAACGCCGCGCTCAACGACCGCGGGGTCAGGGTGTTCCTGGCATCGGCGCACACCGGCCAGAACGTCGTCGAGACGCTCAAGTACGTCACGATGGCGGTGTTCAAGCACGTGCGCGACTCTAACACCCGTGGCTCGGCCCGGCCCAAGGCCAAACCGGTTGCCGCCCCGGCCCCCGGCCGCGACCTCTCCGACGGCACCAGGCCCAACGCCGCGCTGCCGCGACCGGCAGCGGTCGCCGAGCCGGGGCGGGAGACGGCGGGCGCCGACAATCCCTGGAGCGGTGTCCGCTCGGTGCCGGAGGCCGCCGCGGTGCCGCCGCCGGTGGTGCAGCCGAACGTGCCGGCGCCGCTCGAGGTGCTGGTCGGTCAGGTGGTCGAGGCGTCGGCGGGTCAGACGAACGCGCCCATGCCGTCGCGCGAGGCGCTGGCGATGCAGGAGTTCAACAACCTGGTGGTGCTGCACCACAAGCTCGTCGAGCGGGTGGCGGTGCTCGAGGCCGATCTGACCAGGGTCAAGCGCGACTACGGCGACATCAAGGCCCTGCTCGGGCGAAAGCTGCAGTGATGACGGCGGGGCTGGTGCCGGGACTCCTGATCGCGGCCCCGCAGTTGCTCGACGTGAACTTCGCGCGCACCGTGATCCTGTTGCTGCACCACGACGAAACCGGATCGATGGGGGTGGTCATCAACCGCCAGCTCGAGCTGCCGCTGGCCGAGGTGGCGCGGCAACACGGTGTCGAGCACTGCTGCGCCTGCGGGGCGGCCCATTTTGGCGGGCCGGTCGAGGTCTACCGCGGTTTCGTGCTCTACCGCGGCCAGCGCTTCGAAGACGACACCGAGGTCGCCGACGGCATCCTGCTGTCGGGCTCGGTCGCGGTGCTGCGCGCCCTGCTCGAGCGCGGTGGCGCCGAGTTCCGTCTCTATCTCGGCTACGCCGGCTGGGGGCCCGGCCAGCTCGACCTCGAGATCACCTCGGGCTCCTGGCTGACCGGCGAGTGCAGCGCGCGCTACCTGTTCGAGCTGGATCCCGACCAGGTCTGGGAGCAGGCGCTGGCCGACATGGGGATCGACCCGGTGATGGTCCTGCAGTCCTCCGGCGACATCCAGTAGGGGTTGGCTCACGCCGTCGTGCGCGGGGCGAGGACGGTCCAGGCGCGCACCGGTTGCCGCCGGTTCTTGACCTTGCGCTCGCCCGCGAACTCGCAGTGGAAGGCCCGTTTAACGATCTCGTAGGTCGATTCGCCGATCTGGATGGTGCCGGGCGCGGTGCTCGACTCGAGGCGGCTGGCGACGTTGACGGCATCGCCGATCACCGAGTACTCGAGCCGGCGCTGCGAGCCCATCATGCCGGCGATGACGCGTCCGGTGTTGATGCCGATGCGGGCCTGGATGTGGGCGTACTCGGGTTGCTGGGCGCGCATCTGGTTCAGCGTGTCGCGCATCTCGACCGCCGCCGCGACCGCGCGCTGGGTGTCGTTTTCGATGCCGTCGGAGAAGGGAGCGCCGAACAGCGCCATGATCGCGTCGCCGATGTACTTGTCGAGGGTGCCGCGGTAGCGGTCGACCAGGATCTCGGTCATGCAGTCGAAGTAGTCGTCGAGCAACCGCTTGACCTCGGCCGCACCCATCCGCTCGCTGAGAGTGGTAAAGCCCTGGATGTCGGAGAACAGGATGGTCACCTGCTGCTCGCGCGCAGAGAGCGCCGGCTCGAGGCGGCCGGCGGCGGCCTCCTCGTCGATGTGCTTGATGATGTCCGGGGCCAAAAAGCGCGCCAGGTTGTGGCGCCGCTCCTGCTCGTCCTGGATGCGCGCCATCAACCGCAGCCGCGCGATCTCGGAGGCGGCCTGGTGGCCGACCGCGGTCACGAAATCGAGGTCGTCATGGCCGAAATGGCGGCCGATGCCGCTGCTGTCGAGGTACAGGTAACCCAGGATCTCCTCGCCGTCCCAGAGCGGCGCGCACAGGATCGAGCGGATGTCGAAGGCGACCACGCTCTTGGCTATCGCCAGCCCGCGATCCTGGCCGGTGTCCAGAGCCACCAGCGCGACGCGCTTGTTGACTACGCGGTCGACGAAGGTCTTGCTCAGTCGCACCCCCTTGCTCGACTCGCGGCCGTCTACGCGCTGCACCATCGGCACGAAATCGCCATCGCCGGTGCGCAGCGCCAGCACGCCGCGGTTGGCGCGGGTGGCGGTCATCGCCATCTCGACCGCGGTGCGGCAGACGGTGCCGACGTCGGTGCAGCGGCGCATCTCGTCGCTGATGCGGACCAGGGTCAACAGCCGGCTGGCGACCCGGGCCTCCGAGTCGGCAGCGCCGCCGGTCTCGGGGCCGGCGGTCGCGGTCGCCGGCTGCTCGAACGGTTCTTCCTTGGCCTTTGTCGCCAGCGGCAGCGGGGCCGGCTTGGCCAGCGCCGCGATCAGTTGCTGCGGGTTGTCGATGATCTGGGTGACGTCGAGCCGCCGGGTGCGGGCGATGGTGGTCATGATCTGGCCCGACTCCAGCGCGTGCTCGGCGATGATCTCGGCGATGTCGCGGCGCTCGTCGTCGCCGCTCGAGGTGGCGTCGCTCCCATCGTCGAAAGGCGATGGCTCGACCGGCTCTGGCCGGCGGCTGACGGCATCCTGCCCGTCGACGAAGGTGATCACCTCCGGACCGATCGATATCTGGTCGCCCGGGGCGAGCACCTTCTCGACGATCCAGGTGCCGTTGACCAGCGTGCCGTGCGAGGAACCCTGGTCCGCGATCACCCAGCGCTTGCCCCGGCGAAAGACCACCGCGTGGCGGCGGGAGACCGTCGGCTGCGAGATCACGATGTCGCACTTGGAGAGCCTGCCGATGGACACCTCGTCCTGATCGAGATCGAGCAGCGCGGTGCGACCCTGTCGGTTCTGATATCTGAGCTGTGGCATCGAGGGGCGAATCCTACCACCTCGTTTTCGAGGCAGGCAATGCGGCGACGCGCCGGGCCCTGGTCGGTCGCCGATCTGCACCGCAAGCCTGCGCTCCGGAGCGGCCGCGACGCCGGTGCGCTACTCCCACTCGATGGTCGCCGGCGGCTTGCTGGTCAGGTCGTAGACCACGCGGCTGACGCCCTTGACGCCGTTGACGATGCGGTCCGCCACCGCGCCCAAAAACGCGATCGGCAGCCCGGCGCGATCCGCGGTCATGCCGTCGAGGCTGGTGACCGCGCGCAGCGCGACCACCGCGTCGTAGGTGCGGGCGTCTCCCATCACGCCCACCGTGCGCACCGGCAGCAGAACCGCCAGCGCCTGCCAGACCTGGTCGTACAGGCCGTGTTCGCGCAGCATCTCGATGAAGATCCGGTCGGCCGCACGCGCGATCGCCAGCTTGTCGGCTGTCACCTCGCCCAGGATGCGCACCGCCAGCCCCGGACCCGGAAACGGGTGGCGGCCGAGCAACGCCTCCGGGATGCCGAGGCTGCGGCCGAGCTGCCGCACCTCGTCCTTGAACAGGTTGCGCAGCGGCTCGATCAGCGCGAACGGCAACTGTCCGGGCAGCCCGCCCACGTTGTGGTGGCTCTTGATGGCGGCCGCCGGCCCGCGCACGCTGACCGACTCTATGACGTCTGGATAGAGCGTGCCCTGCACCAGAAAGCGCGCCCCCTCCACGCGGCGCGCCTCCTGCTCGAACACGTCGATGAAGGTCTTGCCGATCGCCTTGCGCTTGGCCTCGGGATCGCCGACGCCCGCCAGCGCGTCGAGGAACCTCTGCTGCGCCTCGACCACGCGCAGCTCGACGTCGAAGCGGTCGAGAAAGCAGCGCCGCACCTGGTCGGCCTCGCCGTGGCGGAGCAGGCCGTTGTCCACCAGGATGCAGACCAGGCGCCGGCCGATGGCGCGCGAGCCCAGCGCCGCGGCCACGGTCGAGTCGACCCCCCCCGAGAAGGCGAGGATGGCGCGGTCATCGCCGACCGCGGCCGCGATCGCTGCCACCTTCTCGTCGATCAGGTTGGCCGCCGACCAGGCGTCGGCCGCGCCGCACAGATCGCAGGCGAAGCGGCGCAGCCACTCGCGGCCGTGCTCGGTGTGGGTGACCTCCGGATGGAACTGCACGCCGAAGAGCGGCCGCCCGCGCGCCTCGACGGCGGCCACCGCGCCGTTCTCGGTGCGCGCGGTGACGGCCAGCGGCTCGGGGACCGTCACCGCCGCGTCGCCGTGGCTCATCCAGACCACGCTGCCGTCGGCCGGCCGGGAGGCGAAGAGCGCGGCGCCCGGATCGACCTGGCGCACGCGCACGCGGCCGTACTCGGTGGCCGCACCGGGCGCCACGGTGCCGCCGAGGCGTTCGACGACGAGCTGCATGCCATAGCAGATGCCGAGCACGGGTCGGCCGCAGGCGATCACCGATTCGGCCAGCCGCGGCGCGGTCTCGCCGCAGACGCTGGCCGGGCCGCCCGACAGGATGATTCCCAGCGCCGGCGGTGGCAGCGCCAGCCGGCTGTCGTGGCAGGACCAGATCTCGGCGTAGACGCCGATCTCGCGCAGCCGGCGCGCGATCAGCAGCGTGGTCTGCGACCCGTAGTCGATGACCAGGATGCCGCGCTGCAGTTCGTCGTCCATCTCGTCACCCCTCGCCGCAGCGGCCGGTGGCCCAGGAGGAGTCGGCGAGCAGCACGTCGTGGGCGCCGCTCTCGCGCCAGCCGGCCGGGGAGATGCGCACGAAACGGCCATTGCGCCGCAGCTCCTCGACGGTGGCGCAGCCGGTGTAGCCCATGCCGGCGCGCAGCCCGCCGATCAACTGCTGGACGACGGCGGCGACCGGGCCGCGGCAGGGCACGCGCCCCTCGACCCCCTCGGCGACCAGCTTGTCGGCGGCCACGCCCTGCTGGAAGTAGCGGTCGCGGCTGCCGTCGATCATGGCGCCGAGCGAGCCCATGCCGCGGTAGCGCCGGTAGCGCCGGCCGTTCTCCTCGACGCTCTCTCCCGGAGTCTCGTCGCAGCCCGCGAACAGGCTGCCGACCATGACCGCGTGGGCGCCGGCCGCGATCGCCTTGACGATGTCACCCGGGTAGCGGATGCCGCCGTCGGCGACGAGCGCCACGCCGTGGCCGTCGGCGACGGCCGCGCACTCGGCGATGGCCGTGATCTGTGGCACGCCGACGCCGGCCACCAGCCGGGTGGTGCAGATGCTGCCCGGCCCGACGCCGACCTTGATGGCGTCGGCACCGGCCTCGATCAGGGCGTCGGTCGCGGCTGCGGTGACCACGTTGCCGGCCAGGATGCGCATGGCGGGGTGGTCGCGGCGCAGCCTGGCCACGGTGTCGATCACGCGTCGCGAGTGACCGTGCGCGGTGTCGACCACGATCAGGTCGCAACCTGCGTCGTGCAGGGCCGCCGCCCGCGGCAGATGCTCCTCGCCGGCGCCGATCGCGGCGGCCACCGGCAGCGGCCGGTCGCCGGATGCGTCCTTGACCCGCCGCAACTCGGCCACCTGGGACTCGATCGTCAGGTTGCGGTGGAGCACCCCCAGGCCGCCCGCGCGCGCCAGCGCGATCGCCAGATCGGCGCCCGTCACCGTGTCCATGGCCGACGACAACAGGGGTACCGAGAGCGCGATCCGCGGCGTCAGCGCGGTACCGGTGTCGACCTGAGTCGGCAGCACCTCGCTCGCCGCTGGCACCAGCAGCACGTCGTCGAAGGTGAGGGCGAAAGGCGGGTTCTCGTGCAGCACGGCGGCCTCCGGCGAGCGCGGGGAGGCTCTCATCTAGCAGCCGACCGCGCGCGGGCCAAGCCCGGACCGCCCCCGCCCGCACGCGCCGCGGTTGCACGGCGTCGGCTGGCGTGAATAGGCTTTTGACACCATGGCACTCCACGTCACTTCCCATCGCTCCGGTTTTGGTCCAGGCGAGACCAGCGTCGTCGACCTCGACGACGCGGACGGCGCTGGCATCGGTCTGGCCGTGCTCAAGCTGGCGGCGGGCGAGCGGCGCGCGCTGGACGCGGCGCACGAGACCGCCTGGCTGCTGATGCGCGGTTCGCTGCAGGTGCAGGTCGCTGCGCAGCAGGCCGCCTTCGAGCGCCGCTCGCTGTTCGACGAGCTGCCCGGCACGGTCCACGTCGCGGCCGGCGAGCGCGTGCAACTGGCGGCGGTGACCGATGTCGAGCTGACCGTGCACCGCGTCGCCAATCCGGCCCGGTTTGAGCCGCGCATCTACCTGCCGGAGCAGATGCGCGACGAGATCCGCGGCCGCGGCTGGGTCGACGACGCCGCGCAGCGCGTCGTGCGCACCATCGTCGACGACGACAACGGCGACCCGGCCATGCTGCTGGTGTTGGGCGAGGTGATCCACCTGCCGGGGCGCTGGTCGAGCTACCCCCCGCACCACCATCCGCAGCCGGAGCTGTACCACTACCGGTTTACCGCCCCGCAGGGCTATGGCCATGGCGAGCTGGGCGAGCAGGTGGCGCTGGTGCGGCAGTACGACACGATCAAGATCCTGGGCGGCGCCGACCACGCGCAGGTGGCCGCTCCCGGCTACGGCATGTACTACACCTGGACCATCCGCCACCTGCCGGGCCAGCGTTACCGGACGCCGACCTTCACCGAGGAACACCGCTGGACCATGGACCGCAACGCCGAGTTCTGGCGGCCGCGCTGGCACGGTGGCGGCCCACAGCGCACAGGCTGACGAGGAGCCCATGACGACGCAACGGCTGACCATGGCACAGGCGCTGGTCAAGTACCTGATCGCCCAGCGCGTCGAGATCGACGGCGTCGAGCAACCGCTGTTCGGAGGGGTGTGGGCGATCTTCGGCCACGGCTGCGTGGCCGGGCTGGGCGAGGCGCTGGAACCGGTCCGGGAGCAACTGCCGACGCTGCGCGCCCACAACGAGCAAGCCATGGCGCACGCCGCGATCGCCTTCGCCAAGGCCTGCGCGCGGCGGCGCGTGATGGCCTGCACGACCTCGATCGGTCCGGGCGCCACCAACCTGGTGACCGCGGCCGCCACCGCTCACGTCAACCGGTTGCCGCTGCTGCTGTTGCCGGGAGATGTCTTCGCCAGCCGCTTCCCGGACCCGGTGCTGCAGCAGCTCGAGGACTTTGGCGACGGCAGCATGACCGCCAACGACTGCCTGCGCCCGGTGTCGCGCTACTGGGACCGGATCCTGCGGCCGGAGCAACTGCTGGCCGCGCTGCCGCGCGCGCTGCAGGTGCTGACCGACCCGGCCGAGTGCGGGCCGGTGACGCTGGCGCTGCCGCAGGACGTGCAGACCATGGCCTTCGACTACCCCGAGAGCTTTTTCGCCCCGCGGCTGCACCGGCTGCGCCGGATCCGGCCCGACGCCTGGGAGCTGGCCGCGGCGGCCGAGCTGCTCGGCCGGGCGCAGAAGCCGCTGCTGATCGCAGGCGGCGGCGTGCACTACGCGCTGGCCTGCGATCACCTGCGTCACTTTGTCGACCGGTGCGGAGTCCCGGTGGCCGAGACCCAGGCCGGCAAGGGTGCGCTGCCGTGGAACCACCCGCTCAACGTCGGTGCCATCGGAGTCACCGGCGCCAGCGCGGCCAACGCGCTGGCCGCGGAGGCCGACGTGGTGCTGGCGGTCGGCACCCGGCTGTCCGATTTCACGACCGCGTCGCGCACCCTGTTCCAGGATCCGGAGGTCCGCTTCATCGGCCTCAACGTCGCGCTGTTCGATGCCGGCAAGCACGGCTGCCAACCGCTGCTGGCGGATGCGCGCGCCGGGCTCGAGCTGCTGCCGCAGGCGCTGTCGAGCTGGCGCGCGCCGTCGGCCTGGAGCGAGCGGGCCCGCCAGCTCGCCGTCGAGTGGAACCTGGCGGTCGAGCGCGTCACCGCGCCCAGGCCGGGGACGCTGCCGACCGACGCCCAGGTGTTGGGCATGGTCAACCGCTGCGCGCGGCCCGGTGACGTCGTGGTGTGTGCTGCCGGCGGCCTGCCGGGCGAGCTGCACAAGCTGTGGCGCACCGAGCGGCCGGGCGACTACCACGTCGAGTACGGCTACTCGTGCATGGGGTACGAGATCGCGGGCGGTCTCGGGGTCCGGCTGGCGCGGCCGGCCGGCGAGGTGTTCGTGATGGTGGGCGACGGCAGCTACCTGATGCTCAACTCCGAGATCGCCAGCTCGGTCATGCACGGCCGCAAGATCACCGTCATCCTGCTGGACAACCACGGCTTCGGCTGCATCCACCGGCTGCAGACCGATTGCGGCAGCGGGCCGTTCAACAACCTGCTCGCGGACGGCTCCGGCAAGCCACCGGCCATAGATTTCGCCGCGCACGCCGCCGCGCTCGGTGCGCGCAGCGAGCGGCTGCGGGAGGTGGTCGAGCTGGGGCCGGCGCTCGAGCGCGCGCGCCAGGCCGATCGCACGACGGTGCTCGTGATCGAGACCGATCCGAGCGCCGGCACCGGAGCAGGCGGCGCCTGGTGGGAGGTGGCGGTGGCCGAGGTCTCGGGCCGCGCCAGCGTGCAGGAGGCGCGCCGCCGCTACGACGACAATCGCAGACGGCAGCGCGTGGGAGAGTGAGCGATGGCGATCCGATTCGGCGTCAACCCGATCGTCTGGAGCAATGACGACCTGCGCACCCTGGGCGGCGAGACGCCGCTCGAGACCTGCCTGAGCGAGGCCAGGCAGGCCGGCTACGACGGCATCGAGCTCGGCCACAAATTTCCGCGCCAGGCGGCCGAGCTCAAGCCGATCCTCGATGCGCACGGGCTGGCGCTGGTCTCGGGCTGGTACAGCGGCAACCTGCTGGAGCGCACGGCCGCCGACGAGATCGAGGCGATGCGGCCGCACTTCGAGCTGCTGCAGGCGCTGGGCTGCCAGGTGCTGATCTTCGCCGAGACCACGTCGGCGGTGCACGGCGACGTCGCGATGCCGCTGTCACGGCGGCCCAGGTTCGACGACCGGATCTGGCCGGTCATGGGCGAGCGCATGACTCAGGTCGGCGACTGGTTGCAGCGACAGGGCATGCGGCTGGCCTACCACCACCACATGGGCACCGTGGTGCAGACCGAGGACGAAGTCGATCGGCTGATGACGATGACCGGCGAATCGGTCGGCCTGCTGCTCGACACCGGCCACCTGGCCTACGCCGGCGGCGATCCGCTGGCCGTCGCCAGACGCTGGGCCAGCCGCATCGCGCACGTGCACCTCAAGGACGTGCGCCGGCGCGTGCTCGGGGAGATGAACGCGAGCGATGCGCCGTTTCTGCGCGCCGTGCCCGGGGGCGTCTTCACCGTGCCCGGCGACGGCGACATCGACTATCCGCCGATCTTCGAGGCGCTGGCCGGGGCCGACTACGGCGGCTGGCTCGTCGTCGAGGCGGAGCAGGATCCCGAGCGGGCTCACCCCTTCACCTATGCGCGCAAGGGGTATCAGAACAGCGTCGCCTACGCGCGCGGCGCCGGATTGCTCTCTTGAAACACGGCCGCGCCGGCAGCGGGGCGGACGATCGGCGGAGGAGTACAGCATGCTCAAGATGTGTCTGATCGGGGCCGGCCGCATCGGCGCCATCCACGCCGGCAACGTCGCCGCTCACCCCGATTCCCGCCTGCTCTACGTCGTCGACAGCAACCGCGAGGCGGCGGTCGGGCTGGCGCAGCGCCACGGCGCCGAGGCGCTGACCAGCGTCGACCAGGCGCTGGCCAGCAAGGAGGTGGGCGGTGTGCTGATCGCGTCGTCGACCAACACCCACGTCGACTATCTGATCGAGGCGGCGCGGGCCGGCAAGGCGATCTTCTGCGAGAAGCCGATCGACCTCGACCTGGCGCGCGCAGACGGCGCCATCGCCGAGATCGAGAAGGCCGGGGTGCCCTGCCTGATCGCCTTCAACCGCCGCTTCGACCCGAGCTTTCGCAAGCTGCACGACGACCTGCGCGCCGGCGTCATCGGCGAGCTGGAGACCGTGATCGTCACCAGCCGCGACCCGGGGCCGCCGCCTCTCGACTACGTCAAGGTCTCGGGCGGTCTGTTCCGCGACATGATGATCCACGACTTCGACCTGGCGCGCTGGCTG
>JAFGSX010000319.1 GCA_016934455.1 Deltaproteobacteria bacterium
CGGAGCCTTCGAGGGCGCCGCTGCCGGGGATTTCGCGCGCGCCGGCTACCAGACCAAAGAGCAGGCACTGCAGGTGCGGTCCTCGGCGGCGCCGCTGATCCTGGATCTGGCCAAGAGCTGCGATCCGGCCCAGCCCGATCAGAAGGCGCTGCGCGAGGAGGCGATCGGCCAGTATCTGCGGTTGCTCGAGACGGAGCCCAATGGCGCCAACCGCAACTTCATGATCTACGATCTCGCGCGTGCCAGGAGCGAGATGCCCGAGGTGCGGCCGGTGGCCGATCGGCTGATGAACGAGGTGGCACCGCTCAAGCCGCCCTACGACAACTGGTTCAAGGACGGCGACAAGAAGGTGCGCGTCGACTACCACGTGGGCGGCGGGTTCTGGGACGAGGAGCGCGACTACTACAAGGGCCAGGGATTCACCGAAAAAGAAAATCGCGACGGCACGGTGACGCTGAGCAAGACCTTCGTCGACGAGAAACGGCTGGCCGACGGCAGCCTCGAGCGCGTCGAGACGCCGGTCGAGATGGTGATGCACAACGGCACGTCGGACATGTTCAAGAAAATGGACGACCCGAGCGTGCACATGGTCGTCTACTCGGGTCACGCCAACTACGGTCGCGAGGTGCCCAGCCACGTGGCCGACGGCACGCCGCTGCGCGGCGGCAAGGTCTTTTGCGGGTTCCAGTGCGGCGGCAAGGGCACGCAGAACGCCGTCGCCGACAAGTACCCGGACCTGCAGCACGTGCAGAGCAAGAACTCGTCGTACGGCTACCAGGACCGGCGGACGATGATGAACGTGCTGGAGGGGATCAGCCGGCGCGAGTCGTGGGCGTCGATCGGCAAGACCAACCAGGACAGCAACTCGAGCAACTACTATTTCCCGAGCGACGCCTACATCAACAAGCGCGCGCTCGACCGCGACCGCGACGGCAAGGTCGACGACCTGGACCGGGTGGTCAACTACAATCACTTCCGGCCCGAGGCGCCGATCGAGACGCAACTTACACCGCGGGACCCGGGCAAACCGGCCGACCAGCTCGACGGCCAGGCGCTGCACAACAGCATCCTGCGCTTTCACCGCCTGGCGGGTTACAATTCCTGGCTGCACGATCACAAGGATCAGAAGGTCCTCAACGACGGCTACTTCGAGGGCGGCCCCGCGGATCCGCTCTACCGCCTGAGCCAGGAGCGGGGTGCGGACGGCAGCGAGGTCTATCGGCTGCAGGTCAACCAGCAGTACGCCCACGCCAGCGAAGAGGTGCTGGGCGCAGCGCTGCACTTCGAGCTGGGGCGCCGGTTCGCCGCCGAGCAGGGGCTGGACGACAAGGACGCCAAGCTGGCCGGCCTGGCCATGGCGGCCAAGGCGCTCGACGTCGACAACGGATACCACGAGCAGGCCGCGTTCAAGGCGTTGCTCAAACACGCCGGACTGCCGCCTGAGATCGACTACTACGACGCGATCGGCGCCTGCCACAGCGACGAGGACAACGACGCCGGCAGCCCGGTCGTGCTCGACAAGCTCAAGCAGACGCTGCGCGCGAAGAACATCGCCTGGTAGGCCGCACGGCAGGAGATGAGCCGGTAGAGCTGTTCCGCGCCCGGGGTGGGCGACGGCCGATAGCTACTTCTTGGGCGGTTTGTACTCTTCCTTGCTGACGATGATCTTGACCTGGGCGGTCTTGCCCATGCAGCGCACGAAGAGCGTGTCCTCGCCCGGTTCCCGCGCGCGCACCATCCCGTCCTGGTTGGCGACCGCCACCACGCCGGCGAGCTGCCAGGTGCACCTGCCGCTGGTGACCACGTCGCCGAGCTCGTTTTTGACGGCGGCCTTGAACTGCCTCTCCTCCCACCTCTTCATGTTCACCGGCCCGGCCGGCTCCACCTCGAGCTTGGCGAGGACCTGGACCACCACCGGCACCACGTCGCCCAGATCCTTCCACTTGACGCTCAGGCTGCTGCGGCCGGAGCCGACCGCGGTCACCTTGCCCTTGGCGTCCACGGTCGCCACCTTCTCGTTGGAGGAGGCCCAGACCACGTCCTCGAGCTTGACGCGGATCTTCTCGCTGCCGCCGGGCACCCCGAAGGCGCGAAACTCGGTGGTCTCGCCGATGTTCTTGAGCGGATAGTTCTCGTTGCCGCGCGGATCGATCTCGATCGTCTTGTACGACGGGCCGCATCCGCTGCCGAGCAGGATGGCGGCGATGGTGACCAGGGCAGGGGACAGCAAACGCTTCATGGCGGGCTCCCTCCTCTTGCCCGCCTTATAACAGCCCGGCGGCGTCGATCAAAGCGCGCTCCGGGGCCGCGCGAGAATACGTTGCGCCGCCGCGCTGGCCGCAATAGATTGCCGGCCGGCTCAACTCTCTCGTCGAGGACGGACATGTCTCGCTGCCAACGCTGGTTTGTCATCGGCGCGCTGCTGGCGCTGGTCGCCGCTGCCGGTTGCCCGTGCGGCGGCGCCGGCACCTCGGGTCAGGCCGACAACAGCGCCGCGCGCAAGGAGCGCCTGCTGGCCAACCTCAAGGCCAGGTACCAGCATCTCGAGCTGCTCAACCCGACCCTCGGCGATTTCACGAGGGTGGCGCCTGGCATGGACATGGCGCAGATGGCGATCGCCACGCCGCAGGGCGAGCAGACCCAGACCCTGCTGGTGACGCCGGACGACAAGGCGCTCTACATCGTGATGGAGGGGCCGGTCGATGTCTCGCGCAGCCTGGCCGAGCTGCAGGCCGCCCGGCTGGCCGAGCAGCGGGAACGGCGCCGGCTGCTGACGGAGCTGGCGGCCGACCTGCCGTTCCGCGGCGCGGCCGCGGCGCCGGTCACGGTCGTCGAGTTCTCGGATTTCCAGTGCCCCTACTCCAAGCGCGGGGCGCAGACTGCCGAGCAGGTGCTGGAGAAGTATCCGGGCAAGGTCAAGCTGGTCTTCATGCACTACCCGCTGCCGTTTCATCCGTGGGCGCGCGCCGCCTCCATCGCCGCGGTCTGCGCCGCCCGGCAGAAGCCCGAGGCGTTCTGGGCCTTGCACGACGGCTACTTCAAGGGTCAGGACGCCATAACGCTCGACAACGTGCTGAGCAAGGGCGAGTCGTTCGTGGCTGGCAGCGGCATCGACCTGGGCCAGTGGTCGACCTGCGCCAAGACCGAGACCTCGCCCGAGTACCAGGCCGCGGCCAAGGCGATCGAGGATGCGATGGCGGCCGCCAACAAGCTCGGCGTCGAGGGCACGCCCGCCTTCTTCGTCAACGGCGCGTTTCTCAACGGCGCGGTCTCGATCGAGGAGATGGCGGCCGAGATCGAGCAGGCGCTCAAGCAGCCGGGCTGACCGGACAGCAGCCAGCCGACTGTGCTACGATCGCCCTCTCGGCTGACCGGAGGCCGCCGTGGAGCTGGCTGCCGAAAAACGTCCCGGAGCGCTCTGCTGCGGATCGCTCATCTTGCTGGCGGCGGCCTGTCACGGTCGCGACCTGGTCGGCGTGGACGAGAATTGCCCGCCGCTGGCCATGGCCCCGTGCACCTGCGACGACGGTCGCGCCGGCATCCGGGTCTGCACTGCGGACGGCAGGCGCTGGAGCGCTTGCGGCTGCGAGGGGTCGATTGCGGGCGAAGACGCGGCGGTCGCCACCGGCGATGCCGCGGCCGCGGAGGCCGGTTTCGACGCGGCTTCGGATCCCTGCGGCGGCTGCTCGGGGCACGGCGTGTGCCAGGAGCGCGCGAGCGGCGTGGTCTGCGCCTGCCGCAGCGGCTACTCGCCGTCGTCGCGGGCCGGGCTCGACTGCGTCCCGACCAGCCAGGTGTGCGCGGGCGGTGCCATCGACTACGACTACGACGGCGACGGGAACAACGACACCTGGTTCGAGCCCAATGCCGATGAGTGTCTGATGTTCGAGCTGGTCAACAGCACGCGGGCGCTCCACGACGACGAGGGGCACCCCGAGTGCCACTGGCCCCTGATGTGGAGCGTCCGCTGGTCGGCTCACGCCCGCAACCACTCGCTGCAGATGGCGGAGCGCGGCTACCTGTTTCACGGCGACGTCGCTATCGGGCAGAACTGCGCGGCCGGCTGCGGCCCGGCCTGCGAGATGAACAACTACATGAACGGCGACGGCGAGGACCACTGCCCGGACCTGTCTCACCACTGCAACATCATGAGCTGCGATTTCTCGGCCATCGGTATCGGCTACGTGGGGACCTGGAACACGCAGAACTTCCTCTAGCCCCTAGCGGCCGGCGACGACCGCGCGCAACCAGTGCCAGGCGTGCGCCGGCGAGGGCGCGATGCGCAGCAGCCTGGCCCGGACGCGGCGCAAGGGAGGGCCCCCGAGCTCGCGCGCCTGGCGCTGCAGCAGCGCCACGGCCTCGGTCCGGTTGCCCTGCCGGGCCATCAGCAGCGCGCATTCGACGCCGGCGTCGACGTGCAGCGGGTCGATGTTGATCACCGCTGCCAGCAGCTCGATCGCCTCGGTGCGGCGCGAGTGCTTGGCAAAATGGCGCTGCCCCCTGAGCAACGCCTTGATGGCATCGGCCTGCAGCCGGCGGCTGCCGTAGCTCAGCGCCAGCCGCTTCCAGGTCTCGACCTGCAGCGGGAACAACTCCACGGCCTGGGCGTAGATCGCCGTCGCCTTGTTGGCGAAGCCGCGCTTCTCGAAAGCCTCGGCGGCTGCCGCGAAGGTTCGCCACGACAGGTCGGCGGCGCCGGCGCGCTCGAGAAGCTGCGCCAGCTTGGTCAGCAGCGCTGGATCGTCGGGCTCGGCGGTGAGCAACCGCCGGTACTCGGCGATGGCCAGCTCGATGTCGCCCGCGCGGGCGAGCCGATCGGCATAGGCGATGGCATCCGGTCGTCGCTGCGGCTGGCTCGGCTTTTCCCTGGCCACGGCTTCCCTCGCACCGGCATGTTATCCCACCGTCCGGCCAGGGTGCTCAAGCCGTGAGCGGCAGCGCCGTCGCGGCGCTCACCAGAGCAGCAGCGACCAGGTATACATCGGGCACGACCGGGCGTAGGTGCCGGGCAGCGGCTCGCCGCTCCCGGTCAGCGCCGAGTAGTTCTCGTGCCCGTGGCCGTGCACCCGCCATTCGTCGACGTAGAGCTGGCGCGAGGCGCTGGCCAGGCGCGCCGCACGCGCGGGGTCGATTCGCTCCAGCCCGCGCCGGACCAACCAGTTGAGCGGGGGCCAGATCCGCCCTCGCCAGTAGTCGCCGTCGGGATCGTAGCGCCGGTCGGAGCGGGCGAGGGAGGGGATGGCGGGCGCGCCTCCGAGCAGCGCCGTGTCGTCGAGCGCGGCCAGCAAGCGGGCGATCCGGTCGGCGGCCGGCGGTGGTTCGAGCAACAGCGGGTAGAGCGCGGTCGGCGTGATCACGTCGACGAACGAGCCGTCGACGTGCCGCGCCAGGTAGAGGCCGAGCCGCTCGCACC
>JAFGSX010000320.1 GCA_016934455.1 Deltaproteobacteria bacterium
CCGGCGACCCTTTTTGTCCTCGCTGGCTCGGAAAAAAGTGTCGCCTTGGCCCCCCACACCGTAATGATCAAGACGATTTCGTATCAGAGGCTGACGATGCTCGCCTGCAGCGAGTAGAGCCCCCACTCCCCGCTCCCGGTCACGTCGGACACGACTTCGATCAGGATCGCGCTGCCGGCGCTGGCGCCCGGTGGCACGGCCTGGAGGGTGAGATCCACGTCGCGGCCCTGGGCCAGGATCTGGCCGGCCTCGTCGCGCACCGTCAGCGCGAGGTTTTTCAGCCGCAGCAAGCTGCTGACCTGCACCTGCAGGGCCTGCCCGACGCCGAGATCCTGCTCCAGGATGACCGCGAAGGTGTCGAGGTCGTCGCTGCGGCTCTGGCCGCGCAGCAGCGCGCCCAGCGGCAGGAGCTGCGGCTCGGCAACGGTCTGGTTGGGCTCGCGCTCGGGCAGCGCCAGCGCGCGCTCCACCTCGAGCTGATAGAGCTCGGGACGGACGTCTGACCCGTAGCCGACCGGCATCACCTCGACGTAGAACGAGGCCGCGGGATCGTCGGGCAGGTACACCATCTCGCTGCTGTAGTACTCGTGGCTCAGCAGCGGCGTGCCGGCAGCGTCGTACAGTGTCACCAGGATGTCGCCGCGCTCGAGACTGTTGCGCCAGCGCACCAGGTGGCACTCGCCCGCGGCGAGCGGGGTGTCGGGCTCGACGCGGTAGAAATCCGAGTAGCCGCGCAGCTCCAGGCCCCAGATATGCGCCGGGCCGCCGCCGCTGACCGGCAGCGGCGTCGCGCTGACAAAATTGTTGTTGGGCTCGATCTCGACCGGGGCGAGGGGGCGAATCTGCAGCCGGTACAGATCCTCGCTGCTCGCGCTGCTGCCCTCGATCTCCACGAACAGGGGACCCGCGGCGGGCGCGCTGAACAGCAGCACGCCGTCCTCGTGCTTGGTGGTGCCGAGCGCGGCCTGGCCGGCGTCGTAGATCCGCAGGTAGAGATCGCGCAGATTCTGCAGGTTCTCCGCCCGGATGCGCAGCGCCTGCTGCGGCGACAGCGCCCGGGGCAGATTGACGAACAGCACGTCCGGCTGGTTGAGAGCGGTGCGGCCGTAGAGGTCGGCGGACAGGTCGGAGTCCAGATCCAGGACCTGGCTGCTGGCGAAGTCGTCGTTGGGCTCCACCTCGGTCGGCAGGCTCACCCGGGTGACCTCGAGGGCGTAGTCGTAGGGCGCGCTGCCCGTCCCCTCCAACTCGACATAGAAGGGACCGGGACCGTCGTCCGGCAGCAGGGTCCAGGCGCTGACGTCAGTGGCCGAGTGCGCGTGCAGCTCCGCGAAGCTGGCGTCGTGAATCCGAAGCTGGATCGCCGTGCTCCCGGTGAGGTTGGTCACCTGGACCTGCAGCGCCTCGCCGGCAGCGAGGGGAGAGCCCGGATCTAGCCGGTAGACATCGATGGCATCGTCCTCGATGGTGCCGCGCAGGTGGGCCGGCAGCGCGCCCAGATCGGTCGCGAGCGGGGCGAGGTCGTTGGGCTCGACGTCACCAAAGGCGGGCAGATCCCGGGCCCGGATCGAGACCGACCAGTCGAGCACGGCCGGATTGGGTGGGTCGAGGGCGATCGGGTCGAGCAGCGCAAAGGACAGCCCAGGCTCGTCGCGCAGCACGCGCAGCAACTGCAGATCGTCCTCACCGGTGCGGTTGCGCCCCACCAGGGCTCCGGCGGGGCTGGCCCGGTAGACATCGAAGTCGGGCATGCCCTGCAGGTAGTCGAAGCTGAACTCGAGCACAAGCGGCGCCGTGTTCTCGACCTTGATCCAGGCGCGGTCGGGCAGCCGCCGTCCCGGGTAGAGGGCGTCGCCGTCGAAACGCACCGGCGGCTGGGAGCCGTTCGCGAAGGCCCCGGCGTCCAGGGGCGTGGTCGAGGTGAAACCCGGGATCAGCTGGACGTCGCTGGTGCTGGAATTGACCGCGACGATGGTGTAGCGGCCTGCGGCCGGGGCATAGAAGTGGAGCGAGCCCGCGTCCAGGCTGGTCATCGTTGCGACGACTCCGCTCGGCCCCGCCAGGGTGACCAGGGGCTGGGATAGACCGTTCAGGTGCGCGGTCACGATCTGGCCGCCCGCGACCTCGGCGCTGATGGCGGTCCCGAACCGCCCGGGGATCAGGATCTGCGGCAGGCCCTGGGAGCTGGCCGGCGCGACCGCCCCGGCGTCCTGCTGGGGCATGAGAGCGGCGCTGAGATCGAAGCTGGCATCGAGGCCGTTGGAGGTGGTCCAGTCGAGCACCGCGATCAGCGAATTCTCGGTCTCGGCCCAGAGGCCGTGGACCTGAGCGAAGCCGTCGGTCTCCCGCTTGAGCTCCACCTCCTGAACGAAACCGTTGACGGTCGAGAACACCAGCAGGCTCGGTACCGTGTCCAGGCCCCGGCTGCTCGCGTTGAGCAGCAGGCCGGCCCTGGCCTCGCTCTGCAGCAGAAAGAAGTTGTTGCTCAGGTCGAACAGCGAGCCGGCCACGAAGGCCTGCTCCGGGAGCAACGGCGCCCCTAGCGGCGCCAGCTCGGGCCACGGCAGCTCCTCGATGACGCCGACGTAGCCGTGGTCCGCTCCCCCGATCAGCGTCTCCTCCCCGGCCAGCACCGAGGTGGGCCCGACCTCGACGATGTAGGTACCGTCGCGGGGCAGCAACAGCAGGCGGTTGGGCGTGATCACCACCCCGAGCTTCGAGGTGCGCTCATAGCCTTCGGGTCCCTGCACCCGGAAGCCGGGTCGCGGCAGGCCGTTGTCGATCACCCGCAGCCGCAGAAGCTGCCCGCTGCGGCCGGTGAAGCTCCAAAAATCGCGATCCTGGTCTGGCTCGTCGTCGCCGTCTCGATCCACCGGCCGGTCGATGGTGCCGACGAACACGGTGGATTCACCGATCGGCTCCAGCGTCAGCTCCTCCGGGGTACCGCCCAGCGCGGGGTCGTTGTAGTCCGGCAGCGTCTCGGTCGTGTCAGCGCCGGCCGCCGCGATCTGCGCCTCGGTCAGGCACACCCCCTCGTGCGCCACCAGACCCGGGCCGCAGGAGAGGTCTGGCACGCAGAGATGGCTCACCGGGTGATAGGTGGTCCCCTCGCCACAGCGATCGTCGGGGATGCACTCGCCGCTCACCTCGTCCAGGTGAGTGCCCGATCCGCACTCGGCGATCGGAAGGCACTGGTGGCTCGCGGGATCGTAGCGCGTCCCCTCGCCGCATTCGTACAGCGGCAGGCACAGGCCGGTGTCCGGATCGAGCTCGGTACCGGGGCCGCAGCTCGCGGTGGGGACACAGACGCGGGCGACGGCGTCATAGGTGGTGCCGGCCGCGCAAAAGACATCGGGGCGGCACTCGCCGCTCGCCTGGTCCAGGGTGGTGCCGGCACCACAGGTCGTGGGCTTGAGGATCGAGACGCAGGCGCCATCCTCCAGCACCGTGTCCGGGCCGCACAGCAGCGGCTCCGGCGCCGGCCCGCAGCCGGCGCCGACCAGCGCCAGGACCGAGAAAGCCAACCCGAGCCGGATGCCACCTGGCTCGCCGCCTGATCTCCGATGCCGGCTCACGGTGTCACCTCGATTCTGAGCTCGTAGAGGTCGGTGGCGTCGACCGTTGACTCCTGGCTGGTGATCACGAAGTAGTAGGTACCCGCTATCCAGGTGGCACTGGGCAAGGTGACGCGGAACCCGGTGGCACCGCCGATCTCGAAGTTGAAATCGAAGGCGCGCGCCGACAGCGTCAGCGAGGTGCCGTCGGAGACGTTCTCCAGCACCGTGCGGACTTGGGCGCCCGTCGCGAGCTCGAGCGAGTAGACATCGGTCTCGCCGGCGCCGATGCTGCCTATCATCGGCCCTGCGTCCGGGACCACCGCGGTGGCGCGAGCCCGATCGTCGTTGGGTTCGATCTCGGCCTGCCCTCCGAGCTGGGCCGTGAGCAGGTAGCGATCGGCCCGGGCCGAGGTGCCCGTCAGGCGCAGGGTGAACGGCCCGGTGGTGCCCGGACCGGCGACCACGGCGGTCGCCTCGACACCGCGGTCGTGAGACCTCAGGGCCGAGGCCTCGACCCCGGTGTCCTGGTACAGCTCGAGCGCGATCGCGGAGTTGTCGTCGCAGTTGAGCGCCTGCACCACCACGCTTACCTGGGGCGCGAGCGGCTGCGCGAGCGAGAACCTGAACACGTCCTCGTCGCCACTGCCGACATAGCCGTGGAGCTCGATCGGGGCGGCCGCCGCCAGCTCCGCCAACTGGTTGGCGACAAAGGCGGCGTCGTTGGGCTCCAGCTCGACCGGGCCACCGTAGCCCGCGCTCACCTTGTAGATCGGCTCCCCGCCCGAGGCGGCGCTCACGCGCAGGTAATAGCGCCCGGCCAGCAGCCCGCCGATCTGGAGCGTGTTGAGAGCCAGGCTGCGGCGCATGAGCTGGTCGCCCTGAGCTGTCTCGAGGGCGACGGTAAGAGCGTTGTCGTTCTCGAAGTTGCGAACCGATGCCAGCAGCGAGGTGCCGGGGGCGAGATCCTGGTCGAGCTCGAGCCAGAACAGGTCCTCCATGTCGCCCTCGTCGCGGTAGGCCATCATCTGCGCCGGCAGCGAGCCCAGCCCGTCCGCGGTGTCGAGGCGATCGTTGGGCTCGTTCTCGACCGGGAAGTCGACCACCCGGACGTCGAGCAGGTAGTCCTTCTCGTCGCGCACGAAGTCGCCGAAGATCTCGATGTAAAAGGGGCCCGTGCCCTCGTAGCCGGGCACGTAGGTGACGGTGTTGACGCCCAGCGTGCCCGAGTAGCTCTCCGGGTGCGGCAGCGAGGCGAGCGGCGTGTACAGGGCGTCGTAGATGTTGACGTAGGCCGCGTCGGTGATGGAGGAGGAGACCGAGTCGCTCTGCATGTTGTCGAACAGCACCTGCACCGCCTGCTGCGGCGCGAGCGGCGCTTCGAGCTGAAAGCGAAAGACATCGCGCTCGTCGGCGGCGAGGAGGCCCCGGATGCGAACGGGCGGGGTTCCGAGCAGCACGGCGTTGACCCGGTGGTCGTTGGGCTCGGTGTCGAGCTGGGTGGGAAGCTGCGACACCTGGCAGTTGATCGACCAGCCGATGGCGTTGCGGTCATCCGAGACCAACTGGATCAAGATCGGTCGGGGGTCGCGGTTGATGATGAAGATCGGGCGATCGAGGTGCGGGCGCCGGACCGCGCGCAGGCGCACGCCGTCGATGGAGTAGAAGAAGACATCGGGATCGCCGGCCGCCACCTGGATGGTGGTCTCGACCAGAGCGGGCACGCTGGTCGTGACCACGGCCCAGGCGTCCTGGAAGCCGCCGAAGCCCTGGATCAGGTCCGCGCCGCGGACCGCGGCCGAGGACCGGGCGGCGAAGTCGAGCGCGCCCAGATCATAGGGCGTGAGCAGCGACAGCGTGAGCGACACCGACGAGGAGTCGCTGGTGCGATCGTTGTTGACAAAGACGAGGTAGGTGCCCGGATCGGCGTAGAAGAAGAAGTCGCTGTCGTCGTTGATTCGCGAGCGAGTGCCGCCCGGACCGACCACCTGGATGTCTGGGCCATACAGGGAGTTGACCTCCGTCAGCACCACCTGCGCCACCGCGGTGGAGAGCTCGAAGGCGCCGGTCTCGCGCGCCCGGAGGTTCTGGCTGCCGGTAACCGTGTGGTAATCGGCCGGGACGGCGCCGCGGCGAACCATCGGCACCTTGTGCAGGCGCGCGCTGAAGATGTCGCCGGGGCCGCTGGCGGTGACCCAGTCGAACACCACGACAGCGTCGTTGCTGGCTGCGGCGTGAAAACCGGCCCATCCGTCCTCGGCCAGGGGAGCGATGTCGGCCAGCAATCGCCCGTCGAGGCCAAAGACCAGCACCGCGGCGGTGATGCTGTCGTCGATGCTATCGAACACCACCTGGACCGCGCTGTTCGCGGCCACGTTGACGGCGTAGAAGTTGTCGCCCAGACCGCGCAGGGTGCCGCCCAGGACTGCCGCCGTGCTGCTGTTTTCGCCGGCGTTGACGTAACGCCACGAGGGCGCCGGGAGCGCCTCGATGGCCCCGACATAGGCCGCGTTGCGGGCGCCCACCAGCTCGCCCCGGGCCAGGTGGGCGCTCGGCACCACCGTCAGATCGTAGATACCGTCGTAGGGGAGGATCACCTCGCGGCTGACATCGCTCTCGAAACCGATGGTGGAGGTGCGCAGGTAGCCGCGCGGGCCCTCGAGGACAAAGGCCGGGTTGGGCAGGCCCAGGCTCGCGACCTGGATCCGCAGAAACTGCCCGGTGCGCCCCTCGAAGCGCCACACGTCGCGGTCCTGCGTCAGGCTGCCGTTGCCGGAGATGTCGGCTGGACGGTCGATGGTGCCGACGAACACCGCGCGCTCTCCCAGCGGTTCCAGGAGCACGGCCTCGGGCGTGCCGCCGTTGAGCGGATCGTTCTCGTCCGGCACCCCCTCGAACTGATCGGCCTCGATCACCAGGCCCTGTTCGGGATCGACGCAGTTGCCCTGCACCACCACCTGGCCCTCTCCGCACCGCAGCGCCGAGACGCAGAGCCCGCTCGCCGGATCGAACACCGCACCGGCCGCGCACGGCGGATCGGGCTCGCACAGCCCGGTGATCGGGTCGAGCGTGGTGCCAGCGCCGCAAATGACCGCGGGCTCGCACTGTCCGGTGTCGGGGTTGGCGACGGTGCCGGGACCGCACGCCTCCTCGGGCAGGCAGCTCCGGCTGGCGATATCGAAGTAGGTGCCGGGGCCGCACTCGGAGAGCGGCTCGCAGCCCCCGGTCTCGGGGTCGAGTACCGTGCCCTCGCCGCAAGAGACCAGAGGCTCGCAGGCCCCGGTCTCGGGGTCGACCGCGGTGCCTTCGCCGCAGCGCGCGTCGGCGCTGACCACGACGACGCAGAGATCGCCCTGGCGCTCGGTTCCCGGCCCGCAGCGCTCGGCGCCCGGTTCCCCGCAGCCTCCGAGCAGGCACGTCAGCAGCAGCACTTGAAACAGGCGCGGCGCGCTCATTGCGTCACCATCACCACGAGCTCATAGCCGCCCTGATCCCCCAGCGGCCCCGAGACGTGGATGAAGTAGATGCCGTCCGCCGGCACCTGCACCGTCACGGTCTCGTTGTCGGTACTGGTGGCCGAGGTGGCGAGCGGGGTCACCCCGTCGCTGGCGAGCAGGATCAGGGTCAGGTCGACCTCGTCGTGGCTGAACAGCAGCTCGACCCGCAGGTAGCGACCGGCCAGAAGCTGGACGCTGTAGTAATCGTGGTCGCCGCCGCAGTAGGCCAGGCCGGGATAGTTGCCGTCCGCCACCGGCACCGCCGCAGCGATCGTGTCGTTCTGCTCCAGCAGGTCGTCCAGGCAGTCGCCCACGCAGCGCTCGTCGATATCGCTGTCGCAGTTGTTGTCGAGCCCGTCGCAGAAGTCGACGGCGCCGGTATAGACCACGGCGTTGAGATCGTCGCAGTCGCCGTCGCAGGAGTTGACCAGGTCCCGGTCCAGGTCGAGGCAACCGCCCTCGGGGCGCACATGCAGGGTGTACACGGAGTCGGCGCCGGCGGTGCTGCCGGTGCCGTAGGCCCGCACCTTGACGGTGTAGCTGCCGGCGCGCTCGAAGGTGTACGAGAGGTACGGGTCGACCGTGCCGAGCCCGGTGTCGGGGTCCTCGCAGTTGTTGTTGGTGCCGATCATGTCGCCGCCGGCATCGTACAGCTCCAGCACCGCGTCCAGCGGCGAGCCGTTGTCTCGCGCATCCACATCGAAGCCCAGCGTCACGCCGTCGACGGGGACCGTGAAGCAGTAGACATCGCTGTCGGTGGCGGTGGTGATGGTGCCGGCGACCCAGCCTGGCCACAGCAAAGAGTTGCAGCTCAAGGCGGTGTTGTTGGGCTCGACCTCGGCGGGCGGCGGGCAACCGTCGTCGATCCAGCCGTTGCAGTTGTTGTCCACCCCGTCGCCGCATCGCTCGGGCAGGCCGTAGGCGGTGAACGGATCGCCGTCGTCGCAGTCGCCCTGCGCCCGAGTCACGTTGTCGTGGTCGTTGTCATCGGTGCATCCCTCGTCAATCGAGCCGTTGCAGTCGTTGTCGATGCCGTCGCAGGCCTCGCCCGGGAGCGGGCCGCACTCGCCGCAGGCGTTGGTGACATCCTCGTCGGTGAGACCGTCGCAGTCGTTGTCGATGCCGTCGCAGACCTCGATCGGCGCCGGGCCGCAGGTGCCGCAGGCGTTGAGCGCACCGTCGTCGATCAGGCCGTTGCAGTTGTTGTCGAGCCCGTCGCAGATCTCGACCGGTTCGGGGGCGCACTCGCCGCAGGAGTTCTTGACGTATTCGTCGACCAGGCCGTTGCAGTTGTCGTCGATCCCGTTGCAGGCCTCCGCCACGCCGGGTTTCACGGCCGGGTCGGTGTCGTCGCAATCCCCCTGGTCCGGGGTGTAATTGTCGTGGTCCGCGTCCGCGTCGCAGTCGTCGTCGGTCACGCCGTCGCAGTCGTTGTCGACGCCGTCGCCGCAGCGCTCGGCCGGGGCAAAGCCGCAGCCGCCGCAGGCGTTGGTGACACCCTCGTCGATCTCGCCGTCGCAGTTGTTGTCGAGGCCATCGCAGATCTCGACCGCGCCCGGATGCCTGGTCGGGTCGCCGTCGGCGCAGTCGCCCTCGGCGCCCGCGTAGCCATCGCCGTCGAAGTCGCCCCGGCACTCGGCCGGGTCTCCGACCCCGTCGCAGTCGTTGTCCTTGCCGTCGCAGATCTCGAGGGCGCCAAAGTGCACAGCGGGGTCGTTGTCGGCGCAGTCGCCCTCGCACACCGTGACACCGTCGTTGTCGGTATCGTTGCAGACCGGCCACAGCAGCGCGCGGGCGTGCAGCAGATAGGTGAGGCGGCTGCCGCCCGCGAGCAGGGACTCGTCCTCGACCTGGATGGCGTAGACGCCGGGCTTCTCGAAGCTGTGGAAGAGGTAGCTGTCCGAATCGGTCTCGGTGTAGCCGGTGTCGGGGTCCACGCCGTCGTCGTTGGAGACCACCACGGTGCCGGGCGCGATCAACAGGCGCAGCCGGGAGTTGAGCAGCGAACCGAAGGGCGGCTCCTGCGCGTCGATGTCGAACGAGACCTCGGCACCGCCGGGGACAAAGAAGCAAAACAGATCCTTGTCCTTGCGGGGATCGATGACCCCCTCGATGCTGAAGGGGAGCGATAGCAACTGGCACTCGGCCATGGTGCCGTTGGGCTCCACCTCGGCGTTGGTCGAGCTGGGACAGCCCTCGTCGACTACCCCGTCGCAGTTGTTGTCCACCAGGTCGCAGACCTCGGTCTGGTTGGGGAAGATCAGGTTGTCGCCGTCATTGCAGTCGCCGTCGCACGGCGTCACACCATCCTCGTCCTGGTCCTCGCACAGGATGACGGCGGTGGCCGTGACGTTGAGTCGATAGTAGTAGGTCGGTCCACCCTGATCGGAATAGAAGTTGAACACGTCGAGGCGGTAGCTTCCGTCGTCATCAAAGGTATAGGGCAGATAGGGATCGGCGCCCTCGGAGTAGTCGTTGTAGCCGTTGGGCAGCGGCATGCCGTCTGAGCCATAGAGCTGCAAGGCGGCATCGGTAGGAGCGCCCAGCGCCTGCGAGTCGATGTCGAAGATCAGGGCGGTTCCGGCGCGGACGCTGAAGCAGTAGGAATCCACGTCGCCGGCGGGGTCGAAGGCGCCGAGCAGGATCGAGGTCTCGCCGGCGGCGGGCGGCAGCGCGATGTACTGGCAAGCCGCGGATCCGTCGTTGGGCTCCTGCTCCGCGATCTCGCCGGCGGTGCAGCCGTTGTCCACGAACCCGTCGCAGTCGTTGTCCAGCAGATCGCAGATCTCGACCGGGGTGGGACCGCAGCCCCCGCAGGCGTTGCGCACGCCCTCGTCGACGTCGCCGTCGCAATCGTCGTCGACGCCATTGCAGACCTCGCTGGCGTCCGGGTTGACTTGGCGGTCGGTGTCGTCGCAATCCACCGAGGCGGCAAAGCCATCGTTGTCCAGGTCGTTGTCGATGGCGATGCAGATCGCCCCGTCGCAGCGGTAGCCGAGCGGGCAATCGATGTCATCGGTGCAGGACAGCTCGTCTACCTGGGTGCCGACCGTGATCGGCTCCGGCTGCGGCGGATCCGAGCCAGGCGGCGGACAGGCGGCCAACAGGAACAGGGCGATGCCGGCGCACGCGAGGCGCGCGGTGGCGGCGAACAGAACGGTGGTCTCGGTCGACATGGGCGTCTCCCTCCCGGCCTCGCTCACGGGAGCAGGCATTCGGCGGTATAGCTGATCGAGATGTTCTCGCCAGCCTCCGGCACCGCGGTGCCGTGGAAATGGATGGCGTTGTGAGCCGGATCGTAGGTCCAACCGTTGTAGGGATCCTGGGGCACGACCTGTCCGTCGACGGTGACCACGACGGTGCTCGCGTCCGGCAGGCGCGTCAGGTCAAAGCGGGTCAGGGCGGCAAAGGTGCCGAGCCCGATCTGCTCCATGGTGGTGGCCCAGTCGGGCGTGCAGATAGACTCGAACACCCCGTTGAGCCCCAGCACCACGTCGAGGTAGCGGTCGCCCGCGTCGGCATCGTTGCCGTTGGCGTTGCACCCCGCCGGCACGTCGCCGGCGATCGCCGAGGCGACGACGGCGTTGGCGTCGTAGCCCTTGACCTCGAGCAGCTTGTCCACATAGTCGCCGACGTCGCCCGGGCTCTGGTCGTTCTCGTCGCTGACGAAGATGACG
>JAFGSX010000321.1 GCA_016934455.1 Deltaproteobacteria bacterium
CCTTTTACCGAGATCTGGGAGCGCTCGCGTGTGCTCGCCGAGCTGCGAGACAAGTCGCGGTTGGGGGGACGGTGCGGAAAATGCCGCTACCGCGAGGTGTGCAGCGGCGCGCGCTGCCGGGCCTATGCCAGGACTGGAGATCACCTCGCCGAGGATCCAGCGTGCTGGTTCAACCTGGACGAGATCGCGCGATGATTCGCAGGATCAGCGAACTCGGGCCTGCGCTCTCGAAGTCCCTGGCCGCGGCCGGTCACGCGGTTGAGGAGCGCAGGGGCTCTGTCCTGGTGCCGGGTTGCTGCGCCATCGACTGGCGCGAGACGACCGGGCCCATCACCGAGCGCGCCCTGGAAAAATGGATTGCAGGATTTGCCGAGGAACCCGCCCTGGTGCTGGTCACCATGGGATATTTTCATCGTGGGGCGATCCGGCGCTACCTGCTCGATCCCGCGTGGCGGCGTCGAAGCGTCCTGGTCGAGATGGGGCTGTTGCACTACTTCGAGGAGGAGCTGCGTCCCAGAGCGTTCGCGCACGATCCGCAGCGGTGGCTCGCCGACCTCGTCGGCCAGGCGCTGCAGGTGCACGGGCACGAGCTCGCGCTCGCCTCCTGTGCTCATTGTGGCGGCGCTCTGGCTGTCGCGTGCGAGGTGTGCGACGCGCTGCTGTGCAAGACCCACATGCACATCTGTCCGCTCTGCGGAGCGCGCTGCTGCCACACCGACACCGGCCGCGCCTGCTTTCACGAGCACCGGTGCGTTTCGTGATCATGCGAGGCATGCCGTGGGATGCAGGCGCCTGGCGTGCCTTTGTCAGGGCCTTTGCTCCCATGCCGCCGTTGATCAAGCGGCTGGCCATGGCGAAGATGGCAGAACGGGTGGAGCGCTGTGCCCGGCAGCGAGGCTCCGGTACCGCAGCTCTCGAGGACGTCCATCGCGGGTGCGCCGAGGTCCTCGCCAACAAGGACCGGTACATGCTCGAGTCGCTGCTCTCTGCCCTGCAAGATGAGGGATACTCGGTCGATGAAGCCGTCTGAGGGGCTGGCCGTCCGTTTGACTCCGCTGTTGGTCTCGGTCGTGACGGTCCTCGTCTACGCGGACACCCACGCCTTGCACCCGTTTCTCGCCAGCTACGCCCGCGCCCTGGGCTCGAGCGTGTTCATGGCGGGGGTCATCGTCGCGGCCTACAGCGTGTTCGAGGATCTGTTCGAGTACGCCGCTGGCTACCTGATGGACCGGACCGGCCGCAAGCGGTTCTTCATCTTCGCCGGCATGCTCGGCGATGCCGTGGTCATGGTCCTGTACGGTCTGGTCGCGAGCCCGCTCCAGCTCTTGGGGGTCCGACTGCTGCACGGTCTGAGCGGATCGGTCGCCGGCCCCGGGATCATGTCGCTCGTCGCCCAGATCCCCCATCCCCTGTCCAGGCTCGGCGCCAGGATGGGGCTCTACGGCACCTCGATCATCCTGGCGTCGATCGTCGGCTGGGTCCTGGGCGGGCTGATCGCGGCGCGATACGGATACGGTGTCTTCTTTGGCACGGTCTCGGCGCTTCTCGTCCTGGGAGCGCTCCTGACGCTGGCGATCCGCGAGCCCGAGCCGCTCTTCCCGGAGGCCGCCCAGCGCGCCAGCCCGCGCGACGCGCTGCGGCGCCTGCGGCGGCTGGTGGCCAACCGCGGCCTGCGCACCGCCTGTCTCGGCATCTTCGCGCTCATGGTGACCCTGGGCGCCATGACCGCGCTCCTGCCGCTCCGGTACCAGGAGCTGGGGCTCTCCAGCTTTCACGTGGGCATGACGCTCGCGGCGTACGGCCTGGCCGCGCTCGTCATGCAGATTCCCATGGGGTACTTCTCCGAGAGATATGGCCGTCTCCTCACCCTGGGCGCGGGGCTCGCCATCGTCTGCGGCGCGATGCTGCTTCTCTCCGCGGTCGAGACCTTTTTGTCCTTTGTCGCTGTCGGGGTCCTGTACGGTGCCGGGTACTCGTTTCTCTTTCCGACGCTCACCTCCATGGTCGTGGAGGAGTCCGCGCCGGAGGAGCGGGCGAGCGCCTCGAGCCTGTTTCACATCATGTTTACCGAGGGCGTCGTAGTCGGAGCCTTCTGCTCCTCCTGGATCGCGGAGCAGGTCGGCTGCGGCCTCGGTTTGAGGATCAGCGCGGTCGCGCCTTTTCTCTTTCTGGTGGCGCTTCTGATGAGGCGCCGGAGCAGAGCGGGTGACGCTTAGGCACATGGCATGGGAGCCGGAGGTGTGGCAGGCCTTTCTGCGGGCGGCGGCCTACATTCCGCCGCCGGTGCGCATGGAGGCAGTGGCGCTGGTGGTCGAGCACAGCGAGCGGCTCGCAGCAAAGAGAGGCTCGAACGCGGTGGAGGAGCAGGACCTCATGACCGCGGCCAGCCAAAGAGTCCCGCGCGCCTACCGGCAGGTATCGCTGCAGATCCTGGAGGAACAGGGGCTCCGGCTTCGGTGAGGACGGGTCAGCCGCGCAGCCTGTCGCCCTCGACGATGCCGTTGCCACGTTCGCTCGACAGCGCGATCTCCACGGTGGCGCGCGCCAATCGCGACACCGCGATGGCGCGGTTGCGATCGGCATAGGAACGGGCGCCCAAAAAGCGCAGCGGAAAGTACAAAAAACTGGTGGCCAGCGCCAGCCCCTGGTCGAGCGAGAATTTTGGCCGATCCGGACCATCGTCGACGACGGCAGGAGCCCGGACGATGGTATATGGGCAGCCCAGGGTCCGGATCTTCTGCTCGGCCCGGCCGCGCGCCTTTTGGAACTCGCCGCTCGAGGTGGAACTGGCGCCCGGCGCCGAGAGATAGACGATGTGCGCTTCGTGGCGCGCGTGGACCATGGCGTCGACCAGCATCTCGGTTTTTTTGTAGTCGTGGACCTCGTAGTTGCCGGCCGGAATGCCGGCCTTTTCGAGCCGCTGCGACATGGTCCAGCCGACGGTGAGCATGGCGAAGATGTGCGTCGGCTGGTTCTGCGCTATCAGCTCGTTCAGCGGTGTCACCTCCCAGCGCGTGGCGACGCAGCGCACCATGGGAAAGGCCAGCTTCTTCTGCCACACCGCGCGCTGCGAGACATCGACGTCGACGTGGGCGACCGTGGCTATGCCGCGCGCCGCCAGCTCCTCGACCACGGCGCGGCCGATCGGATTGGCAGCGCCGGCCACCAATGCACTTGGCATGCGTACCTCCTGCTCGGTCCGGTGCGCCAGCCTACGGCGCGGAGGCAGGTGGCCGCTAGCGGTTTTTCACGGGGTCGACCATGACATCGAGCGTCCGGTCGAGGTGGCGCAGCTCGTCGTCGATGCGCCTGAGCTCGGCGTCGACCTTGGCGCGCTGCAGGTCGCGCCGGGCCTGTCGTGCAAGCAGCCGGTAGAGAGCCAGCAGGCCGATTCCGAGCAGCGCGCTGCCGCCCACCGCGCCCAGCGCGACCAGACGACGGTGCGCCGCGACCGAGACGAACTGGCCGCGCAGCCCGCCCGCCGCCACGACGGCCGCGTCCGCCACCGCGTAGATGGGCTGTTCGAAGCGCGGCAGGCCGTTGCCGGGCAGCATCTCGTCTGCCTGCTCGCGCATCGTCTCGGTCAGGGACGCCGCCATCGAGAACGGAACGTGGTGGGCGATGCCGTGCTCGGCCGCCGGCTCGAATTGCAGATCGCCGGCGTCGTCGAGGACCAGCTTCTGCACCGCCGGGGTGGCGATCCACGGCGGCTGCAGGGTGGCGGCGCCCGGAAGGCACGGCGTGCGCTGCTCGGACTGCAGGTACAGAGCGCCGACGGCGCGGCCGCGGCGTACCCGCTGCGGTGCGATCGCCTCGCCCGCGACGATCAGGCCGACGATGCGGTGCTGGTCGTCGCGCAGCGGCGCGACCAGGGATCGCCCGTTGCCCACCAAGATCGTGTCGCTGGCCAGCGGCGTCGCCAGCGCCAGGCGGTAGCTCTCTCCGTTGCGGGCGAGGTCACCCGCCACCGCGATCTCGCTGCGCCAGCGGATGACGTCCTTGGCGCAGTGACCGCGGTGCTCGACCGCCAGCGCGGGGAGCGGGCTGGCGGGGCAGGCGGCATCCAGACAGGGCGATTGCGCCGCGACCGCCGCTGCCAGTGCGATGACGGGGGCGAGGGTCGACATGGTCTCCTCCTGCCGCGTCTAGCGCGAAAAATGTTGCGCCGCGCCGCCGAGCACGCGGTCGAGCCCGCCGTCGAACACGGTGACCTCGGGCAGGATCGGCGAGGCGATCGCGATCAACTGCAGCAGAGTCGCGAGCTGCATCGCGATCGTCACCACGACCGGCAGCACCACCGACCACTTTTTCCAGCCCTCGCCCACGCGCCGGCCGACGCCGCGCACGAAGATCAGGGAGCCGACGAAGAGGGCCAGGAACACCGAGCCCAGCGCCAGCATCGGGCCGGCCCAGGCGCTCGAGTGGTAGTAGAGCGCCACGATCGGCGACAGCACGACCAGCACCAGCGTGCCGCTGAGCACGCCCGAGGTGAAATTGGCGAGCAGATCGGTGGCCCGGTACTCGGCGCCGGTCAGCTTCCAGGCCAGCAGGCCCGCCGGTACCGCGCCCAGCGTCGACAGCAGCACGATCATGGGCAGCTTGTACAGATTGCCGATAGCGACGGGCAGCACGCGGCAGCCGGCGGCCAGCCCCCACAGGCTGGCCAGCGCCACCGCCGCGAGCAGCCCGCCGATGACGATCTGCAGGCGTTGCGCGTGGCTGTCGTCGTCGGCGAGCGCCGGGCGCCCGCAGGCCAGGTTGAGCAGGGTCGCGACCGTGTTCATGGCATCCTCCGTCGGTTGTCTGCGTCGGGTTTGAGCGCGATGTCGGCCACCACGGCCCGGTGATCCGACAGCGGATCCGACAGCGTGCGGTGGTCGACGATCTCCAGATCCGATGACACCAGGATCCAGTCGATGCGGCGGCGCGGCTGGCCGGCCGGAAAGGTGGGCCCGCCGCGGCCGGTGCCGGGCTGCAGCTCCAGGGCCTCGACCAGAGTCGACAGGGTGCCGCGCTCGCGCAGGTCGCAGTTGAAGTCGCCGACCACGATCAGCGGCCGGTCGCGGTCGCGCAGCTCCTCGACCAGCAGCCGCACCTGCCGGCGGCGCACGGCCGGGCTCATGAAGTCCAGGTGCAGCGAGACCACGTCGACGACCACTCCGCTGCCGGGGATCTCGATGCCGGCGACGACGAACCCCTTGTTGTCGCGCCAGCTCCGGTCGAAGCGAATGCTGCGGGGTCGATCGAGCGGCCAGCGCGACAGCAGGGCGGTGCCGTAGTCCAGCGCGACCGGACCGAGCCCGCGGCCGTGGCTGCCGCGATAGCGGTGGCCCAGGCCGGCGCCGGTCGCCAGCAGCCGGGGCTGGTCGAGATGGCCGCTCCACTGCGACGGGCCGTCGGCCTCCTGCAGCGCCACCAGGTCGGCCTGCTCTCGCTTCAGCGCGCTGCCGATGGCGGTCAGGTTGGCGCGGATGACAGCGCGATCGAGCAGCGCCTGGTGCAGCGAGGTGCCGCGGCCGTGGGCGATGTTCCAGGTGATGATCCTGAGCTGGCCGGGCAGGGGGGCGGCCGGAGCCGGAGCGGTCGCCGCCACGCCCTGAAGTCGCGGTCCGCCCTCGGTGTGGCCGACGCTGCGCGCGATCATCGCCAGCGCCAGCACGCCGAAGGCCGAGGAGAACAGGAGCCAGTTCGTCGCAGCCACGTCGAGACCTCCGTCGTCAGCTCACCGCGACAGGATCGGTCCGGCGTGCGGAGCGGTGTTGGACCGGGTGTGAAAAATCAGCGCTGGGAGTGTGAAAAATCGGTGACAGGCAAGCGCAGGGTCAGCACGGCGCCCTGGCCCGGCGGCGAGGCGGCGGTCGCCGAGCCACCGTGCGCCTCGGCGATCGCCTTGACCAGCGCCAGCCCGAGGC
>JAFGSX010000322.1 GCA_016934455.1 Deltaproteobacteria bacterium
AAAGGCTTTTTTCCGAGCTTGCGAGGAGAAAAAGACTTTTGCCGATCAGCGGGGCCCCGCCAAAAATCGGTTCGATTCGAGTGATCACCGCCATGACGCGGGCCGCGCGGGTCGCGACTTGCCTGGCCGCGCCGCGCTTGCGTAGGATGCGACCCCGTTCGAGGCGGAGGCGCGATTCATGCTGCGGCGCATCGGGGGTGTCCTCTACGCCATCTACAGCCCGGTTTTCGCGCTCCAGCTCGGCATCAACACCACCGTCCTGGCGCTGATCACGCTGGTCTCCATCCTGATCACCGGTCGCGGCCGGTTCGCCTATCTGGTGGGCCGCTTCTGGTCGCGCTTCAACATGCTGATGACCGGCGTGCGCGTCACCATCCGCGGCACCGATCAGATCGCGGCCGGCCAGCCCTACATCGTGATGGCCAATCACCAGAGCCTGTACGACGTGTGGGCGGCCATCGGCTGGCTGCCGATGCAGATCCGCTTCGTCATCAAGCACACCATGCGCGGCATCCCGCTGATCGGCTTCACGCTCGAGCGGCAAGGCCACATCTTCGTCGACCGCGGCAGCAGCGACAGCGCAGCCCACAGCCTGGAGCGCGCGGCCAAGAAGATCCGAGGCGGTCTGTCGGTCTTCTTCTTCCCCGAGGGCACGCGCAGCCCGGACGGCCGGCTGATCGCCTTCAAGAGCGGCGGCTTTCGCGTGGCCCAGGCCTCCGGGGTGCCGATCCTGCCGCTCACCATCAACGGCGGACGCAAGATCTGGCGCCGCGGCTCGCTGCGGTTGCGGCCCGGTCGCATGGACATTACAGTGCACGCGCCGATCGCCATTCCGGCGGGCGAGGAGCGGGCGGTGCGTCAGGAGTTGATCGACAAGACGCGGCTGGCCATCGAGAGCGCGCTGCGGATCGAGTGAACCGGACGCCCTCTCGGAGCGACTCTCATGCTCAGATGCATCGGGCGCTCTCTCTACGCCATCTACAGCCCCTTCTTCGCGCTGCAGTTGGGCGTCAACACCGTCGTGCTCGGGATCTGCTGTCTGATCACGATCCTGGTCACCGGGCAGGGCCGCGCCGCGCACTGGATCGGCCGCTTCTGGTCGCGCTACAACATGCTGCTCAGCGGCGTGCGCGTCACGCTGCGCGGCGCCGAGCACATCGTCGGCGGCCAGCACTACGTCGTGATGGCCAACCACCAGAGCCTGTACGACGTGTGGGCCGCCATCGGCTGGCTCCCGCTGCAGCTCCGCTTTCTGGTCAAGCACACCATGCGCAGCATCCCGCTGGTCGGTTTCACCATCGGGCGGATGGGCCACATCTACGTCGACCGCGGCAGCAGCGACAGCGCGGCCCACAGTCTCTCGCGCGCGGCCGATCGGATCCACGGCGGCATCTCGGTCTTCTTCTTCCCCGAGGGCACGCGCAGCCCGGACGGCCGGCTGATCGAGTTCAAGAGCGGCGGTTTTCGCCTGGCGCAGGCCGCGGGCGTGCCGATCCTGCCGGTGACGATCAACGGCGGCCGCAAGATCTGGCGCCGCGGCTCGCTGCGGCTACTGCCCGGCGCGATGGACGTCACCGTGCACGCGGCCATCCCCGTCGCCGTCGCCGGCAGCGACGACCGGTCGGCGCGCCAGCTTCTGATGCAGCAGGTGCGGGCGGCCATCGAGGCCGACCTGCGCGTGGGCTGATCGCGCCGCTCATTTAAATTGAGTCCATTTTCGGCGGGGGCCCGCTATCGGGCCGAGCCTTTTTGTCCTCGCAGGCTCGGAAAAAAGTCTCGACCCGGCCCCCCGCCGTCCGGGATCAATTTCGGTGGAATCAACTCATGCGAATACACCGATGACAGCGGCATTCAGCGCAGCGCGGCGAGCGTGTCGACGGCGCGCTTGGCGACCAGCGGTGGGCCGTGGCCAGGCAGGATGGCCTGGATCGGCAGCCGCCGCAGCCGCCGGATGGTCCGCTGGTAGCGCGCGCGATCCACGTAGATCTCGTTCCACTCGCCGCCGGCGAAATTGCGCACGGTGTCGCCGGCGATCAGCACGCCGCCGGCGCGGTGGTAGAGGCAGATCGAGTCGTCCGAATGGCCGGGGGTCGCCAGCACCCGCCAGCCGTCGCAGCACGGTACCGCGTCGCCGTCGTCGAGCACGGCGCCGCGCGCGGTGTCGAAGCGGCAGCAGTTGGCCTGGACGTGGCAGCGCGCGAACCGCTGCAGGTCCTCGCGGGTCGGCAGCGGCAGCCCTTGCCAGGCCCAGGTGCGCAAGAAGACCGCGGTCTGGTGCGCGCTCGGCCTGGGGTCGCGCCGGTGCTCCGCGATCTTGTCGTGGGCGCTGCGGCCCAGGGTCAGCAGCGCGCCGTGGCGGGCGGCCACGGCGTCGACGGCGAGCACGTGGTCGAAGTGCAGGTGGGTGGGCACGATATGGGCGAGCGGGCGGCCGAGCGCCGCCACCGCCGCATCGATGGTGCCGGCGTCGGCGATCGATCCGGCGTCCACCAGGACCGACTGCGCCGGGCCGAGCAGCAGGTAGCTGACCGAGAAGCGGCCGGGCACCGACACCACGTCGCAGTCGCCCGCGCGCAGGCGGATCGGCCGCGCCGGCCCGGCCGGAGCCAGCAGGCGCACCCGCCGCGTCGGCGACCAGCCGGCGAGCGCAAAGGGCTCGATCCGCAGCTTCGGCAGCCGCGGCGTTGGGCGAGACGGCGCCAGGAGAGACTTGCCTATTTGATGGCGATCAGCTCGATGTCGAACACCAGCATGCCGCCCGGCCGGCCGCCGCCCGGATTCTCTCCGTATGCCAGGTTGGCGGGGATCCAAAAGCGGCTCTTCTCGCCCGGCACCATGAGCTGCACGCCCTCGGTCCAGCCCTTGATCACACCGTTGAGTGGAAACACGATGGTCTCCTTGCGCGCAACCGAGCTGTCGAACATCTTGCCGTCGGTGGTCCACCCCGTGTAGTGCACCT
>JAFGSX010000323.1 GCA_016934455.1 Deltaproteobacteria bacterium
GACTCTGTCGACACGGAATGCCCCAAAGCTGCATCGGTCTCGGCGCCCCGCCTCGGGCTTGCCTCCGCTCTCGTCGCAACGCCCCGGTCGACGCCTTCCGCAACCCCAGCCGGAAGCACTGGCGTCATTCGGATCAGCTCGGCGCATCGCGTGGCCGCGCCGCAAAGCGGCGCGAGCCGGGTGGGGGGCCCGTCGTGCGTCCGCTGCCGGGGTGGGGCCCCGGCGGGATTCACTCCCGACGGGGCGGGGGCGGCCGACGCCCCCGCAGAAGAAACCGGCGGCCGCAGCGCCGCCCAAAAAATGCTACGTCGCGTCCGGGACGAGGTTGATGGCGCCCTCGACCCGGTTCTTGCCCGCCGCCTTGGCGCGGTAGAGCGCCCGGTCCGCTGCCCGGACGAGCTCGCCGGCGTCGACCGCGTGGTCGGGAAAGGTCGCGACGCCGATCGAAACCGTGACCCGCGGCGAGCCGTTGACTCCGGCCAGGTCGTTGTCGAAGACCGCGCAGCGGATGCGCTCGGCCACCTGCCGCGCGCGCGAGGCATCCGCCCGCGGCAGCAGCACCACGAACTCCTCGCCGCCATAGCGGGCAGCGATGTCGATCACGCGCAGGCTGGCGCGGATCACGTGGGCGGTCTCGCGCAGCACCCGATCGCCGGTGGCGTGCCCGCGGGTGTCGTTGATCTGCTTGAAATCATCGATATCGAGCATCAGCAGCGAGAACAGCACGTCGAAGCGCTGGGCGCGCAAGCATTCCTCGTCCAGCCGCTGGTCGAAGTAGCGGCGCACGAACAGCCCGGTCAGGCCGTCGACGGTGGCCAGCCTAAACAGCCGCGCGTTCTCGACCGCGATCGCGGCCTGCGCTGCGACCTGAGCCAGCATCCGCTCCTCGGCGCGGCGAAAGGCATCGGCCGCGCTGCTCTGCAGATTGATGAAACCGACCACGTCGTCGTTGACGATCATGGGCACGCCGAGCCACGACTTGGCGTCGGGCGCGGTCAACACCGGATCGAGCTGGCGGTAATCGAGCTTGCGGATCCGCAGCGAGCGCCGCTCGGCGACCAGGCGCTTGAAGAGCTGCTCGTCGGCAGCGGGCGTGCGCTCGAGCGGCCGCGCATCGCGTTCGCCGAACAGCGCGCAGCGCACCGAACCGGTAACCACGTCGCGCAGCCCGAGCACGATCGCGTTGGCGTTGACGAAGTGCTCGAACAACTGACCCGCCAGCGCCGCCAGCAGCGGATCGAGCTCGAGGTTGCGGGTCAATGCCTTGCTCACGGCGTTGAGCATGGACAGGTCGCGGACCCGGTCGCGCAGCCGCTGGCCGATCTGGGAGGCGATGAAGAAACCGGCATTGATCACCAGCACGGTCGTCGCCAGCAGCGTAAACGGCGCCGGGTAGGCGGTCTGGTACACCAGCACCATCACCATCGCCAGCGGCGCCAGCAGGCACTCGCCGATGATGCCGGGCACCACAAGCTGGCGATAGGCCGAACGGGGCGGATCGCGGTTGAGCACTGCCGCGGCAAAAGCTATGTGGTAGTGGCAGACCACAAAGGTCACCAGCGCCAGCGGCGTGACGACGAAGACCGCGGTGTGGCGGTTGACGTGTAGCGGCGACAGGCCGACGCGCTCGAGCAGGGCACCGATCCCGAGCAGCAGCAGGGCGTTGCCAAAGGTCGAGAACAGCGTCTGCGCCAACCGCTCGCGCGACGACATCCGCGGCAGGTCGAAGATCCAGCCCCGGTAGCGCTGCACCAGCACGTCGGCCGTCATCGTGGCGACGACGATCCAGGCGCCTGGCACCCAGCCGAGCACGATTCCAGCGGCGATCAGATATGCCGAATCGAACGCGATCACGCGCCCGCGATAGAGCGGAAAAGCCATGATGCGCGTGGTGGTGCCAAGCCCCCAGAAGGCGAGCAGCACCACCACCGGGGTCGCGAACGGCTGGCGCAGCGTCGCGATCGCCAGCGCCACAGCGCCGGCCAGGCCAATTCCGATCAACAGCGCGAGCGAACCGGCGCGCGGTGGCGTACGAGTCGGCACGGCCGCTAAATAGCACAGATCCGGCGAAACTCGCGCCGGTCCGTGTGATCGAGATCGTCCAGGCGCCGCGCGTGGTGCCGAAAGTCGCGGTAGAGCCCAGGTGTGACGCCGCGGCGCTGCGGCGGCTCGTACGCGACCAGCCAGGCGACCGCCTGGCGCAGGGTGGCAAAACGCGTCCAGTCAGGGAGCAGGCGGAGCTCGCGATCCGTCAATGGCTGCACGGCGCGATAGGCGCTCAGCAGAGCCCGGCAGCGATCCTCGGCCAGGCCCGAGGCAGCCCAGCACCAGCCGTTGATCGCCACCGCCAGATCGTAGACCTGCGGACCGCAGGCTCCGGTCTCGAAATCGAGCACGCCGGTCAACCGGCCGCGCGCGAACTTGGTGTTGTCCGGGGTCAGCCCCCCGTGCAAGAGGCTGCGGGGCAGGCGCTGGGCAAGCGCCCGTCGCAATTGCCGCTGCGCTCGCCGCGCGCGCTCGACGAACGGCCGCACAGCGTCTTCCGGCTGGCCGAGGGCAGCCAGCGTGGCGTCGACCTGCGCCGGTCGGTGGGGATTGCGGCGGTGCCCGACAAAACCGTGCCCGGCCCGGTGCAGCCTGGCCAGAAAACAGCCGACCTGGCTGCAGTGCTCGGCCGCCACCTCCCAGGACGCCAGCGCCCGACCACCGAGCCGCTCGAAAAGCGAGGCATACTTGCCATCGGCCACCGGGGTGAAGTGACCGTTGATGCAGTTGGCGACGATGCGCGGCGTCTGCGCGCCCAGGTCGCGTTCGGCCAGGTAGAGCAGCAGGTCTTTCTCGTAGATTAGATCGCGAAAGCTCTTGCCCTCGTTGACGCGCAGGACAAAACGGCCTTGCTCCGTCGTCACGTCGTAGTTGGTGTTGGCCGACGTGCCGCGCGTCGGCTCGCACTGTCTCAGATCGCCGACCTCGTAGAGCCGGATCCAGTCCGCGATCTCGTCGCGCGTGAGCTCGGTGTGGACCGTCATGTCAGGCGCGATAGACGATCGCCGCGCGCCCGAGCTCGACCTTGTCCCCGGGCATCAAGAAGGACTGGTAGACGACGCGGCCATCGATGCGAGGCGCCGGCGCATCGCCGATTCGCAGCATGATCACCGCCTCTCCGACGGCGACGACCAGCACGTGCCAGGGCGCGATACCCGGCAGCGGCGGCAATGCCACGTCGCAGCGGGCGTCGCTGCCGATGCGCACCGCGCCCAGCGCCAGCGGTACCTCGGTCACCACCCTGCCGTCGACCATCACCTCGAGCCGACCGCTGGTCGCCGGCCGCTGCGATGCCGCCAGAGCCAGCGACGTCTCGCTGGCGCTGGGCCAGCTTCTCACGACGCGGGCCTCGCGGTAGTCGGTCGGCTCCTCACCGCGGATGTCGATCCCGGCGCTGCGGTCGTGCCGCGTCTCGACCGATTGCTCGAAGTCGGGCGACAGCTCCTCGACGTCCTCCGCCGACAGCTCGATCACCTCGGACACCAACCGCTGCTCGTCGAGCGATCCCTGCTCTCGGATGCGCCTGGTGTCGCGTTTGCGCAGCGCGCGGGTCGAGTCGACCCCCGGCGCCGGCGCCGCGGCCGGCGGCAGCTCCTCTTCCGCGTCACCGGAGCTACCGGCCTCGAACACCAGCGCGTACTCGAAAAAATTGAGCACGTCGCCGTCCCCGAGCGCGGTTGGCGCCGACAGCGGCACGTCGTTGACGTAGGTGCCGTTCTGGCTCCCGAGATCCTCGGCGTACCAGCGACTGTCGTCTCCGCGCCGCACGCGCGCATGGCGCCGGGAGAGCGCGAGCAGCCCGATGACGATATCGCACTTCTGCGAGCGACCGATGATCATGCCCTCGGGCTTGAGCGGAAAACGCTCGACCACGATGCCGTCGTGTACCAATTGCAGGGCCGGCACCTTGCCGGGCGCCGGTGCCTTGGCGCGTGCCGCCGCCGGGGCGGAGCTGCCCCGGGCGGGCGCTGTCTTGGCGCCCTCGTTGAAGATGCCGATAAAGCGCCCCAGGCCGATCCGGTCGCCAGGTCGCACGACCGACTCGCCGGTGATGCGAACTCCGTTGATGAAGACGCCGTTCTGGCTGCCCAGATCGACCACGACGTAGCGGTCGCCGCGCCTCTCGATGCGAGCATGGAAGCGGGACAGGGAGAGATCGTCGAGTACGATGTCGTTGTCCGGGTGCCGACCGAGCGAGACCACCGCGCGCATCAGCACGTGCTCGCCGACGCGCTCCTCGTCTCGATACAGGGTCAGCAGCGACATCTGGCCTTTGCCCATGCCGGTCGATCGCACGCCGGCAGCGCGCAAAGTCTGCGCTGGAGTCCGCCTCAGGTCAACCGGCTACCGTGCTCGCCGGCCAGCCCCCGACCGGCGGCGTCCGACGGCGAGCAGGCAGAGCAGCGCTCCGCCTGGCGCCGCCGCGGTAGCGCCGTCACCGCTGCACATGCAACCGGTGTCCGGATTGCTGCCGACCTGGGAGAAGATCGGATCGGAGCCAGCCGGCGGCACTGCCGGGAAGCACTGCTGCGTCGGCTGACCGGCGGGGTAGATGAAGCACAGGCCCTCGATGTCGTTGGCGGCCAGATCGCGCTTCGACGTCTCGCCGCGCGGAGCCGAAGAGTACATCGTGGCCTCGGTTGCATCGGGCTCGGTGGGCAGAGGGTGATCGAGCCCGAAAAAATGGCCGATCTCGTGGGTCATGGTGTTCTGCACGTCGTAGGCGACGGTGCACCCGGGCGCCGGCGGAGTGCAGGTCGTGAACTGGTACCAGACACCGTTGAACTCGATGTCGGCGTCGAGCAACTCACCGGTGCGGCTGTTGAACGTGGTCGTCGTCACCGCGATCGAGCCTCGCTCGTGCCGCCAGGCGTCGGCCGGATCGGCGGCGTCGCCGTTGCGCCAGACGACCAGGTTCTCGTTGTCCTCGGGCACCCGCCAGTTGTAGCCTGCCGTCCGATCATCCGTCAGCGACAGCAGCGTGAAGCTCAGATCGCTGCAGCTCGGGGCCTGCCAGGTCTCGAAGCTGACGCGCACCGCGTCGTAGACATCCTGCGCGGGCAGCGGTGGATAGGCGATCCGGTTGATGGCGTAGGTCAACGCGCGCGTGTTCCAGTACAGGGAGGGGCCTGCCGGCGGCACCCGCGAGCACTGGAAGCCCGCCGCCGCCGGTGACACTCCGAGAGCCGCGGCTGCCATCGCTATCGCCCGCCACAGCCTCATGGCGCGCTCCCGGCCGCCGGATGCGCCAGCGCGCTGCGAATTCTGACCAGCAGGTCCGCGGCCACCTCGGACGCCTCGGGGGCCAGCGCTGTCAGGTCGCCGTTCTCGACGTCGAGCTCGGCCATCCCGCGCAGATCGCGGGCGGCCAGCTCGCGGCCGTCCGCCGCGATGACCAGGTGGTACACACCCTGGGCCATCCCGATCGTACGGCAGCGTACGGTGCCGTCCGGCAGCGCGCCGCGCTCCTCGAGAAACAGCAGCGCGCGTCCGCCCTCCGACAGCCGAGCACTGCCCGCGACAAGCTGCCCGAGGTCGCCGACCACGCCCCCCGAAGTGCGCACCGTCAGCCGCGACAGCGCTGTCCCCTTTAGCGTCGTCTCGACCTGGACCACCGTGTCGGTGACGATGGTGCGGCCATCCCCGTCGAACCGGGCCTGGCCGGCGCCGACCCTGGCCACGACGATTCGATCGGCCAGCTCGACCAGGCGCTGCAGGCTCAACCGCTCGACGACACTCGCCCGCCCGACGGCAGCGATGCCCGCGGCGGCGAGGACGCAGCACCACCACCAGCGCTGACGCGAACGGCGTCGAACATCGATGGCCATGGCAGACAATTATAGTGCCAAGCCGTCGCGGTGTCGCCATCAGAAGAAGATCGGTTGGCGCCCTCAGCCACGCGCTCGCGGGTGAGCGCGATCATACGATGCCAGCAGGTGCTCGAGCGACACCTTGGTGTAGCGCTGGGTCGTCGAGAGCGAGGCGTGGCCGAGCAGCTCCTGGATACCTCGCAGATCGGCACCGCCCTCGAGCAGGTGCGTGGCAAAGCTGTGGCGCAGGCGATGCGGATGGACGCGGCCGCGCGCTCCTGCGGCCAGGCCGTAGCGCGCGAGCGCGCGCCTCACCACGCGCTGATCGATACGCCGGCCGCGGTCACCCAGGAACAGCGCCTGTTCCGAGTCGACCTCGGCCACCCGCTCGCCGAGCCGCCGCGGCAGATAGGTCGCCAGCGCCTGCGCCGCCTTCTCGCCGAAAGGCACCCACCTCTCCTTGCGGCCCTTGCCGAGCACCCGGATCTGGCGCGCCGCCAGGTCGACGGCCTCGAGGTCGAGCCCGACCAGCTCCGCCACGCGCAGGCCGGAACCGTAGAGCAGCTCGATCATCGCGGCATCGCGCTGACCGGTGGCGCTGCTCCGGTCCGGCTGCTCGCACAGCGCGAAGGCATCGTCGATGTCGAGCGGCCGCGGCAACCCCCGGGGCAGCTTGGGGGAGTCGATCAGCAGCGCCGGATCGCGCTCGATGGCGCCGCTGCGCTCGAGAAATCGGATCAGCGACCGCACCGCGCTCAACGACCGCGCCGCGGTGCGACTGCTGCAGCGGCTCATGCGCTGCGCGAGAAAACCGCGCAGCGCGAGC
>JAFGSX010000324.1 GCA_016934455.1 Deltaproteobacteria bacterium
GTCGGCTCGACGACGTAGAGGCGGCTCATCTCGTCGACCGGAGCGGTGACGCGGCGCCGGGCGGCGAACTCGCGGTCGGCGCGCAGCGCGCCGCGCTCCAGTTGCAGCAGATCGCAGTCGAAGGCGGCGATGACGTCGGCGCTGTCCAGGCGCCAGCGCGGAAGCAGACCGCGCCGCCCCAGCAGCTCGAGGCCCGCCCGCGCCGGGCCGGTCAGCGCGTCGTCGACAAAGAGGCGCGTCTGCGGCCAGCGCGCTCGCGTCTGCTGCAGCAGGCGGATCGCGGTCGGCGAGGTCGTTGCGTCGACGACGATGGCCAGGCCGCTCCCCCCCCTCTTGACGAGGCCGCGCCGGACCTCCTCGAGCTCGCCGCGAAACTCGCTCCAGCCGGCGGGCCGCTCGCGCTGCCAGGGCCGGCTCGAGCGATCCGGGTCTAACAGCTCCCACAGCTCGGCCTGGGCGAAGGCGCTGGTCGCGCCACCGCTGGTCGGATGCTTGGGATTGCCCTCGATCTTGGTCGGTCGGCCGGCCAGGCTCCTGACCAGCACGCCGCAGACGTCCGGACCGGCGCGCAGCGCGGTCGCGTACTGCAGCGGCTCGCCGGGCAGCAGATCCTCCGGTCGATCGGCCACCGGCACGACGCACTCGACGGGGCGCCGGCAGGCGGCCAGCGCGGTCGCGCCGGCGACGCCACCGAGCACCTCGAGAAAGGTGCGGCGATCGACGCCGCGATCAGGCGCGCCGGAATCGCCCGGGCGCGCACCACCGGGGGCGTCGGTCCGGCCGCTCATCGGTGGCACCCGCTGCAGTGGCCAGGCGCTGCCGCCGCCGCAGCGGCCGCGGGATCGCGGTGGCAACCCAGGCACCAGACCATGGTCGGTGGCGGCGGCGGTCGCTCCTCGGAAACCCGATCGATCTGGCTGTGGCAGGTTGCGCAGTCGATGCCCGCGGTCAGGTGCGCGGCGTGATCGAAGCCGACGTCGGGCGGCAGCCGGCAGCGCCGGCGCCAGGTCTCCGGGATCGCCACCGAGGCCAGAGCCGCCGGGGCCGGCGCCGCGATGTGGTCGCCACTGGCGCTCCGGTGGCAACCGCGACAGGTGGCCGTGGTGGGCATGCCGGCCTGCGCTGCGATCTCGGCCGCGGTGTGGCAATAGCGGCAATCGATGCCGAGCGCGGCGTGGGCGCGATGGGAAAAGACTGGCTGCGAGGGATCGGGTCGCAGCCGATCGCCGCAGGCGATCGAAAGGGCGCTGGCGACGACGAGCGGCAGAACGCTGGTGTTGGCGATCGATCCGTTCATTGCGCTCGCGACCCCGGACCTCTCGCTCCAAGCTAGCAGGGGTGCGCGAGACGAGCCAGCGCGGTCGCGTGTTTCCGACAAAGCGATGGCGGTGGCCGGGGAGACATGTTTAGCTCTGCGCCGGGAGCCAGCGAGGTGGCGGTGGATCTGAGCGAGCGAGCCAGCGCAGGGCATGCGTTCGAGCGCCATCCTTGGGAAGTGGCGCGGTTTTGGTTCTTTTACGACGTACTGCAGCGCTCCAGCGTGCTCGGCGCGGTCGAACAGGTGCTCGACGTTGGAGCCGGCGACGCCTGGTTTGCCCAGCAGCTCGCGCACCGGCTGTCGGCGAGCGCGCGCATCACCTGCTGCGACGCCGAGTACACGCCCGAGCTGATCGCGCGCTACCGCGAGAATGGAGATGGGCGCGTCGATTACCGCCGCGAAATGCCGGCCACCCGCTTCGGCCTGATCTTGCTGCTCGACGTGCTCGAGCACGTCGCCGACGACCTCGAGATGCTGCGGCGGCTGGTGCAGGACAACCTGGCCCCCGGCGGTCGCGTCCTGGTCTCGGTACCCGCCTGGCAAGGGCTGTTCAGCCAGCACGACGAGCTGCTGCGCCATCGCCGTCGCTACAGCCCGGCCGCGGGCCGGTCTCTGGTCGAGCAGGCCGGACTGGTGGTGGTGCACGGCGGCGGGCTCTTTCATTCTCTGTTGCTGCCGCGGGTCGCCCAGAAGGCGGCCGAGCGGCTGTTGCCGCGGCCCGAGCGCGCGCGCTCGGAGCCGTCGCTGGTATGGCGCGGCGGGCCGATCGGCAAGGCAGCGGTCGACTGGGCGCTGCGGCTCGACAACGTCGTCTCGAGGCTGGCCGCGGATCGCGGCATCGAGCTACCCGGCCTGAGTTGGTGGGCGCTGTGCAGAATGTCTTCATAGTCCTGCCCTGCTACAACGAGCAGCAGCGGCTGCAACTGGACCTGTTCGACGAGCTGTTGCAGACGCCCTGGCTGCGCCTGCTGTTCGTCGACGATGGATCCGACGACGGCACCGGCCAGCGGCTGCAGGCCTATTGCAGGCGCCGCGCCGGTCGCGCCGAGCTGCTGACGCTGCCTCGCAACGGCGGCAAGGCCGAGGCGGTGCGGGCCGGGATGATCAAAGCCCTGGACCAGGGCGCCGAGGTCGTCGGCTACGTCGACGTCGATTTCGCGACCCCGGTGTCCGAGGTGGTGCGCGTTATCGAGGTCATGGAACAGCGCGGCGTGCCGGTAGCCATGGGCGCGCGGGTGTCGCTGCTCGGCACGTCGATCGAGCGCAGCCCGGTGCGGCACTACCTCGGCCGCGTCTTCGCCACCGCGGCGTCGCTGCTGCTGCGATTGCGCGTCTACGACACGCAATGCGGCGCCAAGTTTTTTCGCCGCTCGCCCGTGCTGCGAGCGGCGCTCGAACAGCCGTTCGCCTCGCGCTGGGCGTTCGACGTCGAGCTCATCGGACGGCTGCTGGAGGGGCGGGACGGGGCCGCGCCGCTGTCGCCGGAGGCTTTTCTCGAGGTGCCGCTGCAGCGCTGGGCGGACGTCGGCGGCTCCAAGCTCAAGCCGCTGGGGATGCTGCGCACCGGTATCGAGCTGCTGCTCATCGGCGTGCGGCACAACCGCTCGCTCGGCCGCGGGCGGCGTTGACCAGATCGGCCAGCGCGGCGACGTAGGTCCCTTCGTTGAAGAGCTGGATCGTGTTGTGGTCGCCGGCCTCGAAGCGGACGAACCGCAGCAGGTGGCTGCCGGCCCAGGCGGCGAACTGCTCGCCGTGCCAGATCGGCACGATGGCGTCGCGTTCGGTGTGCAGCACCAGCACCGGCACCTCGACCCGGCCGAGCTTGGCGCGCTGATCGAAATCGGCCGCCACCGCCGCCTCGAGGGCGGGGCGATCGATCGCGAGCTGGTGGTGCGGTACCCAGACCGCCAGCCGCTGGCACAGGTCGGCGATGCCGCTCTCGAGCGCCAGGCCGCTCAACCGCGGGCCGGGGTTGCGCGCCACCACGTCTAGCGCGAACAGCGAGCCGATCGATCGGCCGACGACGATGATCGCTGGCACCTGGTCCCCGTCGCGGGCGAGCAAAAAGTCGAGCGCCACCTGCGCCGCCTGGCAGCAGCCGCTCAGGGTCGGAGAGCCCGCGCTGGTGGCGTAGCCGGGATAGTCGACGAAGAAGATGTTGGCGCCGGCGCGCTGCGCCCAGCTCGGCCAGGTCTCTAGCTGATCGGCGATGCGCTCGCCGTTGCCGTGAAGGTAGAGCAGGGTGGGCGCGTCCGGGGACGGGTGGCACCAGAAACCGCCGATGCGCGTGCCGTCCGCTAGCGCCAGGACGACCGGCTCGCCCAGGTCGCTGCGGTCGAGCTGCCGGCCCGGCTGCGGGTAGAAGCAGTGGCGACAGATCTCGGGTCGATCGTAGAGCTTGGTCATCGCTGCCACCCCCGGAAGTTCTCGGGCACGTACAGACCGGCCCGGCGCGCCCCCATCAGCCCGGCCCGGTACGATCGCTCGTCGATCGGGGCCAGATTCCCGATCATGGCCGCGGACAGCAGCGAAAAGTGGTGCCCGGCGTCCAGCGCGTCGGCGATGCGGTCGAGCTGATCGTCGCGGTACATCCAGCCGCAGCGGTCGAACCGCCGCAGATCGAGCGGGCGCGAATAGCTGCGCAGCGTCTTCTCACCGCTCAGGTTGTAGTAATCGTCGAAGTAGCCGATCACCAGCTCGCGCAAGGTGCGGTGGATCGGCTCGCGGTAGCGCAGACCGACGCAGTTGGATTTGGCCACGGCGCCCCAGTGGCGGCGCCAGCGGTAGACCGCGATCACGTGGTCGTCGTCGTCGACAGCGCGCAGGTCGACCAGCAGCGGCGGCAGGCCCAGACCGCGCAGCGCGGCGGCGGCGAACATGGCGCCGTCGAAGCAGTGCGCCCTGCGATCGCGCAGCACGCTGCGCGGGGAGCGGTAGATCGGATCCGCGCTGTAGGGCAGGTGATCGAGAAAGCACTGGACGGCGTGGGGCGTGCGCAATCGATCGAGCTCGCGGCGCTCGGCCGCCGTCCACCGCATCGCCGTCGGCTTTGGCATGGCGCTCGTGTAGCCAATGGAGCGCGCGCTGTCAAACGGCCTGCGCGGTCGCCGGCGGATTGCGCTTGAAAACAGCGTCGAGATCGTCGATGGACCGTGCTCGGACACCGTGACAGGAGGGCACATGTTCAACATCGCGCTGCTGGCTTTCGCGCTGGTCGCTGCGGGCGTCGGGTTGCCGCCGGCCGCCGCGCCGCCCACCGCGGTCAAGTTCGACGACTTCTTTGTCGACCGCACCATGCGCGTGGACTACTTTCACGGCGGCGACGAGAAGCGCGAGTTTTTCAGCATCGACCAGATCTACGATCAGGGCATCTGGGCCGGCAGCCGCACCCGGTTGCTCGACGATTTCGACAACGGCCGCTACTACGTCAAGGTTTACGACGCGGCGAGCCAGGCGCTGCTCTTTTCGCGCGGTTTCGACACCATCTTCGGCGAGTACCGCACCACCGAGCCGGCCGCCAAGGGCGTGCTGCGCACCTTTCACGAGACAGCCCTGATCCCGTTCCCCAAAAAACCGATCCGGTTCGCGATCGAGGCGCGCGGCGAAAAGAACCAGCTCCGGGAGGTGTTCGGACAGCAGATCGATCCGGCCAGCTACTTCGTGCGTCGCGAGGCGCTGCCCAAGGGGGTCCAGGTGTACACCTCGCTCAAGAGCGGCGACCCGCACGGCAAGGTCGACGTCGTCGTCGTGGGCGAGGGCTACACCGCGGCCGAGGCGAAGAAGTACAAGCGGGATCTCGATCGCTACGTCCGTCACTTCTTCAGCGTCGAGCCGTTTGCCAGCAAGAAGAAGAGCTTTAACTTCTACGGCGTGCTCAAACCGTCCCAGGACAGCGGCATCGACGAGCCGAGCCACGGTTCGTACAAGAACACCGCGGTGGGCGCCTCGTTCGACGCGCTCGACTCCGAGCGCTACGTCCTGACCGAGGATAACCGGGCGCTGCGCGACATCGCGGCGGCCGCGCCGTACGACGCCATCTACATCATGGTCAACAGCGCGCGCTACGGCGGCGGCGGCATCTACAACCTGTACAGCACCTTCACCACCGACAACCAGTGGAGCAAGTACATCTTCATTCACGAGTTCGGTCACTCGTTCGGCGGGCTGGCCGACGAGTACTACAGCTCGGCCACCTCGTACGGCGAATTCTACGCCAAGGGGGTCGAGCCGACCGAGCCCAACATCACGGCGCTGCTCGACCCCAAGAACCTCAAGTGGCGGGCGCTGCTGACGCCGGGCACGGCCGTGCCCACGCCCTGGGAAAAGGCCGATTACGACGTGATGGACAAGGCCTACCAGAAGCAGCGGAAGGAGCTCAACGAGCGGATCGCCAAGGCGAAGCGGGGTGGCGCAGCCAAGGCAGAGGTCGCCAGGCTGGTGGCCGAATCCGAGGCGCTATCCGCCGCCAACGGTAAAAAAGTCGACGCCTACATGGCGAAGAGCGCTTTCAAGGGCCAGGTGGGCGCCTTCCTGGGAGCCGGTTACTCGAGCGAGGGGCTGTACCGGCCGATGCTCGACTGCATCATGTTCAACCGCGGGGAAAAGCCGTTCTGCAAGGTGTGCGCGGGCGCGCTCGAGCGGGCGATCGCGCGCTACGAGGAGTAGCCTCAGCGCGGCTCGCCTTCGCCAGGGAGATCGCCGCCGGCGGTGGGCTCGGCCGCCGGGGGCGATGCGGCGGCGGTCTCCTGCGTGGTCGCCAGCACCTCGTCGACCAGCGCGGCAGCGGGATCGGCGTCGACCTCGCCCGGCTCTGTCATGGCGTCGGGATCGACGGGCCGCGGTCGCGGCGGCGGCGGTTGCGGCGACTTGCCGTGGCCGAGCGATTTTTTGCCCTCGGCGAACAGCACTACCACGTGCGCCCCTTCGACGCTGACGACCACGCCCTTGCCGAACTTCTGGTGCAGGATGAAAGCACCCTTGGCGTACCTGTTGACCAGGCTGTACGGCACGAACGCGGTCTCCGCCTGCTCTTTGATCTGCTCTTCCCAGCTCCGCTCCGGGCCGGCCGATTGCATGAAGCCGAATTCGGCATCGTCGCCACCCGGGCGACGCGAGAAAGAGCGCTGCTTGGTGCGTTTGATCGACATGGCGCCGCTATAGCGCATTTTTTTTCGGCGTGGAACGATTGTTTGGCTCGCGTCGAAGCCGCGGTCTCGGGATGGAACCTGTCAGCGCGCCGCAGGTCGTTGGCCGTTTTGCCCCGTCGCCGACCGGGCCGCTGCACCACGGCTCGCTGGTGGCGGCCCTCGGCAGCTACGCGCTGGCGCGACGGGCGCGCGGTCGCTGGCTCATGCGCATCGAGGACATCGACACCCCGCGCGTGGTGCCAGGCATGGCGGACCGGATGCTGCGCACGCTCGAGGCGCTCGGCTTCGAGTGGGACGGCCCCGTGCTGTGGCAGAGCGCGTGCAACGACCGCTACGCCGCCGCGCTCGATCAGCTCGCCGCGGCGGGCCTGATCTACCCGTGCGGTTGCTCGCGCCGGGAGCTGCAGCGGGTGGCGAGCGCGCCGCTGGCCGCGGACGGCGGTCTGATCTACCCCGGCACCTGCCGCAAAGGTCTGGCGCCGGGCAAGCGCGCGCGCGCCTTCCGGGTGCGGGTCGACGATGCCGCGGTCGAGTTCGTCGACGCCATCTTCGGCCCGCAGCGCGAGCGGCTGGCCGAGGGCAGCGGCGACTTCGTGCTGCGGCGCGCGGACGGGCTGTTCGCCTATCAACTGGCGGTGGTGGTCGACGACGCCGCGAGCGGGGTCAACCAGGTGGTGCGCGGGGCGGACCTGCTGCCGTCGACGCCGCGGCAGATCTACCTGCAGCAGCGGCTGGGTTATCAGACGCCGGCATACGCCCATCTGCCGCTGGTGACCGATCGCGACGGCGGCAAGCTGAGCAAGCGCGATGCGGCGGTCTCGATCGCGGATGGCCGCGACCTGGTGCGGGAAGGTGCCGCGCTGCTGGTCGCCGCGCTGCGCTTTCTCGGCCAGCAGCCGCCCGCCGACCTGGCGCGGGCCGCCAATCGCGACGTGCTGGCCTGGGCGTGCGCGAGCTTCGACCTCGACCGGGTTTCGACGCGAGCGGCGCCGTTCGGGCTCAGCGCGGCGCCAGCAACCTGACGCGCTGCTCGATCTCGTCCCGACAGGCGCGAAACGCCTCCAGCGCAGCCAGCGGATCGACCGCCGCCGACGGGTCCGGGATCGGCCAGTGCACCCGCCGCGCGTGCCCCAAAAAAGCCGGGCAGGTCTGTTCATCGCACAGCGTGATCACGACCTCGACGCTGGCCCCCTCGATCTCGTCGACGCTCTTGGACCACTGATCCGACGCGTCGATGTCGATCTCCTCCAGCACCTGGAGAGCTGTCGGGTGGACGTAGCAGGAGAGGGTGCCCGCGCTCTGTACCCGCACCGTCGGCGGCAGCAGCCGGCGCGCCAGCGCCTCGGCCAACTGGCTGCGCACCGAGTTGGCGTAGCACAGGAACAGGACGCTGCGCGGCTGCAGCGCGCGCAGCAGCGCGGCCTCGACCAGCCAGCGCGGCGGCACGCCGGTCCCGCTCCCGTAGCGGCGGTCGGACAGCTCCGCGGTCGGCTGCGCGTCGAGCTCCAGGTCGCGATCGTCGACCAGCACGCTGGGCGAGCCCGCGAATCGGGCCGCCAGCGCCTGCTGCGGCGTGGTCACCGCGGTGCGCTGCAGGTCGACGGCGACGTCGAGATCGGTCGCCACCTGCCGGACCAGCCGCTCGGTCGGAGCGGCGTGCGCGCAACCGGGGTAGGCCAGGATCACGACCTGGATCGCCATGGCGACAATCTAGCAGACCGCAGGCCTCGCACCGCTGCAATCGTGCCTCGGCCGCGAGGGCGCCGCGGAGGCCGGCGCCGCGCGAGA
>JAFGSX010000325.1 GCA_016934455.1 Deltaproteobacteria bacterium
GACCCCCGAGGCCTCTTCCAGATGGGCCGCGTTCTCGACGTAGACGTTGTTTCTCACGCCGGCCGCGACGCGGCAGCTCAGGCTGAGCACCACGGTCTGCCCGGGCTCGATCTCCACCAGCTCCGCGGTCTCCGGCGCACTCCAGGTCACGGTGCCGTTGGCGAAGCGGCCATTCTGGTCGACCGCCACCTGGTCGAACATCTCCGGTTCGATGCGGTCGGTCACCACGACGCGGTTCGCGTACTGCGTGCCGCTGTTGGTGATCGCGATCTCGAACCTCACCTCGTCGCCCGGCCGCAGCGGATCCGGAGCGCTGGCGACGCGCTTGACGCTCTGCTCGAGCTCGACCCGCGCGTCGACCGTGACCGCAGTCGGATCGCCGGCTGCCGCCGTGCTCGGATCGTCCGACGCCATCGGCGCCACCAGATCGTCTGAGAAGACCTGCGCCTGGTTGGCGATCACCTGGCCGCCGACCGCGCGTCGATCGACGCGCAGCCGCAGATGCAGTTGGACCTCCTGTCCGGGCTCGATCTGCGCCAGGCCCGGAGAGGTCGTCGCATCCCAGGCGATGACGCCGTTGGAGAGCTGGCCGCCGTCGCCGATCTCCTCGACCGCGGTGCCGGCGGGCATAAGATCTCTGACCTCGGCCCGCCGCAACGGCGCGCTGCCGTCGTTGCGCAACGCGATCGTGTACGCCAGCACGTCGCCCGGCCTCACGCTGCCGCCGTTCTCGTCGGCCACGGCCTTGGTGACGCCGAGCCGCGGCGCGCTGACGATGATCGTCGTCGGGTCGCCGAGCACGTCAGCGGTCGCCGGATCGTCGCTCAGGTAGCGCTGCGCGTTGCTGCCGGTCGTCAGCAGCGCCTGGTTATCGAGCCGCGTCCCGTCTGCCACCTCGCGGCCGACGCGGGCTACCAGGTGCAGATCGACCGGCACGCCCACCGCCACCCGGCTCAGCGCCGGCGTCGACATCGGATCCCAGGTCGCGGTCTGTCCGTCGCTGCGGCCGCCCTCCTCGACGCTCTCGATCTCGAGGCCGAGCGGCAGCGGGTCGCTGACCACGACGTCGCGAGCCGAAGTGTTGCCCTGGTTGACGACGCTGATCGTGTAGCGGACGAGATCCCCCGGCCGCAGCAGTCCGCCGTCGACGTCGAGCGCAATCTTGGTCGACGCGCTGAGGTCGACGATCGCGCGCACGTCGAACACCGTCGGGTCGTCGGCCAGCGCGGTCTGCGGGTCGTCCGAGAGCACCGGGCTGACGTTGCTGGCCATGGCGCGCGCCTGGTTGGCGACCGCGCCCCCCTCGAGGTCCTCGCGCACGCGCACCAGCACGTCGAATGCGATCGGCGGCGCGCGCGGCTGCAGCGCACCGAGGTCCACGGTCAACGTCCGGCTGACCTCGTCGAAGGTGCCGCGCCCGGTCGAGACGAAGACCACCTCGGGCGGCAGGATATCGGTCAGCGCGACCGCCGTCGTGGGTGCCGTGCCCGGATTCTCGATCTCGAGCCGATAAACCACGTCGCCGCCCGGCGGCGCCACCCGTTCTGCCGGTGACACCAGCACCTTGCGCAGCGCGATGCGCGGGATGGCGCGCACCGTAAAGCGCGTCGAATCGTCGACCTGCGGCGTCGCCGGATCGTCGCTGACCACCGACGGAATACCGGTCGCCGCGACGGTCGCCTGGTTGGCCACCTCGATACCGTCGGCGAGCGGGAACGCGATGTCGGCCTCGATGGTCAGCAGCACCGCCTCCGCCGCTCCCACCCCGACCGCCGCCAGCGCGGGCTCGGTGGACGGGTCGAAGCGGACCCGGGTGCCGTCGAAGGCGCCGTTCACCGCGGTCACGTTGCGCAGGTAGCGCATGTCTATCGGATCGTCGACCACGACCCCGCGCGCCAGAGCATCGCCGCCGTTGAGAATCGTGATCTGGTATCGGATGTGGTCGCCCGGCTCGAACTCTCCGCCGTTGGCATCCAGCACCGCTTTGGTCGTGGCCGATAGGTCCGGGTTCGAGACCACCGTGATGCGAGTCGGATCGCCGGGCTCCCCCGTCGACGGGTCATCGCTGACGAACGGATTGACCGCGTCGCCGGGCTGCAGCTCGGCCTGGTTGGGGATAACCAACCCGTTGTCGAGAGGCGTCCGGAGCGTCGCCGCAAAATTCAGCACCGCCGACCGGCCGGGCGCCAGAGCGGCCAGCGCTGGCGTGGCGAGGCCATCCCAGCGAATCTCGCCGCCGGCCATGACACCGCCATCGCCGATGGCGCTGACCACGAGGTTGGCGTCTATCGGGTCGACGACCGCGATGTCGCGCGCCACCGCATCTCCGGTGTTGAGCAGCTCGATACGATAGTGGACGGTCTGACCGGGACGCGCCGTGGTCACGGGTTGCCCGTCGCCGTCGAGCGCACGCTTGGTCGAGGTGGAGAGATTGGACGCCGAAATGACGTAGACCACGGTCGGATCGTCGACCGCCGCGGTGGCCGGATCGTCCGACAGCTCGGGCCGCGCCAGCCCGCGCGCCGCCGCCTGCGCCTGGTCGGCGATGCGGGTGTTGTTGTCCAGCGGTGTGGCTATGCGCGCGCTGAAGGTCAGCACCACGGGAACGCCGGGCGCCAGCCGCGCGAACGCCGGCACCGCCGCCGCGTCCCACACCAGCGAGTCGTCGACGCGCCGGCCGTTGGAGCCGACCACGAGCACGGTCAGGTTGCCGTCGATCGGGTCGCTGACGACCAGGTCGAGCGCGTCGGCGTCCCCGCGGTTGACGACCTCGATCTGGTAGCTCAGCTCGTCGCCCGGCGCGACCACCCCGCCGTTGACGTCGCTCACGCGCTTGGCCAGCGCGCTCAGATCGGGCGCCGAGGTGACGCGAAACGTCGTCGGGTCGTCGACGGCGGTCGTGGTCGGGTCGTCGCTGAGCTCGGCACTCAGACCGCTCGCGACCACGCTGGCCTGGTTGCTGACCGGTGTGCCGGGGTCGAGCGGTCTCTTCAGCACGCCCTCGATCGTCAGCTCGACGAACCCGTCGACCGCGATGCGGCCGAGCGCCGGCTCGGTGCCCGGGTCGAACTCCACGTGATTGCCGCTGACCCGGCCGTCGGCGGCTACGACGCCGCCGATCTGCAACGGCACCGTGTCGCTGACGGCGACCGCGGTCGCCTCCTCGGAGCCGGTGTTGGTGATGCGCAGCGTGTAGCGCACCCGGTCGCCGGGCCGGTAGCTGCCGTCGCCGTCGAGCTCGGCGACCCGCTTTGTAAAGTCCGAGAGCACGGGCATCGAGCGCACGAAGAAGACCGTCGGATCGCCCGCCGCCGGTGTGGCCGGATCATCCGATACCGCCGAGGCGCCGCCGCTGGCCACCGCCAGCGCCTGGTTCGAGACCGCGGTGCCGTCGGCGAGCGGCCGCACGATGCGCGCGGTGACGACGATCTCGACCTGCTCGCCGGGCCAGATGCGCGCCAGCGCCGGCACCCGGCTCCGGTCCCAGGTCAGCGTGTTGCCGCTCTGCAGGGACGGCGCCGGCGTGCCGACCAGACGCTCGAGTTGCGCCGGGAACGAATCGCTGACCGCCACGTCGAGCGCCGGCCCGAGGCCGCTGTTGCCGACCACGATGGTGTAGGTGATGCTCTCGCCCGGCACGAACTGGCCGCCGTTGTCGTCGACCACGCTCTTGGTCAGCGTCAGAGCTGACGGAGCCGAGATGCGGAACACCGTCGGGTCGGCGCTCCCCGGCAGCGCCGGGTCGTCCGACAGCAGCGACGGCTGCGGCGGCGCAGCGCGCGCGGTCGCCTGGTTGCTCACCAGCGCCCCGTCGTCGACGCGATCGCGGATCGTCGCCTCGAAGGTGAGCACCACCAGCGCGCCCGGATCGACCTGGGCCAGCGCCGGCGTGCCGCTGGCATCCCAGATCACGCGGTCGCCGCTGACCCGACCGCCCGAGTCGGGCAGCGGATTCTCGAGCGCGCCGTCGACCGGATCGACGATCGCGACCTGGGTCGCAGGCGCATCGCCGCTGTTGGTCAGCGTCAGCGTGTAGCGGACGCGATCGCGCGGCTGGTAGGGAGGCGCGTTCAGGTCGGCCACGGTCTTGCTCAGCGCCAGCCGCGACTGCGCCACCACCGTCACCACGGCTGCGGTGACCACGACGGGGGTCGTGATCTCGTCCGACCGCAGCTCGGCGCTGTTGCGAATCTGCGTGCGGTCGGGCAGCGGCCGGCGCACGGTGGCCTCGAAGCTCAGCCGGACCTCGGCTCCGGCGTCGATGCTGGCCAGCGCCGGGGTGGTGCTGGCGGTCCAGCGGATCTCGGAGCCGACGAGCTGGCCGCCCTGCCCCGGCGCGATGTCGACCAGATTGCCGTCCACCACATCGCGCACCTCGACGTTGGTGGCGGGCCGGTTGCCGGCGTTGCGGACCACGATGACGTAGCGCAGGCGATCGCCGGGCCGGGTGGGCGCGCCGTCGAGATCCTCGACCAGCTTGCTGCTCCGCGTCAGCACCGGCCCGGCCACGACGGTGAAGCTGTTGGCGACCAACTGCAGCAGCGCGCTCGGATCCTCGGCGTAGGTGACGTCGGCGCGGTTGGTGATCACCAGCCCGGCGGTCACGCCGGAGATGATGCGCGCCTCGAACACCACCTGGCGCGAGCTGTTGGCGGGCACCACGACCTGCCCGCGCACCACACCGCTGCCGCTGCTGCCGCCCGGGTAGCAGGCGACCGTCGAGCCGGGCGGCCGGTAAACAAGCGCGCACCTTTCCAGCCCGAGCGGCAGGTTGTCCTCGATGCTGACGGTGGCCGCGACCGAGCCGCTGTTGGTCAGGGTAACGCTGTAGCGCAGCAGGTCGCCCGGCTCGGCCGCGCCGCCGTTGACGTCGATACCCGCCTTGATCGAGTCGCTCAGATCGACGGCGTAGTGCACGACCAGTATCGTCGGATCTCCGGCCGCCGGCGTCGCCGGATCGTCGGTCGCCAGCGCCTCCGGCAACGACGGATGGCTCAGGTAGCCCTGGTTGACGATCGGCGTGCCGCTCGGCACCCCGGCCCGCACCTGGCCATTGAAGATGATGCTGGCCGTGGAGCGCGCCGCGACCCGGATCGCATCGACCGCGATCTGGTTGCCGGCGCTGCGGTCGACCGCGCCGGAGGGCACCGCCAGCACGGCCACGTTCTCGAGCTCGGGCGGGACCGCGTCGGTGAAGGAGAGACCGGCGACCGCGGCGTCGGTGTCATTGCGCACGGTGACCGTGTAGCTGACGACGTCGCCCGGCACCAGGTCGCCCCCATTGACGTCGAGCGCGGTCTTGGTCGGCGCCGCCAGCCGCAGCCCCTCGATGCGCGTGCTGGCGCTCAGCGTCAGCGGCTCGGTCTCGGCGCTGGTGACCACCGCCCGGTTGGTGACGGTGGAGCCCGGGGCGGCGGTGCCGTTGACCCGCACCTGGAACCGGATCTCGCAGCTCTGGCGGCCGGGCGGCCGCTCGTACAGGGTGCCGATGTTGACGCCGTTGACCAGCGGGCTCTGGCCGTTGACATCGGCCACCGCGCTGCCGCAGACGGTGGTCGAGTTGGCGACGTAGGTGGTGCCGCTCGGTATGGCGTCGGTCACGGTCACCTGGGTCGCCGGCGCCGAGCCGTCGTTGGTGACCCGCACCGTGTAGTGCAAAATCGCGCCGGGCGTGGCCACCTCCTCGGCCACGCTCTTGGCGGTGTAGGCGTTGAGAAAATTGGGGGCAAAGGTGTCGAGGCTGACGATGACATAGCTGAGCAGTACCAGCTCGCCTCCGCCCGACTCACCGCCTTGCAGACCGTCGCCGCTGCCGACGCGAAAGCGCAAAAAGGTGTCGCCGGTGCGCAGCCGGCTCGAGATGTCAAAAGTGTCCAGGTCGACACCCGGGCTGGAGCCGCCGCGCGAGCGCGAGCCGTTGTAGACGTTGTTGGGAGGATTGACGTCGTCGGTCAGCTTGGAGGGCGTGGTGTTCTGCTGGGTGTAGAGCTCGAAGAAATCGTAGCAGGTCGGGCACCCCTGCAGATCCTGCGGCGGCACGCCGAGCTGCTCATCGCCCTCCAGCGCGAAGTACGAGAGAAAACCGCGGGGCTGGCTGCCCACCTCGAAGTTGGCGAGCGTGAAATAGGGGGAGATGCCGCTCGTGAAAGGAGGCCCCGCGTCCTCATCGAAGAGATAGAAGCCGTCGAACAGCACCACGTCGCGCCGCACCCGCTCGCTCGCAGACGACCAGACGATGATCAGCGACCAGCCGGCGTACTTGGCCTGGCACAGCGGGTCGACGCTGCAGTTGCCGGCCACGGCCTCGACCCCGCCGACATGGTAGTTGCCGTTGAGGGCGCTGCCGCCGGCGCGCACCATCGCGGTCACGTCGCGCCGGCAGGAGTAAAAGTACTCCTCGTTGCCGTAAGGCGAGCTGTCGACCGCGATGCAGCGATTGAAGCTGATGCTGGCGGGATCCTCTCCTGGCTCCAGCGCGTCGATCGAGAGGTTGCGCCAGCGGCGGCCGGCCGGGATCGAGAAATCGACGTCGCGATCGACGTCGACGTAGTCCGGCGACCCCGGGTTGTAGGAGGCCGACCAGAACAGGTAGGCGGCCTCGACCTCGGCGTTGGTCGGCAGCTCGTCCACGATGCCGTCGGTGCCACCCGGGATCAGGGCGAAGTTGACCGTGCCGTCGTCGTACATCAGGGTGTTGCCGGTGACCGCGGCCGAGCCCCAGAGCCTGAAATTGCGCACATAGCTCGGCGGGGTACCGCTGAGCAGCGCCTGCGCGGGCACCGGCGCGAGCAGGGCCGCGGCCAGCGCGCACAGCGCCACCGCGCGCGTCGCCTCTCGGACTGGGCGCAGCTCGGGCATCGCGGTTCTCATGGCCGCCGATCGCGGACGTCGCATTATAGGATCACTGGACGCCGCAGTCCAAAAGGACTGCTCGTCGCCAGAACCGCGGCGATGTGGCACGGAGCGCGGCCGGCACGCGGTCACGGATTGAAGGGATGGTAGAGCTCGCCCACGTCGACGGTCGAGCCGGTGGCGCTGGCGCTCGGATCGATGCCGCCCAGCAGCATGGGCTGGCCGCTGCCGAGCACGACGGCGCCCATGGCAATGCGCAGGCTCAGCGGTCGATTGGCGGTCGCGGTCGCGCTGCCGGCCTCGAGATCGATGCGCTCGGCCTGGGGGGTCGCAATTGCGGTGGTGATGCCGCCCACGACCAGCGCCTGCGGCACGCTCCCCCCGGCCAGGGGCGGCAAGGCGAACAGCACGTGCTCGGCGCGGCCGTCGAGGAGATCGGGGCCGCTCTGCAGCCGGCTGGTCTGGCTGGCGTCCCAGATAGTCGTGCTGTGGCTGAAATCGGCCGCGTTGGTCGTAGGCGCGCCGTCCGCGCCGAGGGTCTTGTAACCGCCGCTCAACAGCACCCTGCCATCCGCGAGCACGGTTCCGGCGAGATGGCTGGTGCAGGCCTCGGCGGACAGGGTGTCGTCGAAATCAGGATTGAACTGCCGCTGCTGCGACTCGAAGAGCAGCAGCGTGCATGACGGACTGGCGCCACCCGAGGAGCCACCCGCCACCAGCACCCGGCCGTTGGCGATCGGCAGCGCGACGTGGAAGACCCGGCCCGGGTCGCTATTGGGCAGGTCCGGGCCCGGCGCCAGCGTCACCGTCCCCTTGTCGAAAGCGGCGATGTCGAAGATCAGCGTGGTCTTGATGGCGTTGTTCGCCGCGCTGCGGGTGCAGGTGCCGCTCGTGTTGTTGCAGCCGCCGACCAGCAGCACCAGCGCGCCGGTATCGACCAGCGTCGAGGTGTGGTGGGCGCGGGCATGGGTGCTCGGCATGGTGACCAGCGTGTAGGGATTGCGGGACTTGGCCGGGTCGTAGACGAAACCGGTCGCCACCGTCGACAGGTTGTTGTTGATGATGCTCAGCCCGCCGGTGATCAGGGCGCGGCCGTCGGGCAGCGCGCTCGCCGCGTGGTAGATGCGGGGGCCTCCCGGCGGCTCTGGCAGCTCGGTGTACTCGCCGGTCGCCGGATCGAACAGCTCGGCGGTGCCGATCAGATTCTCGTTGCCGGTGCTGTCGAGCACCGCGCCGCCCACGATCAACACCTTGCCGACCTTGGGCAGGTAGGTCGCGGTGTGCCCGTGCCGGGGCGTGCTCATTACCGTGCACTGGTCGCCGTGCTCGGCGTCGGTGGTGCTGGCGAAGCTGTCGACCTTGCCGACCTCGACCGCCACCTCGTAGTCGCGCTGCTCGGTCTCGGCGACCAGGTCGCGCGGCTGCGTGGCGCCGCTGGCGATCGGCGCCGCGCCGATCACCCCCGGATCTTTCTCGACGTCTCCGGTAAATCCCTTGATCGCGATCTTGATGTCCTCGCCGAGCGGCAGACTCGGGATCTGGCCGCTCTTCTTGCTGCGCGAGAAGTTGCTCGCCTTCGCCGGGGTGCCCTTGCCGGTGATCTCGAACCGGAAGCTGCCGACGGGGTCGAGCGCGTCGGCCTGGTCGCACGGCTTGATGATCTTGAGCGCGACGTTGATGGCGGGCTCGCAACCGGTCGCGAGCAGCACCGCGGCCAGCGAGGCGATCCAGCGGATAGACCCTGGGCGCATCGGATTATTCCTCCGTCCAGTTGACCACCACCGACGTGGGCGGCCGCGTCACGAGATAGAAGACCACACCGCCGGTGGCGGCGGCGGCGACCAGGACCAGGCCGCTCCCGGCCCCGGCCCAGATCCACGGGTTCTCGTACCACTGATCGGGCTCGTCGATCTCCCCGATCGTCGCCCTGGGCCGCCCCCCGCCGCTGCCGTCGTCGGACATGCTGCTGCGGCGCGCGCCCGAGGCATTGCCGGTGTCGATCACGGCGCGCCGGTTGCCGCTGTCACCCTCGCTGCCCTCGGCAACCGGCCGCCGGTCGCCGCTGGTCCGGCTGCCGCGGTCGTCGGGCCTGGATACACCGACATCCACCTCGGCCACGGTGGCCGCCTGCACGCCGGCCAGGCCGCGCACGATGGTGTGCGGACCGGGCCCCAGATCGGCGCCGGGCGCCCGGATGTTGTTGGTCAGGTCCTCGGTCAGCTTGAAGGCCTCGATCGAGACCGACAGCATGTCGAGGTCGATGTCGATGTCGATCAGGCGGAGCAGCGCGCCGGTGGCCACGTTGACCAGGTAGGTGGCGACCGGGACCGAGGTCTCGCCCTTGCGCAGTCCTCCGAACATCACGTAGTCGGCCTGGCGCTCCTTGCCGATCTTCTGCACCGCCTCGGTCACCACGACGTCGACGCGGTTGCCGACAACCGCGGCCGCGACCGCCACAAATCCGCTCTTGCTGATGCCGCCGGCCTCCTTGTCGCCTCCGCCGCCGAGGTTGGCGCGAAACTCGGCCGCCTTGCTGCTCTCGACCTCGACCCGCTTGCCGACGACGCCGGCACCCTCCTTGACCACGCGCACGAAGTGGACGCCGGGGGGCACGTTCTTCAAGACGATCGGGGTTGCGCCCACGCTCCGAGCGTCGAAAAAGACCTCGGCGCCGGCCACGCCGACGTCGACCGATATCGAACCGCGAGCCTTGCTGAGCGACTTCTTGTGTAGCTGCTCGTAGCGGTTGAGCAACAGCGGCGGATATTCGCGCGGGTCGAGCGTTCGCTCGGGGTCGAGCACGGCCGCCTGCGCCAGTGCCTGGTCGGCGAGGTCCTCCTTGCCGCGCCGGAACGCCGCCACGCCCAGATTCACGTACGCCTGCGAGATCGGCCCGACGTCCTCGATCGCGGGCGCAGCATCCGATAACTGGGACAGCCCCCGCTGATAGAATTCGATCGCCTGGTCAAAACGGTACTTCTTGAGCAGCGCGTCGCCGCTCTTGAAATCCTTGATCGCCTTGGCCAGCTCGGGCTTGCCGACATTCATGTTGGCCTGCTTGCCCGGATCGGCGAGCTCGACCGACACCTCCCCCGACTCGTAGACCTCGATGATGAAGCTGTCGGCGGCGCCGAACTCGTTGACCAGCGCCTTGGTCACCTGAGCCGCCAGCTCGGGTGCCGCCTGGCGCGCGATCGGCTGGTACGGTATCAAAAGCACCTTGGGCTTTTGCGCCAGAGCCTGGCCCGCCAGCGCCGCCTGGACCAGCACCGCTGCCAGCAACCCGTGCCACAGCTCTCTCACCGTGCGCTCCATCGTCATGGGTGTGGACTCCTCGGGTCGTCACTGAGGTGGGAACATCCCTATCATGCCCCGTCGAGCGAGGTCAAACCGGCCGGACATTCTTTTGCGCGGCGTCGGTATCGGATGTTATAAATCATGGACGGGGCGTTGTGTGACCGACAAGCCTGACCAGACCGCGGCACCGAAACCGGCGCCCATTTCACCCTTCCAGCCGATTCCTTTCGGACGATACATGTTGCTCGATCGCATCGGCAAGGGCGGCATGGCCGAGATCTACCGCGCCATCGCCGGCGGCTATGCCGGATTTCGCAAGCTCATCGCGGTCAAGCGCATCCTGTCCCATCTGGCCGAGGACCAGAACTTCCGCGAGATGTTCATCAACGAGGCCAAGCTGGCGGCGCTGCTCGAGCACCCCAACGTGGTGCAGATCTTCGATCTCGGGGAAATCGACGGCCAGCTCTTTCTGGCCATGGAGTACGTCGCCGGCATCGATCTCGGCCGGATTCTCAAGAAACAGTCCAAGACGCGCGTGCCGCTGCCGCTCGACGTGGCGCTGTTCATCACCACCGAGTTCCTGCGCGCGCTCGACTACGCTCACAACCGCGACGATCCCACCACCGGCGATCCGCTCCATCTCATCCACCGCGACGTGTCGCCGCCCAACGTGCTGGTCTCGTTCGAGGGCGTGGTCAAGCTCGGCGACTTCGGCATCGCCAAGGCGGGCATGCTCAAGCAAACCGCCCACACCCGCTCCGGCGCGGTCAAGGGAAAGATCCCCTACATGTCGCCCGAGTTGGTGCAGGGCAGCGCGATCGACCAGCGCGCTGACCTGTGGGCGGCCGGCGTGGTGATGTGGGAGGTGCTCGCGCTCAAGCGGCTGTTCAAGGGCGACAACGACTTCGAGCTGATCAACCAGATCTCCAAGGGCGAGGCGCGCAAGATCGAGCAGGTGCGGCCCGACCTCAATCCCCAGGTCTGCGACATCGTCCATCGCTCGCTCAGCGTCGACATCAACTACCGCTACCAGACCGCCGGCCAGATGGTCGACGACCTCATGTCCACCGCGGTCGACCTGGGATACATCCTCAACGCCAACTCGCTGCGCACCTTCATGCAGGAGAACTATCTCGACGAGGTGACCGAGATCAAACGCATCACCCAGCGCATCGACGAGTTCATGCTCCAGACGCCGACGCCGTCGTCGAGCGGAGGCACGCCCTCCGGCGTCACTCCCCCGCCCGATCCGGCACCGGCGCGGCGCCGGCGCCGCCTGGTCGTCGGCGGCGGGATCGGGGCTGGCGTGGCGTTGGCGACCACGGTCATGCTGCTGCTGCGGCCGAGCCCGCCCGTGCTGGTGATAGACTCCAAGCCGGCCGGGGCGCGGGTCTTCGTCGACGGCAGCCAGCAGAAACAGCGCACTCCGTTTCGCAGCTCCGAGCTCGCCAAAGGCGAGCACGCGGTCGAGATCAGGCTCGAGGGCTATCGCGCGCGGCAGATGACCGCCACCCTGGTCGCCGGGCAGAAGAACGTGCTCTCGGTCGTGCTCGAGCCGGAAGCGCCAGAGGTGCCGGATCGGCCCCCACCGCCGATCGCGCCGCAGGACGCCGGCCCCGGCGACGCCCAGCCTCCCGACGCCGGCGGCGACAGCGGCGGCGGCCGGGTGATCCAGCAGCCCCGGGAGCCGCGCGGCAACGGCAGCATCGACATCACGGCGCTGCCGTGGGCCTACATCAGCATCGACGGCAAGCGCCTGCCCAAGCCGACCCCGATCGTCAAATACGAGCTGCCGGCCGGGCCTCACGTCATCGAGGCGACCAACCCCAACCTCAAGAAACGCAGCTCGAAGCGGATCAACGTCAGGACCGGCAAGTCGACCAACGTCGCCTTCGACCTGACCAAGTGATCACTTGTGAAAGACCGACAGGTAGCGCGTCTCGGTTTGCTCTGGCCACAGGACATACACCGTGGCACCGACCCCGGCGGCCAGCAACAGGGCGCCGCCGCCGATCCCGGCCGCATACCAGGCCCAGGTCGGGACCGCGACGGACAGACCGCGCTCGGCGCGGTCGTCGATCGCCGCCAGCTCCGCCGGCAGCGCGGCCAGCGCGAGCGGGCCGCCGAAAGAGGGTGCAAGGCCGGCCGGCAGGTAGCCGTAGCTCGCGCCGCCGGGCTCGCGCCTCACCACCAGCCAGTCAGCCGCGGGATCGAGCTCGGCCAGCCGCCGCACGCTCTCCGGATTCCCCTCGTCGGCGGCGATATCGATCGCCGACGCCTCGGTCAAGACGACCTCGAGCTGGCGCATGTCGTCGGCCTCCACCGGGACCTGGCTGGCCCACGTCTCGTGACCGCGCAGGCGGACCACGGCCAGGTGAGGGCCGGCGGACAGCACCGCCGACAGCGGCGTGTGGCCGCGGCTCACGCCATCGATCGAGACGATCGCCTGGCCGGGCTTGCTGACCACCGACAGCCCGCCGGTGGGGCTGTTCTTGAGCAGCTCGACAGCGGTGCCGTAACCCTCCATCACCGTCGGGCTGGTCGTCGCCGGGTCGAGCCCGAGCTCGGGCGCCAGCCGCGCCGCGGCCAGGAAGTCCTCCTCGGCCCGGCTGTTGTCTCCGCGCGCCATGGCCAGATCGGCCCTAAACAGATAGGCATGGCCGATTGCCGCAAAGTCCTCGGCCACCGCCAACGATCGCTCGAAGGCGGCGATCGCCTCGTTGATGGCGCCCCACGCCAGGTCGACGCGGCCCTTGCGGTAGAAGGCGATCGCCTCGTCGACGCGCTGGAGCCCCAGCCGGTAGTCCGCCATCTGCAGCGCGCTGGCGCTGGGAAACCGCTCGACGGCCGGCCGGGCATCCCGACCGCCCAGGGCGACACACACCTCGCGCACGAGCGCGGGATCATGGCCGACCACCCAGGTCGGGCGCTCGGTCGCAAAACCGCTCGCCGCGGCGAGCACCGAGACGACGGCGATGCCCGGGCTCGCGAGCGACCGCCACACCGTCCTGCGGTAGGCCATTGCCATGCCGGTCAGCATAGCCGGTCGCCCTGCCCGGTCAAGGCCGACCGATGGCACGCGCCCCGATCAGCGCCCCCGCCTGAGCTGCGCGGCCTGGGCGTGGGCGACTATGGCGACCAGGTTGGCGCGCCCCTCGGCGTTGAGCTTGGCGGCAAAGCCCCCGACCGCCGCGTCCATTGCGATCAAAAACTCGACCGGCTTGCCGTACAGCATGGCCAGCGCCGCCAGGTTCGACAGCCAGCCCACGTGCTCGGCCGAGACATAGGCCAGCGGGCTCTGAAGCGAGCGTTCTCCGATGGCGCGCATCGCCCGTTCGAGCGGTGTGCTCTCTAGGATCTTGGCCACCGCGGGCTGGGCCGGCAGCGACAGGCGCGCGATCTCGGACCCGGGGCGTTCCACGTACGCGAACGGGACCACTCCGAATTCGGCGACCGGGCGCGTGGCTCCGGCGAGCGAGCGGACCAGCCGGCCGAGCTGGCCCACGGTCTTGCTCATCTGGTCTCTGAGCGACATCGCTCGCCTCGTCCCGGGTGCGGCCTCACGTCGTGCCAAAGTCCTTCATCAGCTCGCGCTTCTTGCGCGCGTACTCGGCCTGCGTCAGCAGGCCCGTGTCGTACGCCTCCTTGAGCTGCGCCAGGCGATCCTTGAGCCGGGCACTGGGATCGTCCTGGTATTCTTTTCCGCGTCCGGGCGGCTTGTGCTTGGCGGTCGCCGGCCGCGACTTGGCCGCCGGCGCCGGCTTGGACGAGGTGGCCGAAGCCGGCTTCGACGAGGAGGTAGGCGCCGGGGCCTTGGCCTGACCCCGCGGCAAGGGAGGCAAGGCCGCGCGCTGGGTACGCACCATGGTCGTCGCGCGCGCCACCTGGTCCTTGACCTGCCGGCCGACGTCGGTATCGGCGACACGGATCGATCCGCGCGGCGGCTCGCTGACCGCCGGCGCCGAGGTCTTCATCTCGCCGCCGGTGATCCAGCGCGCCTTGCGGCGGGCAGAGGCGATCGCCGCCCCCGGAAAGCTGCCGCCGGTCAGCGGCCGCAGCACCTCTTCGCCGGCCGCGACCAGCTCCAGCCAGTCGGCCAACTCCTCGAGGCTGGCGAGATCGAGAAAATAGCCCTGCTGCTTGAGCGCCTCGGCGTCGACGACGCGCGCCCGCGGCTCGCGGGCCGGGTCGCTCCAGTATTCGACCACCGCGGCGACGTAGGCCTCGTGCGGCACGCCCAGGATCGCGGCCACATCGCCGGTGCTGTCGTCGTCGAGCAAGCTGCGGCGCAGTTGCTCGGCCGTGGGCGCCTGACCGGTAGCGGGCTGTCTCTGGTCACTCACCGGGAGCAGGATACAAAAGAAACGGAGCTGGCAGCAAATCCGACGGCGCGGTCGCTAGGCCCGCTCCACCACGCCGCGCAACCAGGTGTGCAGGGGCAGCATGTCGCGATAACGCGCAAAGCAGTAGTCGACCAGATCGGGCCGGAACAGCTCGGCCGGGGCCTGGTCCCGGTGCATCGCGTACAGTCCATCGTGCAGCAGCCACCTCGCGTTGGGGTGCTCGGGGTCGTATCCGCGCGGCGTCTGCTTGAACTTCTGCCCGCCAAGCTGGTAGCGGCGCCTGGACCGAACCTTGGCGATGACGCGGATCAGCTCCGGGCCGTGCAGCGCGTGCACCACCGACGCGCGGTACGCCGGCAGCAGCGGTCGCGGGAATTGATAGATGCCGGTCGCGAGCAGCAGGTCGGGGGGCTCGAGCTCGAAGTAGAAGCCCGAGCACTCGAGCCGCGGTCGTCCTCCCTCCCAGAGCCAGATCGCGAGGTTGGTCTTAAACGGGCTCTTGTCCTTGGCAAAGCGAACGTCGCGGTGGATGCGAAATATCGACGCCGTGGCGTCGGCGTGGATAGCGGGGGCGATCTCGTACAACCGCAGCCCCAGCGCGGCGACAAAAGACCGCGCCGGCCGCAGCACGCTGGCCTGGTAGCGATCGCGGTTGCGCTCGAACCACTCTCGGTCGTTGTGCCGCCGCAGCTCGCGCAAAAACGCCACGCAGTCCCGCGGGAAGCCATCGAATCCCTGGCCGCTCATTCGCGCACCGCCTTCAGACGACGTCGGAGTGGCACTTTTCCATCGCCGATCCCGACCGTCCATAGTAGCCTGCTCCCGTCGCCATGCAGGCAGCGGCAGCAGCTCTCGATGACCCGGGCCGGCGACCGCGCACCAGCTCGCTCGCCCCGGCCTTTCGCGTCGACGCTCGCGTCCTCTGCTCAGAGGCTGCTTTTTACCATGTCTGACCACGGGTACACGCCAAGAAAAATTCTCGGACTGCGCCAGGGCGTCGGCATCGTGGTGGCCGACATGATCGGCGCCGGGGTCTTTCTCAGCGCCGGTTTCATGGCCCAGGACCTGGGCCCGGCCGCATTGCTGCTGGCCTGGCTGGTCGGCGCCGGCATCGCGCTGGCCGGTACCCGCGCCTACGCGGCGGTGGCCGAGATCGTGCCGCGCTCGGGCGGCGAGTACCGCTACCTGTCCGAGCTGCTGCACCCGGCGCTCGGCTACCTGGCCGGCTGGGCCTCGCTGCTGCTCGGCTTCTCGACGCCGGTGGCGGTGGACGCGATCGCGGTCGGCGCCTTTGCGCAGACGCTCCACGCGGGACTGCCGGCGCGGCCGATCGCGCTGGCAGCGATCGCGCTCCTGACCGCGCTGCACGCGCTGGATCTGCGCGCCTCCAAGTGGACCCAGGATCTGCTGGTGTGGGTCAAGGTGGCGCTGGTCATCGGATTCGTCGCGCTCGGCCTGGTCGCCGGCCGCAACCAGTGGCCGACCTGGCAGCCGCCCCACCTCGGCACCGGCTTTCCGCTGGCGGCCTTCATGGGCAGCCTGTTCTTCATCGCCTTCGCCTTTTCCGGCTGGAACGCCGCCGTCTACGTGGCCGAGGAGTTCGAGCAGCCGAGGCGCGACGTGCCGCGCTCGATGTTCATCGGCTGCGGGCTGGTCGCGGTGCTCTATCTGCTGGTCAACTGGGTCTTCGTGGCCAATCTGACGCCCGAGCGCGCCGCCGTCGTCTTCGAGTACGAGCAGTCCCGGATCACTCTCGGCCACCTGATCGCGCAGGATCTGATCGGCGCTGGCGGCGGTGCGGTGATGTCGGTGCTGACCATCGTCGCCTTCCTGTCCGCCATGAGCGCGATGATGATGATCGGGCCGCGCGTCTGTGCGGCCATGGCGCGCGACGGTTTCTTGCCCCGGGTCTTCGCCGATCGCTCGGGCCGGCCGCCGGTCGGCTCGGTGCTGCTGCAGGGCGCCATCGCGGTGCTGCTGGTCTTCACCCAGCAGTTGCAGCAGGTGCTGACGACCGTGGGCGCGATCCTGACGCTGTTCTCGGCGCTGGTCGCGGCGGCGCTGTTCCGGGTTCGGTTTTCGGACCGGCCCGGACCGCGACCCTCGGCCGGCGCGCTGACCGGGGCCGCCGTCTACATCATCTCGGCGGCGTGGATGCTCTACTTCGGCTTTCGCGACTCGCCCGGCCTGCTCCTGTGGCTCGGCGGAGTCGCCGTCATCGCCCTGGTCGCGTACCTCGCCACCGGGCGCCGGCACAGGCAACCAGCCACCTGATCGAGATCGCGCTGCTAACCCCGGTTGATCAGACTCGAAATCGCACTAGCGCTGCAGGTCGTCGTCCGGATCCTCGCCGTTGCCGTCGCCGCCGTCGCCGCGCGGCACCAGGGTGGTGCCCGAGGACATCGAGTTGGCCGCGGCCATGCGCGCGATCATCTGCGGCCTGAACTCGGGCGCGATCGCGGACAGCCGGTCGCCGACGCGGCCGTCCGACGGGTTCATGATCACCGGCTCGTCGTCGCCCAGCGCCCAGTTGGCGCGCCGGCGCTTGCGCTGCTCCTCGCCGTCGTCCTCGTAGGCGTCGACCGAGCCGACGCCGACGCCGAGGCTGCCGCCGACCCCGATGCCGCTCTTGCCGTCGGCCTTGCCCTTTTTCTTGGCCCGACCGGCTTTTCTTGCTCCCGGCCCGACGCTGGGTTGACCGGCGCGATCGGCCTCGCGCCGCGGCTCGGCAGTTGGCGGGCGGATGGTCGGGCCACCGCCGTGAATTCCATCAGGAGGCGCCATAATTAAATTTTAGCCCGGGTATCGGGCTCCATGCCACGAGAATGCGGGCAGCGCATAAAAAAGCGGCCGCCAGCGCAGGTGGCGGCCGCGTCGAATATCGAGACACGATGTCGGACCGGCAAGAGTCTATCAGCCGCCGGTGAACATGCTCATGATGCCCTGCACCATGGACGACGGGTTGAGACCACCCATGCCGTTCTGACCGCCGCCGAGCAGACCGCCGAACAGGTTTTGCAGCATCTTCATCGGGTCGAGCATTTCCTTCAGTTTTTCTAGCATTTTCATCGGGTTGAGCATTTCCATAATGCCGCCGAGCGGCCCGCCACCACCACCACCAATACCGCCGATTCCTCCGATCACGACATCCTCCTCGTGTGAGTTCTTGTGTGAGCAGATAGAGTTTCGGACAGGGCCATCGATCGTTGCTTTTTTTTCTCGCGCGACCAGGTATCTTGCTATTTTTTGACCTGGATTTGCCTTCTTTTAACCAAGGAGCCTCTATGGCAGCAAAACCCAAGCTCGACCGACAAGCGCAGCGCGCCAGGGAGATAGTCTCGCAACGCGACGCCAACGGCAATCCCCTCTACTCCAGGCGCGAGGTGCGCGACTTTCTGGTCGCCTGCTGCTTCGAGCTCGGCTGGCCCATCACTCCCGAGGTGCAGCCGCTGGTGCTCGAGGTGCTCTCGGAGATCAAGGTTCCGGTCGACGCCAGCGACGAGATGATCGTGGCCGGCGTCAAGAGCTACTTCGTGGCCAACCCGGTAAACCAGCGCCTGGTGATGGAATTCGGCGAGTTTGGACGGGGCGAGGCACTGAGCGGCGCCAAGGGTTACAAAGACCGCTCCGAGCAGCTCAAGGCGCTGCGCACCACGGGCCGGGCCGAGAAGCTCAAGGCGCCGGCGGACAAGGGCAAGAAGAGAAAGCCGAGGCTCAAGCGGGGCATCAAGTAGCATGCCGCCGATCGTCAAGCCGAGGCGCCGGTTCTGGCGACCGGTGGCCGAGTCGATGCGGCTTGGCAAGGAGGCGCTGGTGCGCCGCGACTGGGACGCCGCGGTCGAGCACTTCGACGACGCGCTGGGCGGCGACAAGCACCTGTTCGAGGCCTGGATCGGCAAGGCGCACGCGCTGATCGGCAAGGGCGCGCTGGGCAAGGCCGAGGACGCCTATCTGCAGGCGATCGAAAACAATCCCGGCTCGATCCCGACCTGGGTCGAGCTGATCCAGCTCGAGCGCGCCGGCGGCGCGCTGGCCGCGGCCTCGGCCAATCTCAGCGTCGCCCTGCGCACCCATCCGGGCAATCCGGATCTGATGGCCCTGCGCGAACAGGAGCAGCGCGAGACCCGGCAGGACGAGGCCGACCTCGCTCTCGGCCGCCTGCGCGAGCTGCTCGCCTCCAACGCGATCGAGCAGGCCATGCTCACCTACAGCGAGCTCGAGCGATCGCTGGGCGACGACCCGCGTCTGCTGCTGGCGCAGGGCGAGATCTACCTCGTGCTCAAGGTCGGCGACCTGGTGGAGCTGATCCACACGCTGACCCGGTTCACGCGCGCCGTGCCCGACGCCTGGGAGTGGATCGCTCTGCTCGGCCGCCTGTTCCTGCGCCCCAGCCCGATGCAGAACCAGCGCATGGCAGCCGCGCTGTGCGAGGATGCGTGGCGCATCAGCGCGGAGCATCCGCGCGCCGGCATCGGCCTGGTCGAGGCCTGGCGCGCCATCGGCAAGCGCAAGCTGGCCGACAGCCTGTGCCAGAGGCTGGCGCAGGGCAGCGGGCTCGAGGCCAGGCTGGCCGGCGTGCTGATCCAGATGGAATAGCCGGAGGCGTGCATGGTCTACTCCGAAAAAGAACTTGAGCTCGAGGGACACACCCTGGGCACTCAGCAGCTCCTCGAAGAGGCGCGGCGCGTGCTCGACCTGGCACACCGCTATCCCAACGAGCTGGCCCAGGAGGGCGTCGGCCTCAAGGAGCTGAGCAACTTCGATCGCGAGCGCGATCTCGTCGTCAAGGAGCACGAGCGCGTCGAGCTGCTGGTCGGCAATCGCGGCGCGCTGCGGCCCGAGATGGAAAAGGTGGTCGACCGCGCGCTGCGCTGGCGCTCGCTGCTGGTGCGGCGGGTCGATCGCGCCTTTGCCGACGACCGCTACAGCCGGCTCAAGTACCACCGGATGGTGGAGCTGCACCGGCTGCCCGAGCGGCTGGTCGAGGAGTTGCAGCTTCTCTACGAATTCGCCAAACAGGACGCTCCCAGGCTCGCTCCGTACCGCATCGACGAGCCGTTCATGGAGCTGGGCGAGGATCTGCTGTACGAGCTGCGCGGCCTGCCGCCCCCCGAACGCGCGGCATGGAGAGAGTACAAGGAAAAGATGAAGCACCATCGCTACGGCCCGCCGCCCAAGCCGCCGCCGGATCCGCCCAAGCTGCCGGCGGTGATGGACAACGCGCGCGGCCTGAGCATCATGCGCGGCCGCGTGTACATGCTGTTGCGCCAGGTCAGCGCCGCCGGTCAGGTCGCCTTTACCGCCTGGGGCGAGCGCGAGCCGCGCCAGAACGAGGCGCTGCGGCGCGAGTTCGTCCTGCGCATCGGCCCCTCCGAGGACGACGAGACCTTGCTTTCCCTGGGCAAGGGGGCGGATCCAGCCGGCCGCGCGCCGGCCAAGGTCGACCTCGAGCCGATGCCGGTCGCGGCCGAGACCGAGCCGGCGACGAGCGCGCCCGAGCGGGAGTTCGTCAACCCCGGCGGCCCCCCCATCCCGCCGCCGGATCCGACCAAGAAATTGCCGGCGCGGCCGATCGCCGTGATCCGGCCGAGCGCCACCCGCGGCCGCAAGGGGCCATGAGCAACCGGGTTGGGGGTACCGGCGCCGCTGCGGTATGATGTCGTCGAGTGCTCTTGCCGGGGGACCACCATGCTGTTCCGCGCGCGCGCTCTGGCCCTCTTTGAAACCGTCGCCGTCGCCATTGCTGCCGTCGCCTGTCCGCCCCCTGATTCCACCGTGGTCTACTGCAACAGCCGGTCCGACTGCGGGGAGGACGAGACCTGCAGCGATGGCATCTGCCGCCGGGTCGGGCCGGGCGTCGATGGCGGAAACCCGGGCGACGCAGCGGCAGGAGGCGACACGGCAGCGGGGGTCGACGCGGCGGTCGGCCGCGACGCGAACGGCGGGATCGATCGGCTGACCGGCGACGGCTGCTGCGCCGATACCAACGGGACCGACGCGCCGGGAGTCGACCGCGCGGCCGCCGACGCCGGAGGCACCGACGGTGCGGCGCTCGACGTTTGGCAGCCCGACCGCGCGGAGCCGGACGCGACGCAACCCCCCGCCTCGATCTGCGGAGACAGCACGCGGCCGTGCCGGGTCGCCGTCGACGAGACGGTGTTTCAGCATAGCAATCTCATGATGATGCCGGGACTGGCGCTCGACACCGACCACGTCCCGCACCTGCTGTTCAACCAGAACCTCGGCGGATTTAACGGCTACTACGCGGTTCGCACCGGTGCCGATAGCTGGGCCATCGAGGACTTGCCCGGATCGGTGGCCAGCGGCGGCATCGGCATCGGGGCCGGGGGGGGGCCCTACGCGGTGACCAACGGCGGCAATTTCGTGACCTCTCTGCTGCGGCGGAACAGCGAGGGATGGTCCGCGATCGAGGTCATTCCAGGCCAGATCCACGGGCCAAATGGCCAGGGCGTCGAGGTGGATCCGGACGGCGACCAGGTCCACGCCGCGGTCATCAGCTCTGACAACCGGGCGCTCTACGCTCTCCACACGAACACCTGGACCACGCGCGAGCTGAACACTGGCGTTTCCAGCTACGGCTATGCGCTCGCCCTGTCGCCGCAGCGCGAGCCGCACCTGGCCCACATCGCCACCGGCGGCGAGAGCGGCTGGAAGGTCTACTGGGCAGCGCCGCCCGCGGCGACCGAGTTGGTGCGTTCGCTGGAGACGAGCGGCCTGGTGCGGAGCGAGATCGCGCTGGCCGTCCCGCCGCGCGCCGGCAACGTCGATCGGGATCCCCACCCGCACCTGCTGTTCGCGCTGCCGCAATCCGGAAACCCGGGCAGCCACGATCTGATGCTCGCGGACCGGAGCAGCAACGGACAGTGGAGGCTGCGCACAGTCGCCGCCGACACGCCGGGCGACGACCTGCGCTGCCTGTCCCGACCGACCTCCGAAGGCGAGACCTGCGACTACGACTACGACGAGGTGAGGCCGCTGGCGGTGGTCGCGGACGAACTCGGCAACGTGCGGCACCTGTACTCCTGGCTTCGCTCGCGGGGGACGATGCGGACGTATTGCGAAGGATCCTTGTGTTTCTGGGAGCCCGACGTCGACACCAGCACCGGCGCGCTGCGCCTCGGCTGGATCGACGGCAGCGGCGCGGCGCACGACGCCGACATCTTGACCGCGGCCTGGGTCACGGCGGCCAGCGCGCGGATCGACGGCCTGGGCCGCATCCACATCGTCGCCCTCGACCGGGGCGCACCGCCGGCCGGCGCAGCCAGCATCCGCTATCTGAGGCTGGAGCCGTGAGCGGCGACCGCGAGACCCGGTGCGCGGTCAGCCCGCCGGCGTGAAGACGAACGGAAACGACGCCTGGACCGTGCCCGAGTCGGGCTTGGGAAAACGCACGCGCTTGATGATGCCGATGATGCAGCTCGCCACGCTGCTGTCGCCGAGCGAATCCGAGTCGATGCGGGTCTCGGTCACCCGACCGTTCTCGTCGATGACGAAGGTGGCGATGATCTTGCCCGCCAGCTTGGGATTGCGCTTGAGCGCCTGCTCGTAGCACTGCTTGATGCCCGAGAGGCGCGACTTGATGGCGGCGGTGATCTGCTTGGGATCGAGATTGCCGTCGACGTCCTCGACCACGGACGCCTTGATCTGACCCTTGACCACGGTCTGCGACTTGGAACCGACGCCGACCGAGCCCACGCCATCGGTCGCCATGGCGCCGATGCCGGTGGCCTGGCCGCTGCCGCTCCCGCGCGACATGAGGTCGCCGGCGGCGCCGGCGTAGCCGCCGCCTCCGCCCGCCCCATCGAAGGCACCCTCGACGCCGCCGATGCGCGAGCCGCCCGAGAAGACCTCGGACACCGCGCCGTCGGATCCGCTGTGGCCGCCGAGCACGGCGAGCACGCCGCTCTTGGCCACCTGCGCCTTGACAAACGCCTTGTGGATACGCGCGCGCTCGGCCTTCTCCTCCGCGGTCAGCTCTTTCCTCTTGGCGGCCTTCTGCTTCTTGCTGTCGTCGCCGGCCTTCTCCTTGGCCTTGTCCTCGCCCTCGCCCGCTCCCTTGTCTGCCACCTCGTCGGGCTTCTTCATGTCGGCGATGAACTTGGAGTAGCGCACGGCCAGCTCGCTCATCCGGTAGTCTTCGGGCGGCAGCTCGATGAACTGCCAGGCCGCGGCCAGGCTCATGTGAATGACGAAAGAGCCGGCCCAGAATACCACCAGCGCCCAGTCGACGGTCTGCGAGTAGTAGCGCAGCAGGTCTGCCAACTTGGTGCGCGGCGGCTTCTCGGGTATCGGCACGAACTGGAACAGCAGCGTGTAGTCGTAGAAGACGACCTTGCCGCGCGCGTCGCCGTTGAGCGCGACGCAGTAGCGACCGGCGTTCTTTTTGGCGATGCCCTGGCTGCGCAGGGTCGCGAAATCGACGACGTTGTCCTGGATCGAGACAAAACCGTCGCAGGCATCGTCGAAGCAAAGGGTGTACTTGCCGTCGGCCCACTCGAAGATCGGCATCCGGGTCGGCAGGAACGTGGCCGGGATCTGGACCGTGTTGCACTGGTCCGTGCCCACCGAAATGGACTGCGGCTTGCGCATCACGCGCTCTTCGAGGATCTTGCCGCTCTGCAGGATGCCGATGCGGAGTATTTTTTCCGGGGCCTGCCCCGCCATATTGGTTAACACCCCTGCCGTTTGCACACGGCATGTGCCAAAACGAATGGACCACTACCCATGGCGATCATAGTCATGGATCGCAGCCGATCGCGGCATCATAGCACCAACTCGTCGCGCTCACACAAGGCGTTTCTCCGGTAGAAACGGATGGCTCTGCCAATAGATTTGTTCCAGGAGTGGCGACGGCGGCGCGCTATAGTCGCGCCATGGAGCTGTGCGACACCCACTGCCACCTGACCGAGGAACCTCTATGGTCCAAACTCGATGCCGTGCTCGACCGCGGTCGGCGCGCCGGAATCGCGAGAATCGTGGTTCCATCGGCAGGGGTCGAGTCCTGGCCGCGGGTTGCCGAGCTCGGCCGCACCCGATCGGTCCATCCCGCCTTCGGCGTGCACCCCTGGGTGGTCGACGAGCCGTTCTCGGCCGACCATCTGGTCGAGCTGCTGCGCGCCGAACGGGCGGTCGCGGTCGGCGAGATCGGGCTCGACTTCGCGCTCGAGCGGTTCGACCGCGGCCGGCAGATCGCGGTGCTCGAGCAACAGCTCGCGATCGCGGCCGACCTCGACCTGCCGGTGATCCTGCATTGCCGGCGCGCCTTCGATGACCTGCACACCCTGCTGCGACCGCACGTCCCGCGACTGCGCGGCGTGCTGCACGCGTTCTCGCGCGGCAGTGCGCTGGCCGAGCAGTTCGCCGCGCTCGGCCTGCACGTCGCCTTCGGCGGCGCCATCACCAGGCCCACGGCGCGCGCGCGACAGGCGGCGACCGCCCTCCCTCTCGAGCGCATCCTGCTCGAGACCGACGCGCCCTCGATCGGGCTGGCCGGGATCGCGCCGGAGCAGGTCGAACCGGCGCATGTGGCCGCGATCGCGCGCCAGCTCGCCGACCTGCGCGGCGTCGACATCGAAACCGTC
>JAFGSX010000326.1 GCA_016934455.1 Deltaproteobacteria bacterium
CGGTGCAAAACAGCGAGTGGCTGGTCGCAGCCGACGCCGGCGAGCGGCGCCACGGCACGCACAGCGCGGTGGTCGTTCACCTGGCCAGCGCGATCGAGCCCGACTGGCTGATCGACCTGTTCCCGGAGCGGGTCGAAGAGCAGGAGGAGGTCCTGCTCGACGAGGCGCGGGGCCGGGTGAGCGTTCTGTCGCGGTTGCGCTTTGGGCAGCTCGCGCTCGCCGAGAGCGAGCGCAGCGCGCGCGGCCACGGCGGCGCCGCCCGGCTATTGGCCGAGCACACCCTCAAGCGCGGGCTGGGCGCGATCTGCGATCCGAAGAAACTGGACGAGCTGCGCGAGCGGGTGCGCCTCGCCGCCCAGCTCGACCCGGCCGCCGGGCTGACACCGATCGACGACGCCGAGCTGCGCGCGACCGTCGAGCAGCTCGCGCTCGAATGCGCGACCCTTGACGAGCTGCGGCGCCAGGATCTGCTGGCGGCGCTGATAGCACGCCGCGGCCCGCGCGCGCGCGCCCGCCTCGACGCGCTCTGCCCGCTGCACATCGAGCTGCCCGGCCGCAAGCGCACGCCGGTGCACTACCCGGAGGGCGCACCTCCATTCGTCGCCTCGTTCATCCAGGACTTCTTCGGGTTGGGCGCCACGCCGGCCATCGCCGGCGGCCGGCTCGCGCTGCAGGTGCAGTTGCTGGCGCCCTCGCGGCGGCCGGTGCAGGTGACGCAGGACCTGCCCGGCTTCTGGAGCCGCCACTACGCGACCGTGCGCCAGGAGCTGTGCCGGCGCTATCCCAGACACCGCTGGCCCGAGGATCCGCTGGCGACGACCAACCCCCATCGTTGATCGACCGGCGCTGCTATAGTCAGAATCCAAGCAGACAACCGAGATGGAGCGATCGCGCCATGTCTGACCACAAGAAGATCGGCATCATCATCTGCCACCGCTATCACACCTGCGCCGGAGGCAAATGCCTGCGGGCTTTGCGCAATCGCGAGGGCGCCTTCAAGCTCTATCGCGGCCAGGAGGTGGAGCTGGTCGGTTACACCACCTGTGGCGGCTGCCCCGGCGGCAACGTGGAGTATGCGCCCGCCGAAATGATCAAAAACGGCGCCGAGGTGATCCACCTCGCAACCGGGGTGGTGGTCGGCTACCCTCCCTGCCCCCGTCTCGACGCATTTTGCTGCTTCGTCGAGAAGAGCTACGGGTTGCCGGTCGTCATCGGTACGCATCCGATCCCGCAGAAGTATTTTTTCAACCACCAGGCTCTGGGGACCTGGGCGACACCAGCGTGGCAGGATAAAATCAAGCACGTGCTCGACGACGAGCCGATTCGTCTTGCCTACAACTGACACCAAATCAATCTGATTCGACCCTATTGTGGGGCCCCGCTTTACTGGCGGGTCTTTTTGTCCTCGGCGGGGCTCGGAAAAATAGTGATGCCGGGGCTCCCCGCGCAAGCAGACCAATCAGATCGATTCGGTATGACCGCAGCTACAGGTCTCGTGCAAGAACAAGCAGCTCCGCGGCGTCAAGGAATTTCGGCAGCGCCCGCTCTGCTATGCTCCCCACCACGCCTTCTGCATGGCGCGCCACTTGGCCATGGTCTGCTGCGGCGTCGCCTTGGGCAGCCAGTCTTCGTCGTCGAGGTCCTCGGGCTCGGCCTTGAGCAGATCGCGCAGCGAGCGATACCTCGCGTCCTGCTCGGCCATGCTCTTGAGGTCCGTGGGCGTGCTCGAGTGGCGCACCTGCGTCGCCACCGGCGCCTGGATGCGCAGCAAGATCCGCTGCAACTCGGCCTCGCCGGCGACCTTGTCGGTGAGCGGGCCGCGCGCCTGGCCCGACACCCAGCTCGCCACGGCCGGCGGCTGGCGGTCGCTCTTGAGCGCATTGCGCTGGGCCAGCCGCACCTGCATGCCGTCGATCAGCCCGTGCAGGTAGGCGCGGCCGGTCTCGGTGGACCTGGGCGCGCCCTGCTCGAGGCTGTCGATGGCCCTCAGCTCGTCAAGCGTGGCCTCGTCGACGCTCTCCAGCTCGGCGGCGATGCGCTCGGCCGTGGCGCGGTCGAGCGTCTGAGCGCCGGTCTTGACCTGGGTGATCAGATGCTGCAGTTGCGGTGAAATCGTCGTCATGGTCGTCTCCGGCGGCTCTCAGCCCTCGCTCCAGGGGATGCGGACTCCGGTCTGGAACCAGGCGACTGCCACCTGGAATGCCGGCATGCTCTTCAGATGCGACAGGTCGGTGCGGCGAAAGCGCAAGATCAACTGTTGCCGCACCAGCACGAACTCGAGCGGGTTGTTGTCCTCGGCGAGCTGATCCAGCCCCTGGAACAGCCCGCCGATCATGTGGTGGGCGCCGTCGCCAAAGCCGATCGGCGGCTCCTTGCTGCCCCAGCGGTGCATCAGCAAATACTGGCCAAAATCCATGGCGGTGCGGCCGTTGGCGGCCATGAAAGGGTGGATCGCGGTGATGCCGTACATGGCGAACGCCGCCACGTACAGCTCGTCGTCGATCGTGATCGCCTCCTCCCACAGCCGGTCCAGCGCGTCGAACAGGTCGAACAGCAGCATGCGCACGTCCTCGGGGTGCGCATACAGCTTGCCGTCGTCGGCGCCGGCCCAGTTGGTGCGCAGGCCGTGGCCCGCCTGGTGTTGCACCGCGTGCAGCGCGTTGATGTGGATCAGGGTGCGCAGCAGCGTGCTCTGCTCCTCGTACAGCCGGCAGAGCAGCGCCGCTCGCGGATCGGCCGCCTGGTGGGCGACCAGTTGTGCGTGCGCCGACATGGCAAGCTCCTGCCCGGCGGCAGTTGGAGCCGGACAGCTTTTGTTATCATGAGCGGGGCATTTTTGGAGGCGCGGCGTCGTTTATTTCAGCGTGCGAGCGCGCCGTCCACGGCGGCGCCGGCGCGCTGCCAGCCCAGGCCGCGCATGCGGGCGCCGATGTCGGTCACGAAGAACAGACAGAACAGAGCGTCCTCGCGGCTGGTCTGGTCGTGGGAGGTCACCTCGCGAAATTTCGCGTAATAGGGGCCGTGCACGCCGAGCATGAGCAGGGCCTCGGCCAGCGAGGTGCCGCGTCCCTCGGCTTTTGCCACGTACTCGGTGAGCCAGACCGCGGCGCGCTGCACCGCCTCGCGGTACTGCTTTCGGTCGATGTCGTTCTCGATCGCCAGGATCGGCTCGCGCGCGGCGCCCGTCGGCCACAGCTCGGAAAAGCGCGGCGCGTTGGAGATCGCGGCCGCGTCCTCTGCGGGCTCCTCCTCGTCCGGTCCCTCCGGCCGGGACGCCATGTGCTGCGCCAGGCTCTCCTCGATGCGCGAGCTGACCACCGGTGTCTGCTGCTGCTCCGGCGCCGGCGCCGGCGTATCCTGGAAGATGCCCTTCTGCTTGAGGTCGGCCACCACCAGCTTTGAAATGGCCTTGAGCGCCTCGAAGATGCCCTGGCCGGTCAGCGCGCAGGTCTCGTACGCCTGCAGCTTGCGCCCGTTGAGGTCGCCGGCCAGACTGCTCACCGCCATCACGTCGGGCAGATCGCGCTTGTTGTACTGCAGCACGGTTGGCACCCGCTCGGGATTCATGCCGTGGCCGCGCAGGTTGTCGGCCAGGTTTTGCCAGCTCTCGACGTTGGCGTCGCGCCGCACGCTCTGCGAATCCGCCACGAAGACCACGCCGTCGACGCCCTGCAGCACCAGCTTGCGGGTCGCGTTGTAGTGCACCTGGCCCGGTACCGTGTAGAGCGACATGCGGATGGTGAAGTCCTTGACCTTGGGCAGTTGCACCGGCAAGAAGTCGAAGTAGAGCGTGCGGTCGTAGCCGGTCGCCAGCGACAGCAACTGGCCGCGGCTCTCCGGCCGCAGGGTGCGGTGCAGGTACTGCAGCGACGACGTTTTGCCGCCGAGACCCGGCCCGTAGTAGACGACCTTGACTGTGATCTCGCGCGTGCTCAGGTTGACCGAAGACATGGGCAAATCCGCGTTCCAGTGCCGTCTATAGGTAGAGTATGCCGGCCTGGATGGCAAGCCAATGCTAAGCTCTTCGCCGATCTCACCCGATTCACGGCGTCCGGGCGCACCTGAAGCCGACCACGTTGCTGCGGCCTGTGGGATCGAGCGTGATCCGGTTGACCAGCCGCGCCGAGCCCGGAACATTGAAAAAGCTACCGCCTCGGGCGGTCCTGCCATCGCCAGCGGTGGGCCCGGTCGGGTCGCGGCAGACGCCGTCGTCGCAGCTCGGGTCGACGCACCGCGCATTGTCGCACTCGCGGTAGTAGGTCACGCCATACCAGTCGTCGACCCATTCCCAGACATTGCCGACCTGGTCGAATGTCCCGTAGGGCGACCTGCTGTCTAGGGTGTCGTAGCTGTCGGGCCCTCCGATCCAACCGTCGGCCAGGCGGCTGCGCGTAGTGCCGTCGAAGAACCCCACGGGCGTCGACGGCCCGCCGTACTGGTCGTATGGGCTGACGCTGCTGTCATAGGGATCGCCGCTCTGCCACAGGTTGGCATGACCCGGCTGGACTTGATCGCCAAAGGGATAGCTTCGCTCGTCCTCCGGGTCGTCGCACGCCACGGGATTGGCGCCTATCTCGCAGCCTCCGCGCGCCGCCTTCTCCCATTCGGCCTCGGTCGGCAGCCGC
>JAFGSX010000327.1 GCA_016934455.1 Deltaproteobacteria bacterium
AGCGCGTACAGCTCGGCCGCGGCATAGCCGCGCTCGCGATCTGGCGGCCCTGCGCTCTCGCCGCTGCGCAGTCCATGCGCGGCGCTCCACTCGACAAGCTGCCACATGAAAAAGAGCTGCGCCTTCGCGATGGCGCCGGCCGCGTCATACCAGACCCAGAGGTCGCAGCTCGGCCCGGCCTGGAACCAGCGCATGCGGGCCGCCGTCGGATCCGGCGCCATGAAACGGGCGTCGATCTCGCGCAACTGGCGGCCGAGACGCATCGGATCGAGCACCTTGCCCACCTGCTCGAGCCACTCGCCGGTGGCCTCGACGATCTCGCACCCGAGGTACTCGCCGCGCTGGTGGGCGACGCGCAGCCGCAGCGCGACGCTGATCGCGCCCAGCCGCACTGTCCCGTCAAGCACAGCGCCGACCTCCGCCACCGGAGAGGCAGCGTCCGGCAAACGCAGGCAGAATCCATGCACGCCGAGATCGTGGATCGGGTACTCGGTCACCGCCGGCGCCAGCGTCACGAAGATGCCCTGCTCCGCCCCGTCGTCCATGCGGATCAGAAACCGCGAATGGCGGCGGCGCTCGGACTGGCGGCGCTCGGCCGGCGGCGGCGCTGCCGGCTCGGCACGCCTCCGACCGACGATCGTGCTCAACAGACCGGCGATACGCTCGCCGATGCCGCGACTGTCGCCCATGACTACCCCCGGCGCTCCTGTTCTCCCATCCGCCAGCCGCCGAGGGCAAGCGCAAAGAGGTTCGCCGATGTTCGCCGGGGACCGGGCCCAAGCCTCGATTGTCCGGTAGCGGCGGTGGTGCTAGGGATACCCGATGCCGCTCGCCATCACGCCGCAAATCACCATCCCCGACGCCGACCTGCGGCTGCGCTTCGGGCAGGCCCGCGGCCCGGGCGGCCAGAACGTCAACAAGGTGTCGACGCGGGTCGAGCTGCGGCTGCGGCTGGCGGGCTGCCGCGCTCTGGGCGATGCGGTCAAGCAGCGGCTGCGCCAGAGCAACCGGCGGCGGTTGACGGCCGCGGGCGATCTGGTCGTCGCCAGCGACCGCTTCAGGGCGCAGGCGCGCAACCGCGAGGACGCCGAGCGGAAGATGATCGCGCTGATCCGCGCCGCCCTGCGGCGGCCCAAGCCGCGCCGCCCCACCCGCGTGCCCGCGGCCGAGAGACAGCGCCGCCTCGACGCCAAGAGGAAGCGCGCCGAGGTCAAGCGCGCGCGCCGGACGATCGATGACTGATCAGCTCTCCGGATCCCAGTCCGACGCCGGCAGGATCTTGTAGCCGGTGTCGAACTTCTGGGTCTGCATGCGCAGGATGCGCAGCGGCCACACCCGCTTCTTGCCGTGGTCGATCTCCTCGATCTCGAAGCGGTGAAACTCGAGCCGGTAATCGCCCTTGGTGCCCAGCTTGTCGAGCAGCACGCGCCACGGGTTCTTGGGGTGCCAGTAGACGTCCCGATCGATCCGCGCCACGATGGCAAACAGCGGGAACTTCTCCATGAAGCGCCGCCGCTCGGCCTCGGTGGGCTTCATGATCTTCTCGGCCTGCTCCTTGGTGATCTCCCTGATCTCGTTGTCGCCGGCCAGCTTGAGAAGTTCCTGGATCATCTTGCGGCCCTTGGCGTCGTACGCCTTCATCTCCTTGACCGCATCGGCCAGGTTCGCCTCCTCGACCTTGACCCTCTCGCGCTTGACGATCTTCCAGTTGGGCACGGTCACTAGCTCGGCGGACAGCGTCACGCCGCCCAGCAGGTACTCGCGCGCGCTCTCGCCGCCCTTGCCCGAGAGCGCGTTGAGGTAGGCCTCGGCGATCTTCTGCACCTCGTCCTTCTCGGCCAGCGCGCTGCCTGCCACCAGCAATAGCCCAAGCACGACGACACCGCTCGCACGTCTCATGGTCGATCCTCCTGCTACCGGCGTGATGTAGATAGAACGCACGCGCGGTACAAATATTTTCAGATTCGCGCTATCCTATTGGCCTACGACCCTGGCCCGCCTGTCAAGCGGCCAAACCGGGAATGCCCGGGATACCTGCAGGCGCGGAGACGGATCGCCCAGACCACAGCAGGAGACGCCATGCAATTGAAGATCAGATTGTTAGCGGTGCTCGGGATCGTCGCGCTGAGCGCGTGCCAATGCGAGCCGCCACCCGAGGAAGAGGACGCGGGCGAGGGATCAGATGCCGCACATGGCACGGACGCGGGTCACGACGCCGGCAGAGATGCAGGAGCAGAAGCCGGCCGCGATGCGGGTGGAGACTCCGGCACAGCGCTCCTCTGCGTACCCGGCCTGGTCGAGGTGACCGCCGACATCACCGCGGACACGGTATGGGATCGCTGCCTCTACGTGATCAAGAACAACATCACGGTGAGCCGCGGCGCAAACCTTGTCATCTGGCCAGACGTCGTCGTCAAATTCGACGGACCCTACAATTTGATGCTCCAGGCCGAGCTGACCTCGCCCGCCACGGACGGCGCCTCACTCTCGGCCAATGGCTCGGCGGAGCACCCGATCGTTTTTACCTCGTTCAAGGATGACAGCGCTGGCGGCGACAGCAACGGCGACGGCGCGGCGACCCGGCCGGCCGCCGGCGACTGGAGTCACATCGTGCTGGCGAGCGGCACCGTGATGTCCCTGAAGCACGCGACCGTCCGCTACGGCGACGACGCGGTGACCGACCTCGGCGCCACCCATTACACCGTTGTCATCGAGGACTCGACATTCGAGCACAACGCAGGTTATGGCGCCGATCTGAGACACGCCAGCGTGGTCGGCCAGATCATCGACAGCGTGTTCCGCAACAACGACCGGCCGCTTCGAATCGACGGAGTGTTCAACCTGGGGACCAGCAACACCTTCGAAAACAACGCTCGCAACGCCATCTTCATCAGCGGATTCACCGGCACCGCCGAACTCACGACCCACGCCTGGCAGGAGACCGAGGTGCCTTTTGTCCTCGATGCCGCGAGCAACGTCGAGATCACGCGCGGCCACACTCTGGGCATCGGCCCCGGCGTCGTGGTCAAACTGCCGGGACACAGCCTGCAGCTTCAAGGCGAGCAGGCCACGCCGGCCGTCGCCGGCGCGATCCTCGTCGTCAGCGGCACGGTCGAGCATCCGGTGATCTTCACCTCGCTCAAGGACGACAGCGTCGGCGGCGACAGCAACGGCGACGGTGCCACCACCGCGCCCGCGCGCGCCGACTGGTACCACATCGGCCTCTACTCCGGCTCCCGACTGTCGATGAGCCACGCGACCGTGCGCTACGGCAACGACGCGGTCTACGCCGCCAGCTCATCCGGCTATTCGGCAAACCTCGACTCGGTGCGCTTCGAGCACAACGCCGGTTATGCCGTCGACCTGCCAAATGCCGAGCACACCAGCCGTCTCGCCAACTGCACCTTCGCCGACAACGAGAAACCGCTGCGCTGGGACGGCGCCATCGACCTGGGGCAGAGCAATGCCTTTTCCAGCAACGACCAGAACGGCATCTTCGTCAGCCAGTTCAATGGCGTGTCTCTGACGCGGCAGCACGTCTGGGACGAGACCGAGGTGCCGTTCGTGGTCGGCTCCACGGCCAACGTCGAGATCCCGGCCGGCCACGCGCTGACCGTGATGCCCGACGTCGCGATCAAGCTGCTCGGCTACAGCCTGCAACTGCAGGGCGCGATGACCGGCAGCGGAATTCCGGGCGCTGTGCTCGAGGTCAGCGGCACCAGCGATCACGTCGTGCACTTCACGTCGCTGCGCGACGACGCGGTCAAGGGCGACACCGACGGTGACAGCGGCGTCACCGCCCCGGCCCGCAGCGACTGGAACCACATTGGGATGTACGGCGGGTCGACCTTGCGCATGCGACACGCTGCCATCAGCTACGGCGACGATGCGATCTATCAGATCGGCACCGACGAGGTGCTGGTGCAGCTCGACCATGTGACGCTTCTCCACAACGCCAACCACGCGCTGCGCGCGCCGCGGGTACTGCCCGATAGTAACGTCACCAATTGCCATTTTGCCGACAACGCATGGCCGATGATGTGGAACGGCGCCATCGACTTGGGCGTCAGCAACAGCTTTGGCAACAACGACTTCAACGCCATCCACCTGCGCGAGTTCGACGGCGTCGCCAGCGCGCTCAACCACCGGTGGGAGGAGACCGACGTCCCGTTCGTCACCGGCTATTCCTCCAACCTCGAGATCACAGCCGGCCACACGCTGACCATCGCTCCGGGCGTAGTGGTCAAACTCGACGGACACAGCCTGCACCTGATGGGCGGCACCGTCGGAGCCGTGGCTGGCGCCATCATGCTGGCTCAGGGCATGGCCGAGAATCCCGTCGTCTTCACCTCGTTCAAGGACGACACGGCGGGTGGCGACACCAACCACGACGGCACCGTCAGCGCGCCGTTGGCGGGCGACTGGTACCACCTCGGACTCTATGGCAGCGCGCAGATGACCTTGCAGCACGCACAGGTCCGCTATGGCAGCGACGCCATCTACGGCATCGGATCCGGCGGCTACCAACTGACGATCGCGGGCGGCGAGGTCGCGCACAGCGCCGAGGACGGCATCGACGTCGGCAGCGGATCTGGATCCCTCTCGGGCACCTACATCCACCACAACGCCGGTTACGGCATCAACTTCCACACCGCGGCCAATGCCGGCAACTACTCGCAGGTCGGGCTGACCTTCGACAGCAACACCCTCGGCCACATTCACGCGCCGTAGCGCGTGGCGCGGGCGCCGCGCTCACCTCTTCTCGCGCCAGACGAACAGGCAGAGTGCCAGTCCGATCGCGCAGCAGATGATCCAGAAGGTATAGGCGCCCGCCCATTGGAAGTGATCGATGCACCAGCCCGTGCCCACACCCGAGAGCGAGGCGCCGGTGTACGACAGGATGCCGACCAGGCCGACCGCAGCCGACGCCACCCGCGCCGAGCCACCGGCGTCGACCGCGCCGACCCCGCCCAGGATCGACTGCGGTCCCTCGACGAAGAAGCCGATCCCGAACAGGAACAGCAGGTCGAGCCACGGCTCGCCCGGCCCGACCGCGTAGAACCCGTACATGCAGACGCCGAGCATGGCCAGCGAGATGATGTTGACCACGCGGTAGCGGGTGCCGAAGAGACGATCGGCGGCGATACCGAGCACCAGCACGCCGACCACGCCCGCCGCCGGCATGAAGCCTGCGCGCAGCATGGCGTCGGCCTTCTCGTAGCCCTTATCCTCGATCATGAATTTGGTCGTCCAGTCGAGCGTGCCAAAGCGCACCGCGTAGACGCACAGATCGATCAACCCGACGACCCAGACATTGCGATTGAGCAGCACGTGCTTGAGCAGCGCGCGCCAGTAGTCGCCGCCGCGCAGATCGGTCGCGCCGCCCTCGACCGCATCCCCCTCGATCGCCGAGACCGGCGCCAATCCCTGGGACTCCGGGGTGTCCGCCAGCAGGAAGAGCAGCCCGACGCCGACCGCGATGCAGAGCGCGGCGGGAATGTAGAAGAAATGACGCCAGCTACCCCAGGTGGCGATCCAGGCCGTCATCGCCATCACGACCGCGGTGCCGGCCTGGTGCGAGCAGGTCCAGAACGCCCAGCGCGTGGCACGGCCCTGCGCCGGGAACCAGATGGTCATGCCGCGCGCGATCGGCGGAATGCCCATGGATTGAAACCAGCCGTTGAGGCCCCACATCAGCGCCAGCAGGTAGAGCGAGCCGAGCGACGCGAACCAGATGTTGATCAGCCCCGAGGCGATGAGGCCGGTGGCGAGAAAGACCCGGATGTTGGCTCGATCGGCCAGCACTCCGTTGCAAAACTTGCCCAGGCCGTAGGTGATGTAGAGCGTGGTGCCGATCAGGCCGAGCTGGACATTGCTGTAGCCGAGATCGATGCCGATCAGCGGCATCGCATTGCTGATGTTCTTGCGGCAGAAGTATAGCACCGCGTAGCCGACGAAGAAGCCGACGAACATGCGCAGCCGCCAGCTCCGGTAGCGGGCGGTCGCGACGTCCTGGTCAGCGATGCGCGGCGCGGCCGGTGTCATCCGGTACAGCCGCAGCAGCGGTGCGAGCGAACGCTGGATCACGAGATTCTCGACGGCGGTTACTTGCCGAACAACCCCCGCAGCTTCTTCTTGGCCTCCTCCTCGGCCTTCTTCTTGGCCGCCTCGGCTCTCTTCCTGGCCTCCTCCTCCGCCTTCTTCTTGGCCGCCTCGGCCTGCTTCTTGGCCTCGTCGGCTGCCTTCTGCGCGGCGGCCTTGGCCGCGGCCTCCTTCTTGGCCAGCTCCTCCTTGGCCTTGCGCTCGGCGTCGGCCTTGAGCTTGTTGGCCTCCTCCTCGGCCTTGTGCTTGGCGTCGTCGACGATCGCCTCGACCTTGCCGCCGAGGATGGCGGCCACCATGGCGCCGACGTCGACGCCGGTGATCTTGGGCTTGTCCCAGGTGCCGCCGATCTTGAGCGGCACCGGCACCGGCTGCTTGAGTGCCTTCTGGCCGATCGCCCGGTTGATGACGTCGGCGTCGATGAACGCGGTGCCGGTCATGTCGACCGAGTTGTCGAGCCCGCCGCCGCCCGAGAGCTCCATCGCGCCAAAGCCGGTCTTGCTCTTGACCGGCTTGTCGAGCTTGAACTTGCCGCCGACAAACTTGAGCAGCGCCGCCACATCCTTGAAAGTGGTGCCGCCGCTGTCGGCCGAGAAACCCTTGAACTTGCCGTAACCGGCCTTGGTCAGCGCGCCCTTGAGCGGGGTGGCGATCGGCCCCAGCACATCCAACGCCTTGAGCGTCAGGGCGTTGGTGTTGAGGCTGACGTTGCCACCCAGGCTCGACGCCAGGTCGTTCAGCGACAACCCCTTGCCCGAGACGTCGATCGCGTCGCTGGCGCGGCCGCTGAAGAAGCCGCCGAGAGAGGTGTGGGCCGACAGCGCCTGGCCGAGCTCGAGATCCCTGACCGCCAGCTTGAGGCCGTAGCCGGTGTACTCGGCGGGCAGATCGAAGGTGGTGCCGGCGGCCGAGATGTGGCCCTGGTAGATATCGAAGTCGAGCGCGTCAAAGGTCACCAGGCCCTTGGTCATGCGCAGCCTGGCGTCGAAGTTCGCGCAGTCCAGTCCCTTGAACAGGGCGCGGCCGACCTTGAGCTTGCCCTCACCGCTGACCGTGGCCAGCAGCGCGCGCACCGATTTGGAAAGGCCGTGCGGGTTGTCGTCGGGGCTGGCCCGCTTTTTCTCGTCCTTCTTCTTCGGCTCGCTGCTCTCCTCGCCCAGCAGCTCGTCGATGTCGAGGTAGGGGCTCTGCAGGTCAAAGCTGAACTGCGGCGCCACCAGGTTCTTGAGACCGAGCGTGCCGGCGAGGTTGGCCTTGCCGTAGACCAGCTTCTGGATCCGGACGTCTGCCGCCAGCGTGCTCAGATCCCCGGTGCTGCCGACCAGCTTCACGGCGCCGTCGAACATGCCGCCGGCCGGCA
>JAFGSX010000328.1 GCA_016934455.1 Deltaproteobacteria bacterium
ACCGGCATCGGCGCCAACTGGCTGGCCATCGACTCGGGCCCGGACAGCACCGCGCACCTGGTCGTCTCGGCCAGCTACGACGGCGACGGCTACAACGAGATCTACTACACCAACAACACGAGCGCGACCTTCGAGCACTGGGAGCTGATCGCCGACGGCTGGTACGACTCGGGCAGCGGCAACTACTTCTATTACCCGTCGATCAAGGTTGCCGACGGCTACTGGCACATCGACGCGAACGCGATGAACTGGGGCGGCCGGGTGTCGTGGAGCGACATGACCATCGCGCTCTGGACCGACGAGCCCGGCGGCATCGGCGGTTCAGCCGGCAGCTGGGGCTGGTACGCGATCAGTCTCGGCCGCAAGTCTCTGGCCCGGGACGCCGACGGCAACTACCGCGTCGTGTTCGGCACCGGCAGCGTGTTCTATCACGGCTTCGTCGATGTCGGCGGCTGGGTCAACGATGGCGGCCGTACCGGCAACCAGCCACAGATCGGCGCGAGCGACGTCGCGGTCGGTGTCGCCTACAACGACGGGACCGGCCTGATCGTCTACATCGAGGACGCCGGCAGCGGCTTCGGCGAGCCGGTCACCATCGGCCGCGGCAGCTGGCCGGTGCCGGCGCTGGTGCCGGGCGGTCCGTTCAATGTGGCGTTCCTGATGAACGTGGCCGGTGTCGACCAGGTCGCGCTCTGGACCGAGCTGGCCGCACCGTGACCGGAGCCGCGCTGACGCCGGCGCGTAGTAAGCATGAGCGCCCTTTCCGCTCTCCAACCCAGGCCCGGTGTACGCACCCTGACGTCCCGACGACGTCACTTTGGGCAGTTTATCAAGACGCCGAGGCGTCGCACCATGCCATCTCGTGGGTCGCGAGCAGACGACCCTTGTAAGTCCCCGACGGGGGACGTCGTGATACCTCACCCCGTTGAAACCCTTGGGTGGCACGATCGCGGCGAGGCGACCTATCAACTCGGTTGGGCTGCAGCGATCCCGAACATCGTCAGCCATGCAAAGCCGGTATGTCGGAAAGGACGCACCATGCAGGCCTCTGATTGCGCTGCTCACTTTGCCCGAGCCATTTTTTAGCGGGCCCGCGGATCGGCTGGCTGGTGAAACGGAGGAGCAGCCTTCTCCGTCGCAGGTCAACGCGCGCGTCGACGTCGTTGATGTTGAGCATGAGGCGGTCCTGGGTCACCCCGGCGCGCTCGGGATCGGAGGCCGCCGCCTCGGCCAGATCGGCCAGCTCGCCGAGCCCGCAGGCCCTGGGGTCGTGATCGAGCAGGTAGCGCGCGGCCGTGCGCAGCTCCGTGGGCACACCGCCATCGCGGGCCAGCGCCTCCAGATCCTTGCCCGAGGTGAAACCGTCGCTCCCGCCGCGGCCGGCCGCGGTGTCGGCGAGCAGCGCGTGGCGATCGAGCACGGCGCGCGCCTCCGCGATGCTGTCGATGGCGCCCTCGACACCGGCCGTGGGCGCGCTCCAATGGTGGGCGCGCTGTTCTGCTGCAGCAACTGCAGCAGGCTGCCGCCCGCGGGGGTCTTGCCCTGGCCCAGGTTGCGCACCACCTCGCCGTTCAGCTCGCCGCAGCCGACTTTCTGCTCGGGCGCCGGTGCGGTGGGCAGGGTGCTCTTCTCGGTCTGGGTGGCCCTGTCGAGCCGTGCCAACCGGGCGCGATCAGCGCCGCTAGAGCCGATCTTGACGGCCACAGCTTTCCCCTGGAGGCAGTGCGCCCTCCATTACAGAGAGTCGAGGTGTCTCCGGTTTGGCCCTTTTGCTGCACCGGCCGAAGTCGACAGCGCGCGCGTTGGGCGTCTATCCGCCCTGCGCTCCGTCCCTGGCACCGGTCGCCGCCCGCACCGCGGCCAGGGCGCGGCGGCAATCCTCGGCCTTGTCGCGGCGGCCCAGGCGCTCGAGGCGGCCGGCGAACTCCACGAGCCGCTCGCTGAGCGTGTCGGCCGCGCCCTCGAGCGGCGGCAGGCGCAACCGCTGGTGGTGCCGCTGCAGCGACTTCTCGATGTCGCCGGGTCTCGGATCGCCGCGGTGCATCAGCGGGAAGATCTGGCGCAGGCCGCGGTTGTCGCGGGTGGAGAAGATCTCGTTGGCCGCGCGCGCCAGCGCGAGCGCCTCGTCGGTGCGGCCCAGGATCGCGCAGATAACCGCGTTGTGCTCGACGACACCGCCGCGGCCCACGATGTCCGGCACGCGGTTTCGAACCATGATCTCCTGCTGGCCCTGGAAGTACCGCTCGACCTCAGGCCAGTCCCCGCGGTCCTCGGCGATCGCGGCCATGGCCCCGAGGGCGATCGTGCCCCGGTAGGGATCGTCGCCCGCGAGCTCGATGGCGGATGCCGCGGCGGCCTCGGCTGCCTCGAAATGATCCTGGAGGCGCAGGGCCCAGGCTAACCAGGCCTGCAGCAGCGGCGCGTGGTACGTACTCGGCCCGCCGACCTCCAGGCCGGTTCGCGCGGCCTGCACGCAGCCCGCAAAGTCCGAATCGGTCAGGGCGCGACAGGCGTCGAGCCAGCAGCACTCGGCGCGGCGGCTCGGCTCGCCGATCGCGTCCCACTCCCGGCGCGCCACCGCCACCGCGTCGGCGGCCGCCTGGCGGTCGGCGATGTCGAAGGTGATGCCGTTCACC
>JAFGSX010000329.1 GCA_016934455.1 Deltaproteobacteria bacterium
GAGTTGCCGCCGCGCACGGCGCGCCGCGGCGAGAGGTGGGTGGTTCGCGTCATTCCCAGCGACGGGATCGCCGACGGCCCCGAGGTGCGTGCGCCGTTCACCGTCGACAACACGCCACCGACCGCACCGGCGCCCGCGATCGCGCCCGCGACGCCGACCACCGGCGATGCGCTCGAGGTGCGCGTCGAAACGCCGGCGACCGACGCCGACGGCGACCGGCTCGAGTACCGCTATCGCTGGCTCAGGGACGGCGTCGCGCTGGACGTCGGCGCGGCGACGACGCGTATCGATCCCAAGCTCACCCGGCGCGGCCAGCGCTGGCGGGTCGAGGTGAGCGCCTTCGACGGCACGGCCGAGGGGCCGGCCGCCGCCGCCGAGGTCGTCGTCGACAACAGCGCGCCGGGCGCGGCCGAGGTGGCCGTGCGACCGGACCGCCCGCGCACCGGTGATGCGCTGCGCTGCCAGGTGACCCGGCCGGCGACGGATGCCGACGGCGATGCGATCGAGTACCGCTTTGGCTGGCAGCGCGATGGCGCGCCGGTGGCGGTGGGCGCGGACGGGGTGGTCGCGGGACCGCTGGTATGCGCTGGCCAGAGCTGGTCGTGCGCGGCCGAGGCCAGCGATGGCGATCGGTGCGGGCCGGTGGCCCGTTCGGGAGCGGTCAGCGTCGACAACGCACCGCCGCCGGCGCCCAGGATCGCGATCGCGCCCGCAGAGCCGACCGCCTCGGAGCCGCCGGTCTGCGCCGTGGTGTCCGAGGTGCTCGATCCGGACCGCGATCCGGTGCAATACCGGTTCGAGTGGCTCCGGGGCAAGGGCAAGCAGGTGCTGGCCAGCCAACCCGGTTTGGCCGTCGGGGCGGTCAAGCGGGGCGAGATCTGGACCTGCCGGGTGCGCGCCAGCGACGGCCAGCACAGCAGCGAGGCAGCCACCGCCCAGACCAAGATCGTCAATGCGCCGCCGCAGCCGCCGCGGGTCAAGCTGACACCGGAGCGGCCGCGGGCGCTCCGCGACGGCCTGCGCTGCGAGGTGGTCGCGCCGGCGATCGATCCGGACGGCGATCCGGTGCGCTATCGCGTGATCTGGACCAAGGACGGGGTGGAGCAGGAGTTCTCGGATCAATCCCTCGAGGTGGCCGCGCGCCACGTCAACGAGAAGAGCATCTGGCAGTGCACGGTGCAGGCCTCGGATGGCCGGGCCGCCAGCGTCAGCGCCCGCTCCAACAGCGCGCTGGTGCAGCCCTGAACGGCGGGCGCTCCGCAGCGCACGCGTTTCCCTTGCCTGCCCGTCGGAGCAATGCTAACAAACGCAACCTCTTCATGGCGTTGCAGACCACGCCATTGTGTGAACTGGCCTGATGGATCGCGGCCCTTCGCGAGGAGAACAGCGTGCTTTACCATCTCGTGGTCGACGTTGCGCAACTGACCGCTGCGCAGGCAGGCGGTGGGCCTCAGAGCGGGCTCTCCATGATCCTGATGATCGTGGTGATGCTCGGCATCATGTACTTTTTGCTGCTGCGGCCGCAGCAGAAGCAGCAGAAGCGCCATCAGGAGTTCCTGGGGCAGCTCAAGAAGGGCGACGAGGTGGTGACCCAGGCCGGCATCCTCGGCAAGGTCTATGCGGTCGAGGAAAAACAGGTCGTGCTCGAGGTCGCCGACAAGGTCCGGATCAGGGTGCTGCGGCACGCCATCGCCGGCGACGCACCGCGCGCCGGCGAGCCCGAGCGATCCGACAAGACCGACAAGAAGGAAGACGCCGACAAGACCGACAAGAGGTGAGCGGCGTCCGATTGCAGGCAGCATCGATTCGAGGTCGACCATGAAACGCGGCTTTCTCTGGCGCATCCTGTTCCTGCTGGCGCTCATCCTGCTCGGCGGCTACTACCTCTACCCGTCGTACCGGTACATCACGTTGACGCCGGAGCAGGCGGAGCTGGCCAAGAAATCGCGCGCCAACTTCCAGAAGCTGCTGCCCGGCTGGTCGCCGCAGTCGCACATCGTGCCCGGCCTCGACCTGCAGGGCGGCATTCACCTGGTGCTCGGCGTCGATCTGAAGAAGGCGATCGCCGACAAGACCGAGCGCATCTCCGACCGGCTGCGCGCCGATCTCGACGATAAAAAGATCGGCTATGCCTCCGTGAAACGGATGGAGGAGGGCGCGCGCGACCGCGTCGAGGTGGTGTTCGCAGACGCCGACGCCCGCAAGCAGTTCGAGAGCGACCTGCTCAAGAACTACTTCGAGCTGGAGGTGGTCAGCCGCGACGAAGCCAAGATGGTGCTCAAGATCTCCGGCGAGTTCGTCAAGCGGGTCAAGACCGATTCGGTCGACCAGGCGATCAAGACCATTCGCAACCGCGTCGACAAGATGGGCGTGGCCGAGCCCAGCATCAACAAGCGCGGCGAGGACGGCATCCAGGTGCAGTTGCCAGGCTACGGCGACCCGGACGAGGCCAAGGCTCTGCTCGGCCGCACCGCCCAGCTCGAGTTCCAGATGTGCGCCGACGACAGCAAGGCGCTCGAGGAGCTCAAGGATCTGCCGGACGGGATCAATCTGATCCGCTCGACCTATCGCCGGCCCGACGGCTCGGCCGGTCGCGACGTCTTTCTCGAGTCCAAGGAGCTGGAGCCGCTGCGCGAATACCTGCAGGGCAAGGTGCCTCAGGATCTGATCGTGAAGTACGGCCAGGAATTCAAGAAGGGCGAGCGCTGGTACCGCACCTACCTGCTGCACCGCCGCATCGAGCTGACCGGCGACTACCTGACCGACGCCCGGGTGGCGCCGGGCAGCGCCGAGCAGCCGCAACCCTACGTCGCGATCGAGTTCAACGCCCAGGGCGGGCTGATGTTCGAGGAGGCCACCGGCCGCAACATCGGCAACCGGATGGCGATCGTGCTCGAGGACATGGTCGACTCGGCGCCGGTGATCCAGTCCAAGATCGGCGGCGGCCGCGCGCAGATCACGCTCGGCGGCATGAAGTCGCAGCAGGAGATCCTGACCGATGCCAAGAACCTGGCGCTGGTGCTCAAGTCCGGCGCGCTGCCGGCGCCGGTCACCATCCGCGAGGAGCGCTCGGTCGGCCCGTCGCTCGGCGTCGATTCGATCCACGCCGGCAAGGTGGCGGTCGGGGTCGGCATGATCCTGGTCTTCTTGTTCATGGTCATGTACTACAGGTTTTCGGGGCTCTACGCCGATCTGGCGCTGCTGCTCAACGCCTACTTCCTGCTGGCCATCCTGTCCGGCATGGACGCCACGCTGACCCTGCCCGGCATCGCCGGCTTCGTGCTGACGCTGGGGATGGCGGTCGACGCCAATGTGCTGATCAACGAGCGCATCCGCGAGGAGCTGCGGCTGGGCAAGACCCCGCGCGCGGCGGTCGAGACCGGCTACGGCAAGGCATTCTGGACCATCTTCGACGCCAACGTCACCACCATCATCGCCGCTCTGATCCTGTGGCAGTACGGCTCGGGGCCGATTCAGAACTTCGCCACCACCCTGATGATCGGTCTGATCGTCTCGATGTTCACCGCGATCTTCGTCACTCGCATCTTCTTCGACTGGGCGGCCAACCGTCCCAACGTCGAGACGTTGAGCATCTAGGAGGCCGCCATGCAGTGGATCAAGCCAGGCACCAACATCGATTTTGTCGGCGCCATGAAGTTCTGGGGGCTGATGTCCGTGATCTTGATCGCGCTCGCCTACGTCGGCATCGCGGTGCGCGGCTTCAACTGGGGCATCGACTTCGCCGGCGGCACCGAGCTGCAGATCCGTTTTGCCAAGGACGTCAAGACCGCCGATATCCGCAAGACCCTGGAGTCGGTGGGATTCGAGAAGAACGAGGTGCAGCCCTACGGCGATCCGACCCACCACGAGTACCTGGTGCGCATCGAGCGCATCACCTCGCTCACCGAGGAGCGCATCGACGCGCTGCGCACGCAGGCGGTCGCACACTTCGGCGCAGACAAGCTGCGCAGCTTCGTGTTCGAGCCGACCGAGGGCGACCGGGTGGCCATGGAGTTCGCGCTGGAGCCGGCGGCCGAGGTCAGCGGTGCGCCGGCATCGCTCCCCGCGGGTGATGCGCCGGAGTCGCAGGCCGCCAGCCTGCCGGCGAGCTTGCCAGCGGCCCTCGGCGGTCGCGGCAGCGAGGCGGACGCGCCGGCCGGCCTGAGCGAGGAGCGACAGGCGAACCAGCTCAAGGAGCAGGTGGTGGTTTTCTTTCGCGGCGCCGGGGTCGAGCTGCGGCTGCGCGAGCCGATCATGATGGGGCAGCCGCGCAATGGCCGGGTCGAGGCGCTGGTCTACTTCAAGGGGGTCTCGGATCGCATCATCGCGGCCATGGTCAAGGATCTTGGCAAAGGCGCTGACTGCAACCTGGCCACCGACCCCGAGAGGTGCGGCGTCGACAACCGGCGCACCGAGTACGTGGACAGCAACGTCAGCAAGGAGCTGCGCACCGACGGGTTGCTGGCCCTGCTCTACGCGATGATCGCGATGCTGGTCTACATCGCCATTCGCTTCGACTTCTACTCGGCGCCGGGTGCCATCGTCGCCATTTTCCACGACGTCTCGATCGCGGCCGGTTTCTTCGCCTGGACCGGGCTCGAGTTCAACCTGCAGACGATCGCGGCGCTGCTGACGGTTCTGGGTTACTCGATCAACGACACCATCGTCGTCTACGACCGCGTGCGCGAGACCACGCCCGGCGAGGACAAGCTCAAGGACGAGAAGGAACGCGAGCGCTACGTCAACCGCGCCATCAACGACGTGCTGTCTCGCACCATTCTGACCACCGTGGTCACGATGCTGGTGGTGGTGGCGCTGGTCGTCTTCTCGACCGGCAGCGTCAAGAACTTCGCCATCGGCATCACGGTCGGCTTCCTGGTCGGCACCTACTCGTCGATCTTTGTCGCCAGCTCGACGGGCATCCTGCTGCACCGGCTGGTGCCGGCCCGCAAGAGCTGATCACCGCCGCCGTGGCGGCAACCTTGACATTGCCTCTAAAAGCGCCGCCTACTATCGACGTCATGGGTGTCCGCGCGATCCGGTTTTTGACGCCTCTCTTCGATCCGATCGACGGCACGTCGGCCGCGGTGGCGGCGCGGACCTGGATCTCCCCCCTGCTCGCGATTCTGCTCTGCTCGGTGTTGGCACAGGCGGCGGCCGCCTGGCGCTGGGATCCGCAGGCCACGGTGGTGCAGCAACTGCAGGAGGAGGGCGAGCTCAAGAACGCCACCGAGGCCGAGCTGAGCGACAAGATAGAGACCGCCGGCCGGATGCGGCTGGTGGGCGGGGTGGCGGCGGGGCTGGTCGGCCCGCTGTTGTCGCTGCTGCTGCTGGCCGTGGGCATCCGGTTGGCCGCCTGGCTGTTCGATCGGCGGCCGTCGTTTCGCGGCTGCCTGGCTGCGGCCGCCATCGCGCTGTTGCCGCTGGCGCTGTACGACCTGATCTATCTGGTGAGCGCGCTCGCCCGGCCAGCGCTCACCGATGCCGAGATCGCGCACCTGGTGCCGTCGAGCCTGGCCGCGCTGTGGCCCCAGGTCTCGCCAAAGGCGCTGCAGGCGCTGGCCGCGATCGACTTTTTCAAGCTGTGGTCGGTGGCGCTGCTCGGCCTGGCCTTTGCGACCGCCACCGGCATGCGGCGCCGCGCGGCGCTGCCGCTGGCGCTGGTCTGCTACCTGCTGTTCAGCGGCGCCAGTATCGGGTTGACCGGTTTGGCGGGCGACGCTGCCAGCGCGGCAGCCGGTGCCGGCGGCGGCGACCAGCGCGGAGGAGCGCGATGATGCAGCATGCTCTGGCCGTGCCGGTCGTGGCCATGCTCACCGGTGCTACTGCGCTGGGGTCCACCCCGATCCGGCTCGACGAGGTGCGCGCGCTCAGCCGCGAGAACGCGTCGGTGCTGCTGGCCGAGCTGAAGCAGCGCCAGGCCGCGGCCGCGGTCGAGCTGGCGCGCGCCTCGGTCTATCCGCAGATCGCGTTCAGCGCCGGCTTCGTCTACACCACGACCAGCACGCAGCGCTACTATACGGCGCTGCCGATCGCCAACGCGCCCGGCAACATGAGCTACGCCGAGCAGGCGATCGACATCCCGGGCACCGCGCGCCCGTCGTTCGACGCGGCGATCAGCGTCAACCAGTTGGTCTACGACGGCGGTCGCTGGTGGCATCAGATCGCGGCCGCCGGCGCCCAGGAGGACGCGGCGCGCGGTCAGCAGCGCGAGGAGCAGATGACCGCCGAGCTCGAGGGGGTGCGGCGGTTCTACGAGCTCTTCCGCGCCCAGCGCGGTCTCGAAGTGCTGGAGGCGACGGCCCAGCGCTCGCTGGAGCAGGTCGATCGCGCCGAGTCGCTGTTCACCGCCGGCCGGGTCGGCCGCGACGAGGTGCTGGCGGCTCAGGTCAACCTGGCAAACGACCGGATCGCGGTCATCCAGCAGAAGTCGCGGCTGGTGGCGATGCGGGCGCAACTGGCGGCCTGGATCATGAGACCGCTCGACGAGGAGCTACGGGCGGTCGACCCGGGCACGCTGGGCGCGGAGCCGTCGCCGTCCTCCTACGGGGACTTACCAGGGTCGCCGCCGCCGACGCTAGAGAGCCTGTGCGAGCTGGCTAAACAGCAGCGGCCGCTGCTGCGCGCTCTGAGCAATCTCAAGCGCGCCGCCGAGCTCGAGGTCGACATCGCCGGCGCTGGCTACTGGCCGCGCATCTCGGTGAGCGGTGCGCTGTCGCGCAACGGCTCGACCATCGATCCCTATTTCACCGATCCGACCAAGCAGAACGTGCTGAGCGCAGGTGTCAGCATGCGCTGGGACCTGTTCAGCGGCTTCGCCACGCGCGCGCAGGTGGCGCAGGCGCTGGCCAACGTGCGCAGCGCGCAGATCAACCTGGAGCAGGCCGAGCGCGAGCTGAGGGCCGACGTGCAACGCACGCTGGCCGCACTGGAGGCGCAGATCGAGGCCGCTCGCATCGCGGCCGGAAACGTGCAGACCGCGCGCGCCGGGCTGGAGCTGGCCGAGGAACGCTTTCGCACGGGCACCGGCTCGACGCTGGCCGTGCGCGACGCCCAGCTCAAGGTGGTGCAGACCGAGCTGGTGGCGCTGGAGAGCCGCATCGACGTCGAGATCGCTCACGCCGCGCTGGCGCGCGCGGTAGGTGCCGGAGAGACCTGATGAAATGGTACAAGGGTGTCCTCGCCGGGGGGTTGGCGCTGGGTGCGGTCGCGATCGCGATCGCCGGCCTGCGCGACCGGCCGCCGCCGGCGGTCGAGGTGCAGATCGGCAAGGCCAAGAAGTCTCGCATCACCCGCACCGTGGCCGGTGCCGGCAAGGTCCAGGCCGCCACCACGGTCAAGATCTCGTCCAACATCTCGGGCGACCTGACCGAGCTGCTGGTCAAGGAGGGCGACCGGGTGACCCGCGGCCAGGTGCTCGGCCGCATCGATCGCAGGCGCTACGAGGCCGCGGCCAAGCAGGCGCGCGCCGCGCAAAAAGCCGCTGCCGCAGACGTGCAGTTAGCGCAGGTCGACAGCCAGCGCATCGCCAACGAGCTGGCGCGGGTCGAGGCGCTGGTCAAGAAGGGCATGGCGTCTTCGGCCGAGCTCGACCGCATCGTCGCCGAGCGCGACGGCTCCAACGCGCGCGTGGCCTCGGCGCGCGAGCGCTACACCCAGGCCGGCGCGCTGGTCGAGGAGGCGCAGAGCAACCTGGAGAAGACCACGCTGCTGGCGCCGATCGACGGCACGGTGATCGAGCTGGCGCGCGAGGTGGGCGAGCGGGTGCGCGGCTCGGATTTCACCGAGGACGTGGTGATGGTGGTGGCCGCGCTGGCGGCGATGGAGGTCCTGATCGAGGTCAGCGAGCACGACGTGGTCTACCTCGAGCCGGGGCTCAAGGCCGAGATCACGGTCGACGCGCTCGAGGGCCAGAACTTCGAGGGCGCCGTCTCCGAGGTGGCGCAGCGCGGGCTGGTCAAGAACGCCGGCACCGAGGCCGAGGTGACGACGTTTCCGGTCACGGTGGCTCTGAACGTGCGGCCGGCCGGGGTGCTGCCGTCGATGAGCGCCGAGGTGCGCATCGCGGCCGAGACCCACGACGACGCGGTGGTGGTGCCGATCCAGGCGGTCACCGTGCGAGCGGCCAAGTCGTTCGAAAAGAAGGGCGACGGCGGTGAGCCCGAGGCGGGCGCAGCCGATGGCGGTGCAGCCGACGGCAATGAGCCGGAGGATGCCGGCGCCGGCTCGGGCGGCGGCCGCGGCAGGGGCAAGGGCGGCGGCCTGGTCAAGGTGGTGTTCGCGGTCGGATCCGACGACGTCGCGCGCGCGCGCAAGGTCAAGACCGGCATCGCCAGCAACACCGAGATCGAGATCCTCGACGGGATCGCCGCCGACGAGCGCGTTGTCGAGGGGCCCTACCGCACGCTGTCCAAGGACCTCAAGGACGGCGACCGGGTGCGCGAGGCCAAGCCGGCCGGGCGTCCGGGCGGTGGCCGCGGGCGGCGCGAGTGACGGCATGCTGATCGAGATGCGCGACATCGAGCGCGTCTACCACCTGGGCCGCTCGGAGGACGTCCACGCCCTGCGCGGCGTCAGCTTCGGCGTCGAGCGCGGCGAATGGGTCGCCATCGTCGGGCAGTCCGGCTCCGGCAAGAGCACGCTGATGAACATCGTCGGCTGCCTCGACACGCCGACCGCCGGCCACTACCTGCTCAACGGCCGAGACGTGGCGCAGCTCAGCGATGACGATCTGTCGGACATCCGCAACCGCGAGATCGGGTTCGTCTTTCAGACCTTTCAGCTTCTGCCGCGCGAGAGCGCGCTCAACAACGTCGAGCTGCCGCTGGTCTACCGCGGGGTCAAGGCGCGCGAGCGGCGCCAGCGCGCCAAGGCTGCTCTGCGGCAGGTCGGGCTCGGCGACCGCATGCGGCACCTGCCCACCGAGCTGTCCGGCGGGCAGCGGCAGAGGGTGGCGGTGGCGCGGGCGCTGGTGAGCGAGCCGTCGCTGCTGCTCGCCGACGAGCCGACCGGCAACCTCGACTCGGCCACCGGCGAGGAGATCATGCGGCTGTTCGAGCAGCTCCATCGGCAGGGCCACACGCTGTGCCTGGTCACCCACGAGCCGCGCCTGGCCGCGCGCTGTCCGCGCGCGATCCGTCTGCGCGACGGCTGCATCGTCGCCGACGGGCCCGGGCGCGAGGTGGCTTTCGCCGATCTGCCCGACGCGGCGCGCGCGGCGGCGCCCGTGACGGCACCACAAGACAATGCACCGAGGAGCGCAGCGACGAGGTGTCCATGACAGCGCTGGTCGGGTGGGGGCCCCGACGGACTTGCTCCGGCGGGGGAGGGGCTGCCCGACAGCCCCTCGGAGAATGGCCGTGAGCCTGCGAGTCGATCTCTACGAGGGGGCGCGCATCGCAGTGCTGTCGCTCGGTCTCAACCGGCTGCGCACGCTGCTGACCACGCTCGGCATCGGCATCGGTGTGGCCACGCTGCTCTGCATTCTGGGCATCGTGCAGGGGCTCAACGCCTCGTTCGCCACCCAGCTCTCGGCGCTGGGCTCGAGCACGCTCTGGGTCTCCAAGTTCCCCTGGGTCATCACCGGCGACAAGTGGTGGATCTACCGCAACCGCAAGGACTTCACGCTCGACGACGTGCAGGCGATCAGGGAGCAGTCGCGTTTCGCCGCGGCGGTGGCGCCCGAGATCGGGCGCGGCGGCAGCGTCAGCTACGGCGATCGCGGGTTGTCGCGCGTGCGCATCATCGGCAGCACCGGCGACTACCTGACGGTGTCGGGCTTCGAGATCCAGAGCGGCCGCGCCATCACCGACGCCGACTCCGAATACCGCAAGAACGTCGTCGTCATCGGCGCCGACCTGGTCGATACCCTGTTTCCGCACAGCGATCCGATCGGCGCCGTAATCAGGTTGCGCGATCTGCCGTTCGAGGTGGTGGGCACGCTGGTGCGCAGGGGCAAGTTCCTGGGCGAAAGCCAGGACACCTCGGTCATCATCCCGTTCCGGACCTTTATCGCCGACTACGGAAAGCGCCGCGGCTTCGAGATCGGGGTCGCCGTCGAGAATACCGATCTGCTCAACCAGGCCGAGGACGAGCTGATCGGCATCATCCGCCGCAGCCGCGGCACACCGCCGGAGGCCGAGAGCGATTTCGAGGTCAACCGCTCCGAGCAGCTTGCCAAGACCTACCAGCAGTTGACGGCGGCGCTCTACGGCGTCGCCATCGGCGTCGGCGGCATCACGCTGCTGGTCGGCGGTTTCGGCATCATGAACATCATGCTGGTATCGGTGCGCGAGCGCACGCGCGAGATAGGCGTCCGCCGGGCGCTGGGCGCGCGCAGGCGCACCGTGATCGTACAGTTTCTGCTCGAGGCGGTGGCGGTGGCGGCGGTCGGCGGTGCCATCGGTACCATCGTCGGCTTGGCCGGCGCCAAGCTGGTGGCCAGCATCACGCCGCTGGCGGCCGCGGTCGATCCGAGCACGGTGCTGTTCGGCGTCGGCTTCTCGAGCCTGGTCGGCCTGCTGTTCGGCATCTGGCCGGCGGCGCGTGCGGCGGCCCTCGACCCGGTCGAGTCGCTGCGCTGGGAATGACCGCGTGGGCGCGCTGATAGACAACCTGCGGCTCGCCTTGGGCACCTTTCGCGCGGCGCCGCTGCGCTCGCTGCTGACCCTGCTCGGTATCGTCATCGGCGTCGCCACCGTGATCGCGATGATGGGGTTGATCGAGGGGTTGCGGCTCAAGGTCGAGCGCGATCTGTCGATGCTGGGCGCCAACACTTTCCAGATCACGAAGTGGCCGGTCGGTTTCGGCCACTTCGACTGGCACAAGTACGCCAAGCGCAAGAACTTCACCGTCGACGACCGCGATGCGATCGCGAGCGAGTGCCCGTCGGTGCTGACCGCGGCCGGCATCGCCGAGCAGGGGGGGGTGCGCCTGAGCACGGCCGACGACGAGACCCAGCCCACGGTCAGTATCATCGGCGCCACGCCCGAGTACCTGGAGACCGCCGGCTTCACCGTCTCCTCGGGCCGCTTTGTCGGCGAGGCCGACCAGGTTGATCAACGGCGCGCCGTCGTCATCGGCGCGGACGTCGCCGACGCGCTGTTCCCGGGCATCGATCCCGTGGGCGAGCAGGTGCGCATGCGCGGCGCCACCTTCGAGGTGATCGGACTGCTGCAGAAGCGCGGCGCCATGCTCGGGTTGTTCAGCCTGGACAACGTCGCGATCCTGCCGCTCAGCACCTGGGGCGGATTTTTCGGCAGCGGGCGCTCGCTCGACATCAACGTCAAGGCGCGCGAGCCGGAGCTGGTGGCCAGGGCGCAGGACGAGGTGACCACGCTGGTGCGGCTGCGGCGCGGCCTCAGGCCGGGCGTCGACAACGACTTCGAGATCTTCACCAACGACTCGATCACCAAGACCTTCAACAACCTGTCGCAGGTGATCTTCGCCGCCACTTTCGGGGTCTGTTTGCTGTCGCTGGTGGTCGGCGGCATCGGCATCCTCAACATCATGCTGGTCTCGGTCGCCGACCGCACGCGCGAGATCGGCATCCGCAAGGCGCTGGGCGCGCGGCGGAGGCGCATCCTGGCTCAGTTCACCACCGAGGCGGTGGCGCTGGCGCTGGTCGGCGGCGTCATCGGCATCGTGACCGGGTTCGGCATCGCCATGTTCGCGCGCTGGCTGCTCGGCTTTCTCATCGTGGTGCCGGCGTGGGCGGTGGCGCTGTCGCTGGTGATGAGCACGCTGGTCGGGATCGGCTTCGGCATCTACCCGGCGGCGCGCGCCGCCCGGCTCGATCCCGTTGAAGCCATGCGAAGTGAGTAGCGCCGCACGCCGCTATTTATTGAGTCGATCTTCGGCGGGGCCCCGCAGTCCGGCGTGAGCCTTTTTATCTTCGCATGCTCAAAAAAAAGTCTTCCGCCGGCCCCCCGCCTGCCCGCGTCGGTCTGCTATGGCGTGCTGCTGTTACTTCGCGAGCTCGGGGATGCCCAGGTAGCGCACGCGCGTGCCGGCCTGGATGCCGTGCGTGCGGCAGAAGCCGGCATTGACCTCGACCACGTGGCGCGACGGCTTGCCGATGCGGCGCGAGGTCGTGGTCAGCGGCGCCGCGTTCTCGACCGCGCCGACCACCACGCCGTCGCTGCCGACGAAGATCATGTCCAGCGGCAGGTAGGTGTTCTTCATCCAGAACGAGTGGTCGGCGTCGCGATCGTAGATGAAGATCATGCCGGCGTCGGGCTTGAGCTCGGTGCGTAACATCAGACCCCGGGACTGCTCGGACACGGTGCGCGCCACCTCGACGTTGACGACGGCGTCGCCGCCGGGCGTCTCGAAGATCACCTGCGGTGTCACGAACTGGGCCTCGGCGCACGGTGCCTGGCCAATGGCCAGCGCGGCCGCGAACAGGACAGTCAGGATGCGGGGGGCATGATCGCGCATGGCCCGGTCATGCGTCACCGCCGCGGCTGGTGACAACCGGCTGCGGCACGGTCTTCTCCAGGTCCTCGGCAGCGCTCGCGGTCGGCGCTGCGGTGGAGGTCTCGCGGCCCAGGTCCTCGGGCAGCGACTCCTTGACCTCGGCCGGGGGCAGGGCGCCGGTCTGGCGGATCGCCTCGCCGATGATGTCGACGTCACTGGTCAGCGTCTCCAGCTCGCGGCTGACGTTGCGCAGCTCGTCGGCCAGCCGCTCGCTGTCCGTGGCGTGGAAGTTGACGAGCGAGAAGCGCACCTTCTCCAGCAGCGCGAGCTGGGCCACGATGCGCGCCACGGTGCGCTCCTGGCCGCGGCCGATCGACGCCAGGTAGGCGAGCTGTTCCTCGAGGCTCTTGGCCGCGCGCTGGTACTGCTCCCTGGCCACCGGATCCTTGGCGTTGGCCGCCGACGACAGCAGGCTGTCGATGCGGCTGCGCACGTCGGCTTCGCTCTTGTTGATGGTGTCGCCCTGGATCGCCTGCCAGCGCATGGCGGTCTCGAACAGCGACAGGCACAGCTCCTTGCTGCGGTCGCGGATCTCGTACTGCAGCACCTTCTCGACCTGGCGCTTGCCCAGGTCGTCGAGGATCTGGTCGTACACCCGCTTGGCCTGGGTGGCGTGCTTGAGCAACTCGCCGCGCAGCGTCGCCTCGGCCTTCTTGAACGCCTTGTCGACCGGGTCGCGCACCAGCGTCAGCCGGCGCGCGCCGCCGATCGCCACCGCCACGAAACCGGCGATGGTGCCGGCCAGCGTGGTCGCGATCGGGGCCGGCATCGCGTCGTGCGCGAGCAGGTAGCCGCCAAAGCGCAGGCCGGCGAACGCCGCCAGCAGCAGCGCCGGGATGCCGAGCAGCACGCCGAACAGCCGCCGCGCGCCGCCGCCCTCGTACAGCGTGGCGGTCAGGCCAAAGCCGAGGCCGGCCAGCGCCCAGGCGAATACCGGATACGGCTGGAGCAAGAAGAACAGGATCGCGGTCGGCACGATGGCCGCGGCCAGCCCGCCCAGCGCCCGCAGCAGCTTTTTCTTTCTCGTGTCGCCGCTGAAACCGATCGCCGCGCCGATCGCGAGCAGGGTGTAGGGCGCCGACCACATGATCGGAGCGTACAGATCGTTCAGCGCGTAGCCGCGCGCGGCGTAGCTGAGCGCGGCAAAGGCGTAGATCCCGAGCCCGCCGACCGCACCGCCGATCGCGCCCCGGATGACCTCGTGGTGGAATGCATCGTGGTCTTCGAAGGTGAGCTGTTGGGTGGCCATCGGATTCCCCGTCGCCGGAACGCTGGCGTCTACGATATCACCGGCCCTGCTGCTCGGAGAAGGCCGCCGCGCGGTTCGTTTTGACAAAGTCCTGGCCGTCCTCGGATTCGATCGAGACCGACCTGGCCTTGGCCTCCAGCTCGTTGTAGCGCGCCGCCTCCCGGCGCAGCGCCGGGGCCGCGGCCGCCGGCGCCCGCTTCGCAGCCAGGTCGAGCTGCACCTTGGCCCGCTTCAGGCTGGCCACGCCCTCGTCGCGCTGGCCGCTGGCCATCTTCTCCATCGACTCGCGCATCATGGCGGCGGCGGCCACCTTGTTGGCGGTGACCACGACGTCGACCTTCTGCGAGTTGCTGGCGACCGCGACGTCTGGCGTGGTGGCGTAGGTCAGGCTGGCGGTCGCGCTCTCGCCCGAGCCCGACTCGGGGATGCGGTAGGCCAGGCCGAGGCCGGCAAAGCGCGCCAGCGCCGGGCCGCCGGTGTTGACGCGGCTGCGCGCCACCACCCGAAGCTGGTCGCCGCGCGAGATGTCGCCCACCCGCACCACCACCGAGCTGCCCTCGCGGCCGAAGTCGTAGCCGTAGACCTCCTCGATGCTGACGTTGCTGCCCGGGTCGATGCGCAGCCTGATGTCCGACGCCACGATGGTGTCGATGGACTGGAACTCCTTGGTCACGATGCCGGCCAGCATGTTGAAGTGGCGCAGGTGGTAGAAGGCGCCGCCGCCGCGCAGCGCGATGCCCTCCATCACGTTCTCGTCGTAATCGATGCCGACGCCGATGCTGGCGAAGCTGATGCCCTGCTCGCGCCCTCCGGCCGCGATCGCGGCCAGCATCTGCGGCCGGCGCTCGCCCTCGGTCGGTCGCCCGTCCGAGATCAGCACCACGCGCCGCGGGCCGCCGGTCGCGGCAAGCTGCTGCACCGCGGTGCGCAGGCCGCCGCCGATGTTGGTGCCGCCGCCGGCGTCGATGTTGCGGATGATGCGCTGGGCCGCGCCGCGCACGTTGCCGACGTGGTTCAGCCGCAGGTTGACCGTCACGTCCGAGCCGTAGGTGACGATGGCGAGCTGGTCGTCGTCGCGCATCTTGTTCAAGAACGCCAGCGCCGCGTCCTGGGCGTTGTCGATCTTGGCGCCGGCCATGCTGCCCGAGCGGTCGA
>JAFGSX010000330.1 GCA_016934455.1 Deltaproteobacteria bacterium
GGGGCTGTCGGTCTTGGGTTTCTCGTAGCGGTCGGCGGCGGTGGCCGTCGCCGGCTTGTTGGTCTTCTGCTCGGTAGCGGTCGTCGTCGCCGAGGTCGTGGTGCGCCGGGTAGAACCGCCGCCGTCACGGATGAGCATCGTCGCCTCCAGTCTGCGTCCCTCATCTATTATCGCCGTGTGTAGTCAACTCTCCTGAAGTAACGCATCGGTCGCCCGGCCGATGCGCGCAGGTGATCTCTATCACACCGCGCCCTCGGGCGCGGCCGTTCAGCGGAGCGACAGCGACAGCTCGTGGCGGAGCTGCCTGACCAGCGGCGTCGCGATCTCGGGCGCGCGCGCGAACAGGTTGGTCCGCTCGCCCGGATCCGTGGCCAGGTCGAACAGCGAGAACGAGCCGCTGGAGCGGCGGTAATAGAGCTTGTGCTCGTCGACGAGCGCGAACTGGCTGCCGATGCGGCAGCCGTCTACCAGCACCGCCGGGTTTCCGCTGTCCAGCCCCCGGATCCGCGCCAGCAGGCTGGCGCCCTCGGTCCGGTACGAGATGGCATCGACGCCGGCCAGCTCGACCAGCGTCGGGCCCAGGTCGAGCAGGCTGACGCGCCCGGCAAAGCGCTCGCCGCGCGGCAGGCCGGGCGCGGCGATCAGCAGCGGCACGTGGATCTGCTCCTGGAACAGGTTGTCACCGTGCAGCTCGGTGCCGTGCTCTCCAAAGGCCTCGCCGTGGTCGGCGGCGATGACGATGATCGACTTGTCCATCCTGCCCAGCCACTGGAGCTGCGCGAACAGGCGGGCAAGCTGGCTGTCCGTGTAGGCGATCTCCTGATCGTAGCGATCGATCGGCGTGTCGCCGAAGTGGCTCCAGTCTGGCCGGCTGCGGTAGGGGAAATGCACGTCGAGATAATGAGCCCAGAGGAACAGCGGCCGGGGGTCGTCGGCCGGCCGCTGCAGCTTTTTGATGACCCGGTCGGTCATGTGCTCGGACGAGCCGAAGTAGCCGTCGTAGCGCTCGAACCCTTTCTTGATGAGCGGCAGGTAGTCGGGCACCAGCGGCACCAGCCCCTCGGTGCGGTAGCCGGCGCGGTGGAGGTGCTCGACGAAGGTCGGGGTCTCGGTCGGCCAGAGGTACTTTTCCTTGTCCAGGGTCAGCCCGGGGATGCGCGATGGCAGGCGGGAGGTGAGAATGCCGGCGAACGACGAGGCCGTGCAGGGCGCCGGGGAATAGGCCTGGTCGAAGACCAGCGCGCGCCGGGCCAGCGCGTCGAGGTTGGGCGAGGTCGGCCGCGCATGGCCGTACAGCCCGAGGTGATCGGCTCGCAGCGCGTCGACGGAGATGATCAGGATATCGGGCGCCTGATCGCCGACCGGCTTGACCGCCGGTTGGACCTCCGCCGGGACCGGCGCCGTCTTCTCGTCGACGGTCGCGCTGCGGCTGCTCAGCTCCGAGATCGTACTGAAGACCCGCGAGGCGACGCCCGCTCCGTCGAGCAGGCCGGCGTGTGCGCCGACCTCGCCGGTGAGCTGCAGCGCGAGCACGGCGGCGAGAGCCAGCGCGACGTTGGACAGGGCAAAGGTCGCCGGTCGCGACAGCCGCAGCAGGCCTCTGACGCCGATCGGCGTCGCCACCAGCAGCAGACCGACGACCAGCGCCAGGCCGTAGCCCGCGATCCACCAGACCGGGGTCATGTTGACGCCGTAGAAGAAGCGATCGCGGTGGCCGATCAGCCACGCCAACCCGATGCCGCCGAGGACCAGCGCTCCCAGCAGCGCGCTCGGCAGCGAGACCAATCCAAGGCGCCGTCGCAGCAGGCGAGCGCGCAGGCCGAGAAGTCTGGCGATCGCATGGCGCAGCGTCGGTTGCAGCGACAGGGCCAGCAGCACGGCGACCCCGGTCGCGAGCACCAGCGCGATCCCGGCGTTGACGGCGCGGACGATGCGGCCGAACACCAGCACCGTCGCGCCGAAGACGCCGGCGGCCGCCAGCACGGCGCAGGCGACCGCGGCCGCCAGGTGGGCCAGCCGCTGCGTCTCGACCTCCCGCGGGCCGATGGCGAGGAGCGACCTGAGCCGCTCCCAGACGATCGAGGGCGGCCGGTCGCCGAGCACGCCGTACAGCACCAACCCGACCCAGAGCCCGACCGGGAACGCGACCAGAAGGTCGAGACCCATGATGGGGCCGAACAGCGCGAGCAGATGCCGGGAGGAGAAGGGCACATCCTGCGCCATCAGCGCGGCCAGGGTGTCGGCGATTCCCAGCACGGCGCCCGCGAACAGCGCCGCGGCCACCCCGGCGAGAAAGCTCGAACGCCTGGTCCACGGATCTGGCATGACGGTCTACCAATCTAGCAAAACGCGCGCTCGGCCGCGACATTTCGTCTGGGCTCAGCTCGGCCGCAAAACGCCGGTCGCGCCGACGGTGGCGGCGGCAAAAAATGGCAAAAAGTGGGCAGTCGCACACGAATGCCCTATAGTCATGCGAGAGCAGTGGCGAGCTTGTTCCGAAAATCCCGGCGGGCCGGTCGCTCGACGGTCGCTGGCTGGTCCACACGACGATGGTTGGCGGCGGCGATTTTGGCGATTTCAGCGCTGGCACCCAGTTGCCGCCGGTGTTGATCGTCGGCGACATCGGGCTGCTGCTCGAGATGGAGCTCAGCAACTTCGGCTTCGAGTGCTCCCTGGCCGACACCGGCACCGATGCGGCCCGCCAGATGACCCAGCGCTTCTTCGGCATGGTCATCGTGGCGGGGCAACTGCAGGACATGTCGGGCGTCGACTTCACGCGCAGCCTGTTGAACCACGTGCCCAACTCCAAGGTGCTCATCTTCGGCGGCAACGTCTCCGAGGCCGATGCTTCGGCGCTGACGTCCAGCGGTCGGGTGCTCCTGATCCCGGCCTCGACCTCGGGTCGCCAGCTCGGCAACCAGCTCGTCGACATGGTGCAGCGGCAACAGATCCCGATGGCCGCCGCTGCCGCGATGCCGCCGCTGGCCGGGCCCGCATCGCAGCCGCCCCTGCCGCAGATTCCGCCGCTGCAGGCGCGCATGGACGTGTTCGGCGCCCCGGAGCAGCCGCTCTCGGCGCCGCTGTATCCCGGCAGCCCGCCGCCGTTGCCCGGGGTGCCGGTCGCCGAGTTCGAGGAGCTGCAGGCCAGATACCAGCAGCAGGAAAACACGCTGCGCCAGCAAAACGAAACGCTGCGCCAGCAGACGGAGACGCTGCGCCAGCAGGAGCTGGCCCAGCGCGGGTTGCGCACCGAGAACGAGCGGCTGCAGAACGAGCTGGCCGGCATGCGGCGGCTGGCCGAGAGCACCGCCGTGGATGCCCAGGCCGCCGATGGCCTGCGCGAGCAGTTGACCGCGCTGCAGACGCAGCTCACGTCGCTGCAGGGGCAACATGGCGCCACCCAGCAAGCGCTGATCGAAACTCAGGGCAAGCTGGTGGAGTCTCAGCGGCAGCTCGCGGAGAGCAATGGCCAGCTCACCACGACCCGCCAGCAGTTGATGGCGACCGCGCAGCAGTTGACGATCACGCAGCAGCAGCTCACGTCCACGCAGCAGCAGGGCGCCGAGCAGAGAGCGGCGGCGCAGCAGGCGGCGCAGCTCGCCGACGAGCGGATCGCGGCGCTCGAGCAGACGCTGGAGAAGAGCGGCGGCGAGATCGAGTCGCTGCGCACCCGCATCGCCGGTCTCGAGGAGCTGCTCGGCGAAGGGCGGCGAGATCGCCAGTCGCTGGAGACCGAGCGCACGGCCGCCCGCGCCGAGGCCGAGGAGCTGCGCGCGCGGGTGGCCGAGCTGACGACGCAGAAGGCGCTGCTCGAGTCCGAGGTGGCCGGGGCGAAGTTCGATCGCGACGAGGCGCGCGACGAGGCCCGGCAGCAGCGGGACGCGCTGTCCAGCCAGGCCGCCGAGCTGGAGACCGTGGCGGCCCAGGTCTCGGCCGCGCAGTCGGACTACGCGCAGGCCGTGCAGCAGATGCAGAGCCTGACCGCCGATTGCGATCAGCTCTCGGCACAGGTGTCGGCGCTGGGCCAGGAGAGGCAGGAGCTGTCGGCGCAGCTCGCGGCTGCGCAGGCCGAGCGCGACAGCCTGGCCAACAAGTACGCCGACCTGCTGATCGAATCCGACGGCTCGCGCGAGAAGCTCGCGATCACCGAGGGCGAGCGCGATCTCACCCAGGCGCGGATCACCAAGCTCGAGGCCGAGCGCGAGGCTGCGTCGGCGCGGATCAAGGAGCTGCTCGTCGAGCGCGACGGCGCCGTGGCCAAGGCGGCCGCGGTCGAGGCCGAGCGCAGCTCGATCGCCTCGCGGCTCGTCAAGTACGAGCTCGAGCGCGACGATCTGCTGCCGCGGCTGCAGTCGCTCGAGGACGAGCGCGACGCGCTGGCGCAGCAGGTCCAGGATCTGGGGACGGCGCTCAACCAGGCGGGCGAGGAGCGCGATGGCGCGCTGGCCCAGCTCTCCGACGCCGAGAGCGAGCTCAACCTGCTGCGCGACGCCCAGGCCGAGGTAGACGGGCTGCAGAAGCAGGCCGGCGCGGTGCACGCCGAGCGCGACCGCCTGCGCGCCGAGAGCGAGCAGCTAAGGCAGCGCCTGCGGGAGTCCGAGGCCAGGCTGGCTCAGGCCGCCGAGCGCGAACGGGCGGCCGAGCAGCGGGGGCGGGCGGCCGAAGAGCGCGGCAGCGGAGAGGTGGCCAGCCTGGTGGGCACCATCCGGCCGCTGTTGACCGGCCTGCGGCAGGCGATCGAGCACCTCGAGATGCTCGGCGAGGAAACCAGCGAGGAGCACCTGGCGCAACTGAAACGGCTGTACAGCGCGCTCGACAATATCTGCGAAAAGGCCGCACCACAGGATTTCTAGGCTCCCGCTGCCAGGCCCGCGCTACCGGCGCAGCAGGACGTAGAGCGCGCCGGTGCCCCCGTCGTACGGCCGGGCGCTGCAGAAGGCCAGGATCTGCTTGCGCAGCGAGGCGCGGCCGAACCAGGCGACCAGCGCCTCCTTGAGCACCGGCCGCTGGTCCTTGCTGTGCAGCCCGCGGCCGTGGACCACCAGCACGCAGCGCTGGCCGCGGCGGCGCGCGTCGCCGACGAAGCGCTCGAGCCTGGCCCGTGCCTCGTCGCGGGTCAGGCCGTGCAGGTCGAGGTGGCTGGCGATCGAGTACTCGCCCTGCCGCAGTCGCCTGAGGATGCGCGGATCGAGGCCGACGGCCGAGCCCTCGATGTGCTCATCGCGGTCGACGATGTCAAAGCTGCCATGTCCGGCGACGAGCTCGCCCAGCTCCAGCAGCGCCGCCGCGTCGTCGTCCATCGCGGCTGGCCTGGGCTCGGCCGGGGGTGGCTGGGGCGGTCGCCTGAGATCGGGCCGCAGCGGTTGCACACCAGCCATGGCTGCGGCAAAGGCCTCGTTTTCGTCCGCCGGCGGAGCGGTGGCCGGAGAGGCAGACGACCGGGATCCGGGCGCCGGAGCGGGAGGCTCGGCCAGCTCGAGCTGCCGCGCCAACCCCTCGAAAGGACGGAAAAACGGTTTGTTCTTGGCTCTGCGCGCGGCGTTGGCAGCCGGGACTTTCTGGCGTTTCTCGCGAGCCATAGTAATTTGAGCTTAGGGGCGGGCCGCAGGGCATCGCAACCATTATGCGTTGATGTGGGATACAATATAGGGGAATGGTGCGGCAGAACGGAGGTGAGCCACATGAGCATGCACATGAAGATGGCGGTCGGCGCGTGCGGCCTGCTGGTCGCGATCGCCGGCTGCGATCCCGAGGTGATCATCTACGAGAAACAGCCAGAAAAACGCACCGTGGGCAGCCCGTGCGTGATCGACACCGAGTGCGGCAGCGGCCGCTGCTCGGCCGGCGTCTGCGTCGTCAACGAGTGCGAGACCGACGCCGACTGCCGCGACGGCGAGATCTGCAACCCGCTCACCCATACCTGCGAGCCGGTCACGCAGTACGCGTGCGCCCCGGGCATGTCCCCGATCCTGCAGCTCGACCAGACCTCGATCAGCTTTGGCACCGTGATCGTCGGCCTGACCCAGGAGACGACGCTGCGGGTCAACAACATCGGCGACTGCCTGCTCACGGTCGCCCAGGCCGCCATCGATGAGAACGTCTCGGACGACGAGATAAGCTGCGCCAACTGCGGCGTGGCAGAGTACCCGAAGTCGGTGCCGCCGGGTCATTACATCGAGATCGCGATCTCCTTTGCGCCCGATCTGGAGCAGGCCTACGGCGCCACGCTGGTCATCCGGGCCGACGACCCCAGCCTGACCAACGGCGTGCTCGAGGTGCCGATCTCCGGCGAGGGGCTGGGCAATCCGCGCATCTCCATCGACCCGGCGCTGATCGATTTTGGCAACGTGCAGCCCAACGACCCGGCCGTCGATCGGGAGGTGACCGTCACCAATGTCGGCGCCGGCGAGCTCAAGCTGACCCGCGTTTTCATCGACCCGCCGGTGAGCACCCCGATGGCCGTCACCCCGACCGTGGAGGCCACCGGCAATCCCATCAGCCTGGTCGCCAATCAATCGCAGGTATTCACGATCACCTACGATCCGTCGTCGCTGGCCACCACCAATGCCGTGCTGTTCATCATGTCCAACGACGACACCCGGTTCTGCGCCGCCGACCCCAACAACACGCCGGGCGTGGGCTGCGTCGAGCTCAAGGGCGACTCGCACAGCCCGCCCGTGATCAGCGTTTCGGCCACCAGCCACGATTTTGGGGATCAGTACCTGGGCGCCGTCGTCCCCTGGTCGCTGGTGATCTCCAACCTCGGCGGCAGCGATCTCAACCTGATGATCAGCATGGGCGTGGTGTCGTCGACCGATTTTCGCTACCAGCCGCCGGCGACGTCGATCGTCGCGGCCGGCGGCAACGTCAGCATGAACGTCTACTACGAGCCGGCGCAGCTCGGCCGGGTCACCGGCTCGCTGATCCTGCAGAGCAACGACCCCAATCAGGGCATGGTTCTGATCGGGCTCAGCGGCACCGGCCTGTCGACCTACGCCAATGACGTGCTCAAGTTCGAGATGACCTACGAAAACGGCGACAGCGGTTTCTTCGGCGACGACTACCGCGACGTCGACCTCTACGTGGAGAACAACTTCGGCGAGATCGTCGACAAGGCGAGCTGCCCGCCCAACACCGCGGCGTGTCCGGACTGGACCCATCCGGGGATGGGCAGCGATCAGTTCAACTACGGCCACCCGGTGTGGAGCGCGATCGGCGTGGCCCAGGAGCCCGAGCGCGTGATCCTGTTCGACGCGCACGAGGACGCGCGCGGCAGCTTCAAGGCGTGCGTCACCTACCGCGAGGATTGCGCCTCGATCCCGAGCGAGCTGATCGCGGCCCTGCTCGGCATCAGCGTCAGCGTCCTGATCTCGGGGCTGACCGAGGGCATCATCAACCCGGATGCCGGCACCATCTCCGACTTCATCGCCAACAACTGCTGGGACCACTCGTCGAGCCGGGCGCACATCACCACCTTCGTCAACGGCAGCCCGGTGGACGAGACCTCGGTGTCGCTGGGGAGCAAGGGCGACTCCGCCTGCCCGGTGACGGTGCAACGCCTGGATGGGCGCTACTGCTGGCCGGGGGCGCCGGCGCCCTGTCCGCAGTAGAGCGACGCGCGGCGGCCGCGGTGACAGGGGCAGGTCGATGAAGCGCTGGTTGCACTGTGCGCTCGCGCTCGCGACCCCGGGGCTGGCGGCCTGCCCGGGCGAACCGGTCTCGACCTGCACCGAGGCCAACGGCTGTCTGACCGACGACACCCCCCCCGTGACCTACGTCCAGCCCGCCTTTGGTCTCGGCTTCGACTGCGTGACCATCGGCTGCGTGCAGGCGCGCGACGTCTCGGTCGAGAACCGCGGCGGCGGCGTGCTGTCGCTGACCACGGTCCGGCTCACCGTCGGCAGCAGCCCCGACTTCTCGGTCCAGAGCGCGTCGCCGCTGCCGATCGACCTGCGCCGCGGCCAGAGCACGCGGGTGACCGTCACCTACCGGCCGCTCGACGCCGAAAAGGATCTCGGCATGCTGCGCCTGCTCACCGTGGCGCAGCCGATGGAGAATGCGCTGGCCGGTCAGATCGATCTGCCGCTGCGGGTGCGGCAGAACGGCGATCCGGTGTTGGGGCTGTTTCGCGACGGCGCCAGCAGCGACGCCATCGACCTGGCCGACGAGGACCACGTCCTGAGCTTCGGCTACGTCGAGGGTGGCACCATCGGCCGGCGCGATCTCATCGTGCGCAACCTGACCACCGGCAACGCGATCCTCGAGCTGTACCAGGTGGTGCCCGGCGACCCCTTCGATTCGGCCTTCGAGATCGAGCCGCTCGGTCGCGACCAGCGCTATGTCAATCCCGGGTCCGAGGTGCGGGTCGAGCTGCGGCTTTCGCCGGGCACGGCCCCCAGCGACCGGCGGCTCTACCACGCCGTGGTGCTGGTGCGCAGCAACGATCCGGCGGTTCCGGAACAGGAGGTACGGCTGTTCGGCACCGCGATCGACATTCCGATCCTCGAGGTGGCGCCCGCCGAGATCGACTTCGGCCACACCCGGCAAGGCGTGCCCAAGCAGGCCGAGCTGACCATCCGCAACCAGGGCGGGGCCGATCTCGTGGTCACCCCGCAGCTATTGGCCGGCGGCAACGTCGGCTTCGACGTCGCCGGCGCCCGGCAAGAGCTGCCGCCGATCGCCGCCTTTGGCCAAGCCAGCGTCGGCGTGAGCGTCGACGCCACGGTCGGCGGCACGCTGACCGGCGTGGTGCGGCTCGAGTCCAACGATCCGCTGCGGAGCGCCGTCGACGTGCCGCTGCGCGCCTTTGTCGACGCGCCGCTGCTGCTGGTGCAGCCCAACCCGGTCGCCTTCGAGCCGCTGGTGCAGGGCTGGACCGCGCCGCCCGAGACCGTGCGGCTGGTCAACACCGGGCACGGCGTGCTCCACATCAGCGCCGTCCGTCTCGAGACCGGCTCCTCGAACCAGTTCAGCCTGGCCAACCGACCGGAGCTGCCGGCCGAGCTGTCGGCCACCGATCCGGCGCTGACCTTCGACGTCGGGTACTCGGCGCTGACGCTGGGGCAGGCGCGAGGCCTGATCGTCGTCGAATCGGACAGCGTCGATCTCGCCCGCACCGAGGTGCCGGTCAGCGGGCAGGGGGTGACCTGCGAACAGGGCTGCCTGCTGCCGCACGCGACGCCCGATTGCTCGCACGGAAGCTGCGAGGTCTACCGGTGCGAGAGCGGCTATCACGACGCCGACGGCCTCGGCAAGACCGGCTGCGAGTGCCGCGAGGAGAGCCCCGAGGTGGGCGGCTTCTGCTCCAACGGCCAGGACCTGGGCCGGATCGAGGATGGCTCGGTGTCGCGCAGCGGCAACCTGCACAGCGCCGACGACGTGGATCTCTACTGGTTCTACGCCTCGGATCACTCGGATCTCTGTTTTCCCTGGACCAGCGACGGCGAGATCGACGTCGAATTCATCAGCGCGCCGCAGGGCGTGGAGCTCTGCGTCTCGTCGATCGGCCACCAGGAGGGTGGCGACGGTTGCGGTCTGGGCAACGAGGTGTGCGGCCTGCGCTCGTGGAACTACGACGACACGGTCTGCGGTGGCGACGACGATCGCGATGTCACGGTCAAGGTCCGCGTCACCCCGGGCGCCGCTCCCGGATGTGCGGCCTACACGATCCGTTTCAAATCGTCGATGTGAGAGCGATGCCGGTCCGGCCGACCATGCAACCGTGGAGATCGGCGCCGCTGTCCATGCGGAGAACGGTGCGCGGCATCTTCTTCGACATCGACGACACCCTGAGCACGGACGGCAAGATCACCGATCTCGCCTACCGCGCGCTGTGGCGCGCGCACCGCGCCGGGTTGACGCTGGTGCCGATCACCGGCCGCCCGGCCGGCTGGGCCGACCACATCGGCCGCATGTGGCCGGTGGCCGGCGTGGTGGCGGAGAACGGGGCGCTCGCCACCTACTGGGCTGCCGGCAAGCTGCGCACCCTGTTCCTGCTCGACGCGCCGACCCGGGCGCGCAACCGTCGGCGGCTCTCCCGCCTGCGGCGCGAGATCCTGCGCGCGGTGCCGGGAGCCGCTGTCGCCTCGGACCAGCCGTACCGGCTGTTCGATCTCGCCATCGATTACTGCGAGGACGTGCCGGCGCTGCCGCATGACGCCGCGCAGCGCATCGTCGAGCTGTTCGAGCAGCGCGGCGCCAGCGCCAAGATCAGCTCGATCCACGTCAACGGCTGGTTCGGCCGGTACGACAAGCTGGGCATGTGCCGACGCTTCTGCCGCGACGTGCTCGGCTTCGATCTCGATCGCGCGCGTCGCCGCTACCTGTTTGTCGGCGACTCGCCCAACGACGCGCCGATGTTCGAGTATTTTCCCAATTCGGTCGGCGTGGCCAACGTCCGCCGCTTCGCCGACCGCCTGGCGGCGGCGCCGCGCTACGTGACGCGCCGACGCTGCGGAGCCGGCTTTGCCGAGGTGGTGGCCGCGGTGCTCAACGCCCGCGCCGGCTCGCGCCCGGCCCGTTGAGCGGCGGCGGCTGCGTCGGCTCGTCACCTCCGCGGTCTGCGGCGGCGACCGATGGCGGCCCGCCGGGCGTCGAAGTCGGCGCCGAGAAACAGCGCCAGCGAGCGCGGACGCGCGCGCACCACCAGGTGCGCGCCCAGGCCAAAATCGAACCAGGTGTGCGGTCCGTCGACGTAAAGTCTCCCGCCGCGCATGGCCGAGTGCACGGTCAGCGCGCGCCCGCGCGGCAACACCGCTCCGCGCAGGCGCACCGGTGCGCCGCCCACGTAGGGCTCGCGCACGACAAACTGCA
>JAFGSX010000331.1 GCA_016934455.1 Deltaproteobacteria bacterium
CGCCTCGCCCCACGCCGAGGTCCGGGCCTGCGCGGCGCGGGCGCTCGGCCGGCTTCACCACGAGCCGGGCAGCCAGGCCCGCGACGTGATCCGGCCCGCGCTGCGACCGCTGCTCGGCGACAGCTCGCGCCTGGTCCGGCTGTGCGCCGCGATCGCGCTTTACGCGCTCAACGATCCTCTGGCGCGGGAGGCGCTCGCCCGCGAGCTGGCCGGCGACCCCAGACGTGATCCGTGATACGAATTCGGCGCAAATTACTTCGTTGTGGAGAACCGAGGCGGCGTCAGTTCGCGCTGCAGACGTTGCCGACGCAGGTGAAGCCGGACGCGCACTCGTAGGGAGGGCTGACCGAGGTGTCGCAGGAGGCGCCGGCGGTGCCGAGGCAGTCGACGTAGCCGCCGCTGGCCGTGCCGCATATGTAGGGCGCGCTGCCGCCCTGGCTGCAGTCGTAGTCCCAGAGCCTGCCAAAGGGGCAATAGTTGACGCGGTTGCCATTGCAGCTTGGCGCATAGCTGTCCGGATCGCAGGCGCTGGTCGCGGCGCAGACACCGCCGGAGCAGCCCTGGCCGAGGGAGATGTCGCAGCCGAGGTAGTCGGGAGCGACGTTGCACGCCTGCCCGGTCCGGGCCACGCACCAGTAGCCGTAGCAGACGGGATAGCCGTCGCTGCCGATGCCCTCCTGCGTGCAGTCGTACAGGCCGCAGGTGGCGCCGTAATCGGTCGCGCAGTTCGTCGATTGCAGCTCGTCTTCGTAGCACCACCAGGCGAGGTCGCCCTGGCACATGCCGACGTAAGTGACGCTGCCGCAGCCGGCGTCGCCGGTCGCGACGTCGCGCCGGGCGCTGTCGGTACGCGCGGCGGTGTCGGCGCGAGCGGCGGTGTCGGCGCGCGCGGCATCCCGCGGCGTTGCGGTGTCGGTGCCGCGGCGATCGGCCGTCGCCGAATCGCTCCGGGCGCCGTCTCCGGCCGCGGAGTCGGACGCGCCGGCGTCCGGCGCCACCCCGGGCATCTGGCAGACACCGTCGACGCAGAGCCACTGCCGCGGGCAGTCGCTGCTGCTCTCGCACCGGATCTCGTGCGTGGCCTGGACCGGACAGCCGACCTGGGCGACCAGCAGCAGGCAGACGAGAACCGCGCGCGGCCAGCTCCTGGCCTGCCGGTTTTGCCCTGTCCCCGCGCCTAGATGCACCGCCACCTGCTCCCCGGCGCCAGCGGCAAGCTGGACACTCTACCTATTACTGTGCCCGCTTCGAGGAGGGTCTGCAAATCCACGACCAGCCAGGGCTCGCCCGCGCGGCGGCCGGCGGCGCTGAGGCGGGGAGCAGACTTTTGCATGCAGCGGCCGCCGGTCTGCGATCAGACCCGGCTAGCTGCGCGGCTGCCAGATACCGCGGATCGGGTAACCCATGTAGCCCTGGGTGATGCGCTGGGTGCCGTCGGAGTTGGCGTTGTTGCTGCCGATGTACCACGGCCGGCCGTTGCGCCAGCCGCCGAATAGCACGGTGTGGCCGATGTCGAAGATCACGATGTCGCCGGGCTTGGCGTTCTTCAGGCTGACCCGCTTCCAGGCCTTGTCGTGGTCGAGCATGTTGCCCAGCGCGCGGCAGCTATTCTGGTGCTGGTTGGCCTTGAGCGTGCCCGCCTTCTGGTGGCAGGCGGTGACGAAGCTGGCGCAGTTGACCGTGTTGCCGACCCAGTCCGGCATGTACTTGCCGAGCGGCTCGTGGGTCTTGACCCAGGACGCGTTCTTGCCCAGCAGGCTGTGCGCGACCTTGTAGGCCGCCTTGCCGGTGGCGACATCCTTCTTGGCGGCGACGATGGCGGCGAGCTGCCCCGTGGTCACCTTGCCATCGACCTTGAGCTTGTGCTGCTTCTCGAACTTCTTGACCGCCTTCTCGGTCCGCTCGTCGAAGACGCCGTCGATCTTGCCCGGATCGTAGCCGGCCGCCTTGAGCGCCCGCTCGGTCTTCTTGACCGCGGCCGAGTGCTCGCCCAGGAACTGCGCCGGGTCGGCGGTGCCGGTGGCGTAGAGGTAGGACTGCTTGAGATGGTGCCAGGTCTCGCGATCGACGCGGCCGGTCACCTCGAGACCGGTCTCCTTCTGGAACCGCTTGACCATGGCCTCGGTGCGGTCGTCGTACTTGCCGTCGGTGACGCCCGGGTTGTAGCCAGCCGCCTTGAGGTGGGCCTGGACGTTGGCGACGTGGCGCCCCTCGCTGCCCGGGCCAAAGCCGTGCTGGTAGGACTCGTCGGGAAACAGCCTGCGGTGCGGCCAGGTCTCGTTGGCCTTGGCCGCGGTCAGCTCATCCAGCCGCTTGTGCTGCTTGACGTTCTTGGTGACGCGGCCGTGGTACGGATCGTGGTCGAGCGCGTGCGCCTCGCGCTTGAGCGCGTCGAACGCCTTGCGCCGCATCGAGCCGAAGCCGTCCTCGAGGTCTGCCTGGTCGGCGCGGAACGCCTTGACCGCCCGCGCGGTGTCGGCGTCGTAGATGCCGTCGACCTTGCCGACGTCGTAGCCCAGCTTGCGCAGCCGTTGCTCGGCGTGCAGCACGTCCTTGCCCTTCTCGCCGCGACCCATGAAGACGTCGTTGCGCGAGTGGACGCGATCCTCGACCTTCTTGAGCGCGTTGAAGGTGGCGCGGTTGAACTCGCCGGTCGGCGTCAGCCCGACCGACGCCTGGAACTGCGAGATGGCCCGCGCGGTCTTGGCCGTGAACTTCCGGTCCATCGGGCCGGGATCGAATCCTGCCACCTTGAGCATGCGCTCGGCCCATTGGACCGCCTTGGCCTGGTCGCCCATCTCGAGCGGGCCGTGCTTCTTGAGGTGCTCGGATATGATGCGGTTGCCGCGCTGGTCGACCTGCTTGACGTTTGTCATCGCCTGCTCCCGGATTGGCGTGCCTTGATACTATGTACCTCCGCTGGCACCAATTTGGTGACGCGGTGGGTCGCCTTTACCCTCCCGCCAGCGGCGGATATCATGGCGACGTGACCAACGCGAGGCAGCGAGGCAGCTCGGGCCACGCACCGCGTGACCGAACATTCTCGGCGGCGCGGCGGGCGCTCGTGCTGGGAGCGCTGGTCGCCGCGCTGGGGTGCCGCCAGGCCGGCGCGCCCTGCCGCACCACGCAGGATTGCCTGGACACCGAGATCTGCGTCGACAAGTACTGCCGCAAGGCCTGCAACGCTTCGACCGAATGCGAGAGCTTCGAGATCTGCTCCTGGGGCGCCTGCCTGCCGCGCCCGGAGCAACCGACTCCCGACGCGGCCGTGCCCGACGCGGCCGGCGCGGACCACGCGCTGGCCGATCGCCGGCTCCCCGACGCCGCGATCGACGCCGCGATCGACGCCGCGGCCGACGCCGCGATCGATGCCGCAGCCGACGCCGGCCTGCAGCCGCCCGAGACCGAGATCACCTTTGGGCCGGCCAACCCGGCCGAGACCGACTACGCGATCTTCGAGTTCGGCTGCGACCAGCAGCAGTGCAGCTTCGAGTGCCGTCTGGACGGTGCCGACTGGCGGCCGTGCACCTCGCCCCGGCTCTACGTCTCGCTGCCCGCGGGCGAGCGGCAGTTCGAGGTGCGCGCCAGCAACCGCGCGCAGCAGACCGATCCGACACCAGCCGCCCACGGCTGGCAGGTGACGACCGACCACCTGGTCTTCGCCGCGGCCGGCTTCTCCCACACCTGCGCGCTCAACCGATCGCGAGTGGTCAAGTGCTGGGGCAA
>JAFGSX010000332.1 GCA_016934455.1 Deltaproteobacteria bacterium
CCGGGCATGATGCAGCCGGGCATGATGCAGCCGGGCATGATGCAGCCGGGCATGATGCAGCCGGGCATGATGCAGCCGGGCATGGTGCAGCACGGCATGATGCAACCGGGTATGATGCGACCGAGCATCCCTCCGGGCGCGGTGCCCTACCCGACCGCGCCTTCGCAGCCGGCCGGCCCGCCTCAGTTCCTGTCGCAACCGCCAACCCAGCCGCTGCAGTTTCACGGCGGGCTCGACACCGACGCCCGCATTCGCATCGCCGCCAAGAAGAGCCCGGCGGTGACGCTCGCCATCATCGGCATCGGCATCGCGGTGCTCGGCGTGTTCGGGATCTGGTTCGTGGTGCACACGACCGAGGTGCGAAAGATCGACGCCTTGCTCAAGGCCGCCAACGACGATCTCAAGCGCGACACCGCCGACTCGCTGGCCAAGTCGATCGAGAAGCTCGACGAGATCCTGCGCCTGGATGACGAGCACGATTTTGCCCTGGCCATGCGCGCCTACACGCTGGCGCTGCGGGTCTACGACCACGGCATCAAGGAAGAGCGCGACAAGATGCTCGAGGCGGTCAAGAAGGCGCAGTCGGCCAAGCCGACGCCCTGGCGCTACGCCGCGGACATCACGCTGGCGCTGTACAACAGCGACGCCAAGAACGCGCTGGTGCTGGGCGAGAAGGCGGTCAAGGAGTTCAACACTGTCGAGACCACTGTCGCCTATGCCCAGGCCGCCTTTGCCAACGGCGACCTCAAGACCGCGGGCAGCTCGCTCAAGAACGCGCGCGACGTCGGGCCGACCAGCCCGCGCGCCCACGCCTGGTCCGGCGAGTACTACCGCCGCATGTTCCAGATCTCCTTGGCGCGCAAGGAGTACGACGAGGCTGTCCGCATGGAGCCCAACCACGCGCTGGCGCTGTCGGGCCGCGCCATCCTGGCGCTCGAGGATCCGTCGCGCTCGGCGATCTCGCTGGTGGCGGCGCTGACCGACTGGGAGGGCCTGCGGGACATCGGCCGCGCCAACGTGGGGCCGCGCATCTGGGCGCGCGCCAAGTCTGTCGACGCCTACCTCAAGGCGCTCGATCCGGCCAAAAGCGAGGAGGCCAAAAAGGCGATCGAGGAGTCCAAATCAGACACCGACGCCGACGTCATGAGCATGATCGGGCGCACGCATTTGGTCCTGCGCGAGAAAAAAGAAGCGCAGGTGGCGCTGGAGGAGGCCCTCAAGATCGACCCCTACCGCATCTCGACGCAGATCTTGCTGGCGCAGGTCTACGGCGACATGGGAGACACCGCCAAGTCCGAGGAGGCGCTGGCGCGCGCGCAGCGGCTCGACCCCGACAACGTACAGATCGCGGTGACCCGGGCTCTCAACAAGCGGCGCAACAACAAGATCGACGAGTCGATCGACATCCTCCGCAAGACCGAGAAGGAGCACCCGGCCAACATGACGGTGCAGCTCGAGCTGCTCGACTCGTACCGGATCAAGAAAGATGGCGACGCACTGCAGGAGCGCTACGTAAAGCTGATCAAGGAATACGCCGACGTCAAGTCATACGCGACCCAGATATTGCAGATCTACGGCCAGCACCTCGTCGAGAACGTCGGCAACTACCCGCGGGCCATCGAGCTGCTCAACGAATCGATCAAGAGCGACCCCCAGAACGCCGACGCCCACTACTGGCTGGGCGTGGCGCTCTCCAAGGAGCGCCGCACCTCGGCCGAGGCGGCCCAGCACCTGCGCAAGTACCTCGAGCTTTACCCCGGCGGCCCCTTTGCCGACGACGCCAGGAAGCTGCTGGCCTCGCTGCGCTAGCGCTTGGGGAACTCGCCGCGGACGGCGTTGCGCACGATGGCCTTGACCTCGTCGCTGAAGTCCTTGCGCAGGATCCACTCGAGGTACTCGGGAGCGCTCTCCCGCAGCTTGCGCAGCGACGTGCCGCGGTGCTTGCCAAACCCGATCACCGCCTCGTCCTCGTCCCAGACCAGCTTGCCGTCGGGGTCGAGAAAGTTCTCGTCGCGGCGCATGCTGATGGCGTCCAGCTCCTCGACCCGGTCTGGCAGTCGGCGCTCGCCCTCGGCGTAGCGGTCGATCTGCGCCAGCAGCACGTCGAGCGCGGCCTCGGCGTCGGCCAGCGCGCCGTGCGCGCCCTGGTGCTCGCGGCCGCAGTAGAAACGCAACGCCGCCGCCAGATCGCGCGGCTCCATGCGGTGGAAGATCACCTGGGCGTCCGCGACATAGCGCACCTCGTCCGGCGGCTTGACGCGGGCCCGCTCGAGCTCGCGGAACAGCAGCGGCAGGTCGAAGCGGGCGACGTTGAAGCCGCCGAGGTCGACACCGCGCAGTAGCTGCACCACCTGCGGCGCGAGCTGCGCGAACTTGGGCTGGTCGCGCACGTCGTCGTCGCCGATGCCGTGGATCCGGGTCGCGGCCGCCGGGATCGACCGCTCCGGATTGACCCGCGAGACAAAGCGCTCGCGCCGGCCGTCCGGGAACAGCCTGACGATCGCGATCTCGACGATGCGGTCCTCGAACGGATTGGCGCCGGTGGTCTCGAGATCGATGAAGGCGAGCGGTCGCGTCAGCTTGAGTCGGCTCATCGCTGACCGCCGGCGCGGCCGCGGTCCTTGCCCGATTGCGGTCTGCCGCCGGCCGGCCGCCGGCCACCGCGCCGCGGGCGCCGACCGGCGTGCCGTTTGGCCTCGTCCGCTCCGGGCAGCGCCTCGATGGCGACACCGAACGAGCGCGCGATCGCCTTCCACTCCCCCACCGCGAACAAGGACTGCCCGCTCGCGTGCAGCCACAGCGCGTACAGCACCAGCGACTCGGCAAAGGCGGTCCGGCGCACCAGCGCGCGCGCCGCCCGCTCCTGCCGCGGCTGCGCCTCCAGCTCGCGGCACAGCTCGAGCATCTGCAGCGCGCGCTCGCGATCGCGCTTGGGGCTGCGCAGGCGATCGCCTATCTGCTTGACCGTCTTGGCCAGCCAGCCGTTTTCGGCCCCGCGCGCCACCAGCGCCGGGTAGAGCAGCAGCGCGTAGGGCAGCGCGTTGCTGCCGAGATAGCCGCGCGCGCGCGCGTCGTCGTAGGCGCCCAGCAGCGCCGCGGTCTGCAGACCCACCGCCGCGTCGCCGTGCAGCGCTGCCACCTCGGGCAACAGCGCCGGCAGCACCTCCAGCCCGGTCAGCAGCTCGAACGCGCGCCGCGCCGCGCCGCAGTGAACCAGCCGGTAGATCTCCTCGACCAGCCGCGCCGTGGCGCAGCGCGCGAGCTCGCCGGCGTGTGCGCGCATCGCCGCCGCCGTCCGCTCCTCGATCTCGAAGCCGAGTCGCGCGGCGAACTTGGCGGCGCGCAGGATGCGCACCGGATCCTCGCGCAGCCGGATCTCCGGATCGCCGATGGTGCGGACCAGGCGGCGCTCGAGGTCGGGCAAACCGTCGACGTAGTCGACGACCCGCCCCGCCACCGGGTCGAGGAACAGGCCGTTGATGGTGAAGTCGCGGCGACGCGCATCCTGCTCGGCGTTGCCGAAGACGTTGTCCTGGCTGATCAGCAGATCCTCGGGCAGGTCCTCCATTTCGTCGAACGGATTGGCCCTGAAGGTCGCGGTCTCGACGATCTTGCCGCCCTGAAAGAACACATGCGCCAGCCGGAACCGGCGCCCGATCAGGCGGCTGTTGCGAAACAGCATGCGGATCTCGGACGGGTGGGCGCTGGTGGCGACGTCGAAGTCCTTGGGTGTGCGGCCGAGGATCAGGTCGCGCACGCAGCCGCCGACCAGGTAGGCCTCGTGGCCGGCCTGGCTCAACCGCGTCACCACGCCCCGCGCCTGCTCGTCGACGCGCGGCAGCAGCTCGGCGGCCGAAAACTGGGCGCGGCCGGCGCCAGAGAGAGAAACGTCGTTCATGATGCCGCCGCGTTGCGCTCGAACAGGATCCGCAGACCGTCGAGCGTGAGCAAATCGTCCACCTCTTGAATGGTGCGCGAGACCTTGGCCACCAGCGGCGCCAGACCTCCGGTCGCGATCACCCGGACCGGCACCTGCATCTCGTCGCGCATGCGCTCGACCAGCCCGTCGACCAGCGCCGAGTAACCGTAGAAGATGCCGGCCTGGATGCTCTCGACGGTGTTGCGCGCGATGACGTTGTGCGGTTGCGCAAAATCGACGCGCGGCAGCTTGGCCGCGTGGTGGAACAGGGCGTCCATCGAGATCGCGATGCCCGGCGCGATCGCGCCGCCCAGGTACTCGCCCCGCTCCGAGATGCAGTCGAGGGTGGTCGCGGTGCCGAGGTCGACGATGATCAGCGCCTGGTGGTGGCGCTCGTAGCCGGCCACTGCGTTGACGATGCGGTCGGCGCCGACCTCCTTGGGATTCTCGTACAGGATGGGCATACCGGTCTTGACGCCCGGCCCGATCACCAGCGGCGCGGTGCGGGCGATGCGCTCGATGGCGCGCGTCACCACCGGCGTCAGCGGCGGCACCACGCTGGCCAGCGCCGCGCTGCCGACCGTCTCGGACGCCAGGCCCGACATGCGCATCAGCTCGACGATGAGCAGTGCCCACTCCTCGCTCGTACGCTTGCGCTCCGTCGACACTCGCCAGTGATCGACCAGCCGCCGCCCCTCGTAGGCGCCAAACACCGTGTTGGTGTTGCCGATATCGCAGACCAGCAGCACGCTAGGACTCCTCGACCGGCAGCGGCCCCGATGCGGCCAGCGGCGCCAGGCGCTCGAGATCTCCAGGCCGACCGGGCGCCTCGCGCACCGGGCCGATCTCGCGCGCGCTGCCCAGCGCGCCCTCCAGATCGTCCATCCAGTTGGCGACCACGTCCTGGTTGTGACGGAACGCGCCGTTGAGCGCGCCGAACATGGTGCCGGCAAACCAGCTCATCTCGAACACACCGAGCACCACGGCCACACCCCACTCCTGCGAATAGAGCGAGTAGCCAGTGGCACCGATGAACAGCGCATTCCACATCAGAGCCGCCACGCCGACCGACCACTGGCCGAGGTACATGTGGCCCAAGCCGGGCAGACACGAGAGGGCGCCGGCGAGCAGGGGATTCTTCTCCTCGAGGCCGGCGCGCTGGTCCAGGTGCGCCACCGCGTCGGCCGCCGACGCGGCTCGCATGCCGCCGTGAGCGGCGACCCCGGCAAAAGCGCTGCGCGCGCCATCCCAGTCCTTCTGACCGGCGCGCGCCCAGCCGAGCAAGAACATCGCCTCGTCTGCCAGCGCGCGATCGGCGCCGGCGGCGTCGCGCGCATCGGCCAGCCGCGCCGCGGCCAGCAGCGGTCGGTCGCCGAGCAGGTGTGCCCGACCGGCGTTGAGCAGCGCGACCGTGCGCAGCACACCGGCCTGGCTGCGGCTGGCGACGCTCTCGAACTGCGCGGCGGCGGCCTCGAACTGCCGCCCGCGCAGATAGGCCTCGCCCACTGCCATGGCCGCGCGCTGGGCATCCGGACCCAACCCCCGCGCCAGGTAGAGAAAGCGACGGTACTCGCCGATCGCTCGGTAATAGTCGCCGTCATTGAACAGGTGGTCACCGTACGACAGCGCGTGTTCAGCCAGCTCGTCAGTGTAGTCGGACCGGACCGGCGCGCTTGCCGCCACCGACGAAATGGCGGGAGCCGACGAGGTGGCCGCAGCCGATGAGCTGTCGGCAGCCTGCAACGCCAGCGCGAGAGCGATCGACAGCGGCGCGAACGTCATGGGGTCTTCTTCTCGGTGAACCAGAAGTCAGAGGCCTCGACCGGATCGTAGAAGCGCGGCGTGCCGTGGACCCGCACCACCGGATAAGGACGCACCGCGGTCGGCTGACCGGACTGCCACAGCCGATCGATGGTCATCGCGATGCCCAGGATGCCGTGCTTCCGCATCGCCAGCACGCCATATTGCGCGCAGGTCGGGTAGTGCTGGCAGCGCGGGCCGTCCTGGGGCGAGATGAAGTAGCGGTAGAGCAGATAGGCCAGAAAAAGCGGGTTGCCGCTGCCGGCGTGGCGGGAAAAGGTCTTGCGCGCCTCGGCCAGCGCGATCTCGCCGTGCACCGGTGGCACCGCCTCCCAGAAGCCCTGGCCCGGGACGGTGGCGACCCGGCCGACGACCGGTTGCCGCTCGGTGGCAAAGGGGCCAAACGCCGGAACCGCATCGGCGACCAAACACAACATTGCGCAGGCGATCGCGACCATTCGCGCCTCATTAACCCGCAGCGCGGGCGAGAGCAAGCGGCGATGGCGGCGATGGCGGTCGGGCGTCGGACGCGGCTTTGACCCGATGCGGCGGCTGTGCCAGCCTAGCCTGCATGCAGACCATCGCCGTGCTGCTGACCTGTGCCGCGATCCAGAACCCGGCCGCCCCCGGCGCCGGCGCGCCCGCCGCCGCAACGGCGGTCGAGCCGACCTCGATCCTGATCGGCAACGCCCTCGCCAGCGATCGCGCCTACGAGCGTCTGCGCTACCTGAGCGATCGCATCGGCGCCCGGCTCGCCGGCTCGCCCAACCTCGAGGCGGCGGTCCAGTGGGCGCTGGCCGAGATTCGCCGCGACGGTCTCGAACGGGTGCGCACCGATCCGGTGCTGGTTCCGCACTGGGTGCGCGGGACCGAAAGCGCGCGCCTGCTGAACCCGCTGCCGCAACCGCTGCCGGTGCTCGGCCTGGGTGGCACGGTCGCGACGCCGGCCGGCGGCATCACAGCGCCGGTGGTCGGCGTGCGCAGCATGGCCGAGCTGCCGGCGCTGCGCGAGCGGGCGCGCGGCGCGATCGTGCTGTTCAACTGCGCCATGCCGCCCGCAGCGCCGCCCTTCGAGGCCTACGACAAGGTGTACGACTGCCGCTCGGACGGCGCCTCGGCCGCTGCCAAGCTGGGCGCGGTGGCGGTGCTGGTGCGGTCGCTGACGACGCGCAGTCTGCGGACGCTGCACACCGGGACCCTCTGGTACGAGGACAAGGTCAAGAAGATCCCGGCCGCCAGCATCTCGGTCGAGGACGCCGAGCTGATCCAGCGCGCGCTCGACCGCGACGAGCAGGTCCGCGTCAAGCTCGAGCTGGGCGCGCGCCAGTTGCCGGAAGCGCGCTCGGCCAACGTCATCGCCGAGTGGCGCGGCCGCGAGCGGCCCGACGAGATCGTCCTCATCGGCGCCCACCTCGATAGCTGGGACGTCAGCCCGGGGGCGCAGGACAACGGCGCCGGCGTGGTGGTCGCGATGGAGGTGGTCAGCCTGCTCCGGCAACAGGCGCTGCGGCCGCGCCGGACCGTGCGCCTGGTGCTGTTCACCAACGAGGAGAACGGCATGCGCGGCGCCCACGACTACTTCCGGCGCCACGGCGCTGAACATCACGTGGCGGCGATCGAGCTCGACCGCGGAGCGGGAAGGCCGGTCGGCTGGTCGGTCGACGGCAGCGAGGCTACCCTGGACCGGGCGCGCGAGCTGGCGCACCCCCTGCGCGTCCTCGGCGCGGAGAGAGTCGAACCCGGATTCGCCGGTGTCGACCTGATCCCGCTCACCCGCGCCGGCGTCGCCGGGCTCGAGCTCGAGGCCGAGGCCGACCACTATTTCGACATCCATCACAGCGCCGCCGACACCTTTGAAAAGGTCGATCGCCTCGACCTGGCCCTGCAGGCCGCGGCCGCAGCGGCGATGGTCTGGCAGCTCGCCGAGGTGGTCGATCCGCTGCCGCCGGGAGTTCGCAAAAAGGACGACCAGGATTAGAATGATCTCGATGGCGACAGGAGCCGGATTGCAGCGCCGACCTCGCGCCAGCCAGCGTCTGGCGTGGCTGGCCGCATGGCCGCTCGCCCTGGCCGCGGTTGCCTGCCCGGCCCCGGTCGAAAGGCGCGCGGTCGATGTCGGCGCCTGGCCGATCGACCAGACCAGCGGCAGCGCGCCGACCTCGTTTGTCGTCGGCGATCTCGAGATCCAGCTCGACGCCACCGCCTCCTGCTCCTGGGGCGCGGGCCAGGCCAGCCGGACGTCCGAGGTCGAGGCGACGGCCTCGGAACGCTTCTACGCGCGCGGCGACGGGCAGTTTGGCGCCACGCGCTCACTCGGACTCGGCGGGGAGGGACGCGGCTACCGTTCGCTCTACCTCGCCCGCTCCGATTCCGCTCTCTGCTTTGCGCTGCCGATGGCCGACGCCATGCGCTGGACCGTGCCGTCGGCAGAGATGGAGACGGCTGCCGGCGCGGCCCTGATCGATTGCGACTGGGACGTCTCGGGTATACGGCTGCACGCGCGGACCGACGGGCCGGCGCTGCTCGAGTGGACGCTGGATGTGAGCACGACGGTCGTCCACGCTACCCCGGTGGTGGACGGCGAAGCCCTGTTGATCGACCTGCGGACCGACCTGCGACCGGGCCCGCAGGGCCTGCGTATTGTCGCGCGCGACGCCGGCGGCAACGAGATCGGGTCCTGGCCGGGCGCCGGCAGCGGTCGCCTGCTGCTGTTGCCGGCGCTGCTGGATGCGGTCGACGACGATATCGACTTCATCCGTGACGGCGATGCCGACTTCGAGGCGCCGCTCGCGGTCGACGACAAGCTGATAGAAGTGGCGGCGCGGTTTACCGGGCCTAGCGGCGAGCTGCACCTGAGCGTCACGGTCGCCGACGCCAGCGTCGATGCAGGCGATCCCATCGACGTGCCTGCGCTCAACGCGATCGACACCATCGCCGTGATGCTGCTCGCCGAAGTGCCGGATGCGCCGCTGGTGCGCGCCGCGATAGGCCGCAACGGCGCGCTCTCGTCAGGCTCGACCGCCGGGATCAGCGCCGCCTGCGAAGGCAGCGATCCCTGGCACACGCAGCTCACAGTCGATACCACGGCGCTCAGCGCTGACCCGCTGGGCAAGGGCGACATCGTGCGCCTGTGCCTGCACGCCTATCTCGACGGCGGAGCCGCGCCGCGGCGGGCGAGCGCGGTCTGGCCCGCCGGGTGCGATGCCGACAGCACGCGCTGGGCAGCCATCCGGCTGTTCTCGATCGCTCACTAGACAGGGATCTGCGGGTGTCAGACCAGAGAGCCAATTTCAAGCCCCACTGGTTCGGCGAATACGAGCTGCTCAAGCCGCTCGGCGTCGGCGGCATGGCCGAGGTCTATCTGGCGCGAACCGTGCGCAGCAAGGGCTTTCAGAAGATCGTCGTGGTCAAGCGCCTGCTGCCGCAGTACGCGCCCGATCCGCATTACGTGCAGATGTTCATCCAGGAGGCGAAGCTCACCGTACAGTTGCAGCACGCCAACATCGTGCAGATCTTCAGCCTGGAGGAGCACGCCGGCCAGCCCTTTATCGCGATGGAGTACGTGCACGGCAAGGACCTGCTGCGGGTGCTGGGCCGCGCCCGGGAAAAGAACGCCGATCTGCCGATCGAGTTCTCCGTCCACTGCATCGCCGAGATGCTCAAGGGCCTCGGCTATGCCCACAACGCGTCCGGGCCCCACGGGCCGCTCAACCTGGTGCACCGCGACGTCACGCCGTCCAACATCTTCATCTCGTTCGAGGGCGACGTGAAGCTCGGCGATTTTGGCGTCGCCCACTGCGTCGACAGCTCCCAGGCGAAGCGGGTGCTGGGCAAGCTCTCGTATCTGGCGCCCGAGGTGATCGCGGGCGACCGCGCCGACGCGCGGTCGGACATCTACGGTGCGGGCGTCGTGCTCTGGGAGACGTTGGCCCTGAGACCGCTCTTTCGAGCGAACCACGAGGGCGAGCTGATCATGCAGATCCTCAATCGCACGCCCGGGCCACCCTCGGCCCACAACGCGCGCGTGCCGCACGACCTCGACGCGATCGCGGCCAGAGCGCTCGCCAAACAACCCG
>JAFGSX010000333.1 GCA_016934455.1 Deltaproteobacteria bacterium
GCTCGCGATCTGGCCTGGCCAAGCCGTCTCCCCACCGCCCTCGTTCCGCAACTTGGCATACCACAGAGCGCACCCGGCGGCCATTTTCGGCGTCTTGACCGTCCGCGGACCGGGCTCCACAATCGCTGGCACGACCAACCGAGAGAGCGACCGGACATGACCGAACCAGCGACGACCGAGACGCGTCCCCCCGGAACGCGCGGCCTCAGCGCGCATCAGCTCACCGCGGCGCAGCGCGTCGGCATCATGCTGCTCAGCTACCTGCCGCTGCTGCACGTCGCGACCGTCCTCGCCATCGCGCTCTGGCCCTGGGCGGCCTGGCCGTACCGGCTGCTGGCGAGCGCGGCCGCGCTCTACCTGGCGCCGCCGCTGCTGGCGCGGCTGGTGCTGGCGCTGGCGCCGATCCGCGGCCAGCGCCACGCGGTGGGGTCGCGCGCCTACGCCACCTGGTGGCTGCTGCTGATGCTGCAAACCGTCTTCTGCCGCTTTCCGGCGCTCGACGAGGTGCTGCGGCTGGTGCCGGCGCTGTACAGCATGTGGCTGCGGCTGTGGGGCTCGCGCATCGGCCGGCTGACCTACTGGGCACCCGGCACGCTGGTGCTCGACCGCTCCTTTCTCGACCTCGGCGACGACGTCATCTTCGGCGCCAGCGTCACCCTCAGCCCGCACCTGGTGGCGCGCAACGCGCAGGGGGACCTCGAGTTCATGATCGCGCCGATCCGCGTCGGCCACCGCGCGCTGGTGGGCGGCTTTTCCGCCTTTGCCGCGGGCAGCGAGATCGCCGACGACGACGCGCCGCGCGCTTTCACCCTGTCGCCGCCGTTTTCCCGCTGGCGGGACGGCAAGCGCGTGCGCGAGCCGCGCGCGCCGGCCTCTCCGCCGGCGACGCCCATCGCAGAGGGCCCCGGTACCGCATGATCTACGATATCCACGTTCACACCCTGCCCGAGCGGCCTCTTGACGCCGCGAGCTCCATTGCGCCCCTGGCGAGACAGGGACGTGTGCTGCGGGCGCTGCTGCGAACCGCCGACCGGCGCCTCGGCGGCGGGTCGGCGGCAGCGTGGGTGGCGGAGCAGGTCGCGGCCAGCCGCGTCGATCGCGCGGTGGTGCTCGCCATCGACTCCTTTTGCGGCGCGGACGGCGTGGCCGACCGCGAGCGCACCCTGCTTCACGTGCCCAACGACGAGGTGGCCGCGCTCTGCCGCCGCCATCCCCGGTTGCTGTTCGGCGCCAGCGTGCACCCCTACCGGCCGGACGCGCTGACCGAGCTGGATCGAGTGGCGGCGCTGGGCGCCTGCCTGGTCAAGTGGATCCCGTCGGCGCAGAACATCGCGCCCGACGACGAGCGCTGTCTCCCCTTCTACGAGCGGCTGGTCGCGCTGGGGCTGCCGCTGCTGAGCCACACCGGCATCGAGCACACCCTGTCGGTGCTGAGCAACGACCTCAACCACCCGCGGCGGCTGCGGCTGGCCCTGGAGCGCGGCGTCACCGTCATCGCCGCGCACTGCGGCACCCGGCTGTTCCTGTACGAGCGCAGCCAGTTCTCGGCCTGGCAGCGGCTGGCGCTCGAGCACGAACGCTGCTACGGCGATCTGGGCGCGTTCGGGCTGCCGCTGCACGGTGGCCCGCTGCGCACCATCCTGGCCGATCGCGATCTGTGCGCCAAGGCGGTGTACGGCTCGGACTTCCCGGCGCTGGTGCTGCCCACCTGGTACGCGCCCGCGATCGGCTGGCAGCGGGCGCGCCTGCTGAGCGCGATCGCCAATCCGCTCGACCGCGCCTGCGCGCTGATGCAGGATCTAGGAGTGCCCGCCGCGGTGTTCGCGCGAGCGGGCGGGCTGCTGCGCTTGCCGGGCCGCCTGGCGGCCCGGGAGCCGGGGGCGACACCATGCTAGACGTCGGTCGTTTGTGGCAACTGCCCTGGCAAGGCGTCAACGTGCCTCACGCCGTTCTCGACGTGATCCGCGGCTGCAATATCAGTTGCCGCGGCTGCATCAACGCCAGCGCGCCCGAGATCCGGGATCTGGCCGCCGTCGAGCGCGATCTCGACGCTCTGCTCGAGCGGCGGCGGCTGGCCTCGCTGACGATCCTGGGCGGCGAGCCGCGGCTGCACCCCGATCTGCCCGCCATCGTGCGGCTGGTCAAGTCGCGCCGGGTGGCGGTCGAGCTGCTGACCAACGGCCTTAAGCTCGACGACGACTGGCTGCGACCGCTGGTCGAGGCCGGCCTCGACATCCTGTATCTGCACATCGACGGCGGTCAGCGCCGGCCCGATCTGGCAGACGATCCGACGGCCGAGCAACTGCGGGCGCTGTGGAGCGCCAGCACCGAGCGCGTGGCGGCGCACGGGCTCGACGTCGGGCTGGCCGTCACGCTCTACCGCGACCGGCTCGAGGACGCGCTGACCGCGGTCCGCTTCGTGCTCGAGTCGCCGCACGTCCACTACCTGCTGGTGACGCTGTTTCGCCACCTCGACGACATCGAGCGCATCGAGGGCGACATCTACAGCGGCATGCGGGCGCGGGTGCGGCCGGACGCCGGCGCCGAACGCGTCGACACGCTGACCAATCACCAGTTGGCGGCGCTGCTCGAGGAGCGTCTCGGCCTCACGCCCTTTGGCATCATCGGCAGCAACCTCGATGCCAACGACCCGCGCTGGCTCTCCTACCACGTCGCGGTGGCCCGGCAGCCGGACGGCACCATCGCCTGCCACTGTCTGGCGCCGAGCGGCTTCGAGGCGTTCTACATCGCTGCCCAGCGCCGGCTCTCCGGCCGCTACCCGATGTATCTACGGCAAAACCGGGCGGCGCTGGTCGGCGAGCTGATGTTCAACGCGCTGAGCGGCGGCGACGCCCGCGGCAACCTGCGCTTCGTTCGCCGACAGCGCGGCCGGCCGCTGCTGACCAAGCGCCTGCTCTTCCAGTGCCCGGCCCAGGTCGCCGCCGACGGCCGGGTGATCCACTGCGCGTGCTGTCCCGATGCCTGCCACAAGCAGGGCCGGCTGGTGCCGATCTGCATCTCGGACTACGTGGACAACGGCTGACATCTGCAGCATGCTGCGGGCGCGCGGCCAGCGCGCGGAGGAGGCGGCCATCGGCGAACAATATCTCATGGTGCGGCTGTCGAGCGGCGAGGCGCGGCGGCGCGAGCACGCGCTCGCTCGCCTCGAGGAACTGATCGAGCAGCGCGACCTGGGCGAGGTCGAGGCGACGCTCGACCTGCCCCGCGACGAGACGTTGATCATGATCGCGACCAAGGCGCGCACCGAAATCGAGCTGGAGGAGATCTGGATCCCGCGCCTGCAGCAACTGCTGGAGTCGCTCGGGCTGGCCAAACTGGCCGCGGTCGAGATCCCGATCGAGGACGACGAGGACGAGGAGAAGTGGAACGAGTTTGACATCAGCGCGGCCGAGGCCGCGGTTGCGCCGGACGAGGAGGAGGAGGCCGCGCACGAGGAAGCCGCGTTGGTGACCCGCGAGCTCGATCCCGACGAGTTCGAGCGCACGCCGGTCACCAACGTCGCCGGCTGGCGCGACGACGCGGCCTGGGCCGAGGACGAGGACGAGGACGACGTGCCGCCCCGAGGCCGTCGCCGCTGACGCCTGCTGGTCAGGACAGGAGATACCATGGAGCGAGCACCCATGAGCCGGGGCGCGGTCAAGCTCGGCGCGCTGCTGCTGGCAGCCGGCTGCGGCGGCGAGCCGGCAGCGCTGGAGGTGGGTCCGATCGTCGACCTCGAGCAGGCCGAGCAGCGGGTGTGCGCCAGCGGCAGCACGCTCGACGGCACGGACGTCTCGCACCACGAGGGGCTCATCGACTGGGACCAGGTAAAGGCGGCCGGCATCCAGTTCGCCATCGTCCGCGTCGGAGACGGCACGCAGTACGACGACTACGAGTTCGGACACAACTGGAGCGAGGCCTACCGGGTCGGGATCATCCGCGGCGCTTACCAGTACTTCCGGCCAAGCCAGGATCCGATCGCCCAAGCCGATATCATGATCGAGCACCTCACGGCGACGTCGCACGTCGACCACCATCCCAGCCCGCCCTACGACACGCCGTTCGACACGACCCACGCGCTGGAGCCGTTCGGGCCCGGCGATCTGGCGCCGACCATCGACGTCGAGACCCTGGAGGGGCTCGAACCGAGCGCGGTCGTGCAGCGCATGCATCAGTGGATCGACCGGGTCGAGGCCTTCACCGGTCGCGACACGATCATCTACACCGGGCTGTCGATCTGGCGGGACCAGATCCGGTGCAACGACTTCGCCGACCATCCGCTGTGGATCGCGCTCTACACCGCCGACACCTGCCCGACGCTGCCGCCGCCCTGGGACGACACAAATCCCTGGACTTTCTGGCAAACCGGCGACCACGGCACCATTCCCGGCATCAATGCCGGCGCCGATCTCGACCTGTTCAACGGAGACATCGCCGCGTTGACCGCGCTGGCAGCCGGCACCATCGAGTGCGGCGACGGCCACTGCAACGGCACCGAGACCCACCTGACCTGTCCCGAGGACTGCCCGTGCGAGGAGGTGCCGGCCGCCGGCAGGATCGTCGACGAGAGCGAGGTCTGCTTCACCAGGGGCGGCAATGCGGCGTACTGGTACGCGGTCACCGGCGCGGGCCACGGCGACACCCTGCTGTGGACCCACGCCACCGACAGCAGCCGCGTCGACAACTTCGGGGTCTGGCACCTCGAGTTCGCACAGGGCGGGCGCTATCGGGTCGAGGCCTGGATGACCTCGCCCTACAACGGATCGCAGCAGGCCCGCTACCTGACGCGCCACGCCGGTGCCGAGGGCGAGGCCCGCGTCGACCAGAGCGCAGCCACCGGATGGGCGTTGGTCGGCGACTACGATTTCGCGGCCGGCGTCGATCAGTGGGTGCGGCTCGACGACAATACCGGTGAGCCGTACGCCGACCGCGTCCAACTGGTGTTCGATGCGATCCGCCTCACCCCGCTGGGACCGGCGGCCGACGCGGGCACCGCAGTTGACGCGGGCATCGCGGTCGACGCGGCGATCGCCCCCGACGCCGCCAGCGCCGATCGCCAGCCGCCGGACGGCAACCTGCGCGACGCCGGATGCGACGACGCCAGCCCCGCCGACGCCGGAGGGACGGACGCGGCCCGGGCCGACAGCGCCCGAGAACCCGACGCGCTCGCCGCCGATGTCGCGCCGGCCGACACCGCGGCGTCGACCGCCGACGCCGGCAGCACCCATTCCGAGACCGCGGCCGGTTGCTCCTGCGCGACCACCCGCGGCGCGGGTGGCGCCGCGCCAGCTCTGTTCAGCGCGCTGTGCTGGATCGCGTGGCGGCGGCGCGGTCGCTGACGCGAAACGCGCGCCACAGGATCCAGACCCCGCCGCCGAACAGCCCGATCGAGAGGAACTGGCTGGTCGACAGCACACCGGCGATGACGTAACCGCGCTCCGGGTCGAACCTGAAGTACTCGACGGCAAAGCGGAACGACGCGTAGCAGACAGCGTAGCAGCCGCACACCAGGCCCGGCCGGGCCCGGCGCAGCAACATGGCGATGAAGATTCCGGCCAGCCCCAGCTCGAACAGCGCCTCGATGAGCTGGGTCGGTATCAGCGCCACCGTGTGGTCGCCGACGATCAGCGACGGATGGGTCTGCTTTAGCGTCTGATAGGCGACCGAAGACGAGGGAAAGCGCATTCCGATCGCGCTGGCGGTCGGCTTGCCGTAGCAGCAGCCGGCGGCCGAGCCACGACGCCAGGTTGTAGCCGACGACCACCGCGACCGCGACCGACAGGCCGTAGAGCGGGATGGTCGCGCCGAACAACTCGAATGAAGGCAGCATCTCGACAGCTCACGATCCCTCGGCGATGGCGGTGCCCGCTCGCGCCGATCACCCCTCCGTCTCGCGCAGCGTCCTGGCGACCAGCTCCTCGACCGGCGCCAGGTGCGAGCTGAGGCCGGCCACCACGTCGCCGGTGGCAACGCCCATGCGCTGCCCGAACAGCGTGATGTCGAGCACCAGGTTGGAGAGCGCCATCTCGACCAGCGCCGACTCGTCGGTGACGATGGCGCGGGTCTCCTCGGATTCGTCGGCGTTGCCGACCAGCAGCCGCGCGTGGTCGGCGATCAGGATGATCTTGTGGCGCCAGTAGCGCTCTAGCTCGACCTCGGGGATGTCATAGCTGAAACAAACGCCGGGCAGCTCCGGCAGCGGATTGAACGAGAACAGCACGACCCGGCGGCCGCTGTTGCCGACCACGCGCAGCGCCGGCGACAGCAGCTTGGCCTCGCGCCGCCAGAGCGAGGCGACCACGCTCTGTTGGCTGCCCGCGATCAGCGCCTTGGCCTGGTCGAGCATGGTGCGGTATCCCTTGATCGACCACAGCGTCACCTCGGGCGCGGTCACCGCCAGGCGGCCGATCGCGGCCTGCAGCTCGTCGAGGTTGCTGGTGAAGCGGGCCTGCAGCAGCTCGAACAGGCGCGCCGGCGGCAGCGGCGCGTAGCGGGCCGGCTTGTCCTGCACCGCGTTGACCAGCCCCTGGTCGCGCAGCCGGCTCAGCACATTGTAGATGGCCGAGCGCGGCACGCCGGCGCGGCTCGCCAGCTCGTAGCCGGTGGCCGGGTGCTGCTTGAGCAGCGCCACGTAGAGCTTGGCGTCGGTGGCGGTAAAACCGAGCTGGGTCAGGGCGTGCGCGATCTTGCGTTCCATGGTCGTCCGTCGCGAGTTGTCGCAGCCTGGATATCACAGCGGCGATGTCGTCGCGAGAGCCGTCACGGTCATCCCCGGACTTGATCACCAGTGCCATGCACCCGAGTCGAGTCAATTCGCGGTGGATTCCGCGGATCATCGAGAAGAGTGAGCTTGCCGCAGCCCTCGGCGAAGTTGCGGGGGACGCTGGTGGCAGCGCGCCTGAGCTGGTCGGCGAGAAAGCCGTCGATCGAAATCCCGAATACCGACGACCGAGTGCCGACTACGGATCAAGTCTGCGGCCCGGGCAAGGTGGCCCGGGCAAGGTTGCGATCGAGGCTCGCGCGCGATACGATCGCTCCCCATCTACTGCTATCATGCAAGCGGGGTGATCCATGAAGATTCGCAATATCGCATTGCTCGTCGGCCTGGGTTCAATCGCGGGAGGCGGCGCCTGCAACTGCGCTGGCTGCGAAGATGAGGTCGTCCCGGGCGCCGACACCGGCGTGGTCGCCGACAGCGGGCCGACCGACGCTGTCGCGGCCGACCAGCAGGGCTTCGACTGGACCGGCGTCGACCTGACGGGGCGCGACCTGTACGGCTACGACCTGCCCCCGCGCGACGCCACCGGCCTCGATGGCGGCAGCCGCGACTGGTATGGCATCGATACCATAGGCCTCGATCTGGGGACCAACGACGCAGCGCCGCTCCTGCTCGACATCACGGACATGATGCCGACCGCCGGCTACCGCGGCCTCGACGTCGTGGTCACGCTGGTGGGCACCGGGATCCGCGACGGCGCCGAGGTCCGCTTTGTCCATCAGGATCCGACCATCGCCGCGCAGACCGGGGGCACCGAGGTCATTGTCGATGGCATGGTCAACGCGACCGGCACCGCGATCCAGGTCCTGTTCCCGGCGCTCGATCCGATCACCGACCGGCCGCCCGGCCCCTACACGGTGACGGTGACCAACCCGGCCGGCTCGCCCGACCCGCTCAGCGACGACGCGCCCGTGCCGTACATCGTCACGGTGGTCCCGCCGCCGGTGGTCGACGACGTCACTCCGACCTCGGCCTACGCCGGCTCGCGCACCGACGGCGTGCTGTCGGATCGCGCGGTCTCGGTCCTGGGCTCCAACTTCGCGGCCGTGCCCGACGTGATGTGGATCGACGTCAACCACCCCAACCGCATCTACCACGCGGCCGACGTCAGTTACCTGTCCGATACCCAGGTGTCGGCGGTGGTGCCCTCGGAATCGCAGGCCATGCCGCCGGGATACTACAACGTGTTCTTGCAGAACCCCGACGGCCAGGGCGCCTACTGGATGGTCAGCACCACGGTCTACCTCGACGGCGGTGCCAGCTTCGTCCGGCGCCAGCGCGGCCTGTTCGAGATCACCACCGATCCGCCGCCGCTGATCGACTCCATCGCCCCGCAGCGGCCGCAGAGCACCGAGCTCAACGGCGAGTTCCACGTCGTCGGCAGCCACTTCGACCCCAACGACGCCGTGGTCGAGCTGCTGATCCCGGTCATCGACGGCGAGCCGATCCCCTGCCTGCTGCCCGAGCTGGCGGCGCCGACGACGCCGGACAGCGCCAGCGATCTGTTCCGCGACCTGAGCGCGGCGCCGGGCTGCGGCATCGGGCAGGGCTCGGTGGTGGCGGTTCGCGTCACCAACCCCGACGGCCAGTTCGCCATTTACTACTCGATGGTCGTCACCCCCAGCTCGCAGGGCCATCTGAGCGAGTTCTGCAACTACCGCGAGTTCGACCGCAACACCTGCCCCAGCGTGTCACCGGGCTCGCCCTGGGTGCTGCAGACCGGCCGCGCCCGCCACGACTCGGCGCTCGGCTTCGACGATCTGCAAAACGCCTATGTCTACGTGGTCGGCGGCGAGGGCAGCGGCGGCGTCAGCGACTACCTGGCCAGCGTCGAGGCGGCGGCCATCACGCCCTTCGGCCTGCCGGGCGCCTTTGGCTATCTGATGCAGACCGACCCGGCCGGCCCGGGCGAGCGGACGGCCAACGATCTGAAGACCGCGCGCAAGAACCACCAGGTGGTGCGGGTGCAAAACTTCATCTTTGTCATCGGCGGCACGGTCGACGACAGCGGCCAGCCCAAGATCGACGCCACGGTCGAGCGCGCTCGCATCCTGGGCATGGAGTCGATCCCGGGATTCTCCGGCGTCGGCTACCTCGACGCCAACGGCTCGCTGCCGCCGGGCGCCTGGTACTATCGGGTGGCCGCGGTCACGTCCGAGGGCGAGGGGTTGGCCTCGCGCGAGCTGATCGCGCGCACCGACCAGCAGGGCAGCGTGCAGCTCTCGTTCGAGGCCTATCCGGACGCCCTCTTCTACATGATCTACCGCTCGCTCGCCAGCGACGGTCGCGCCCAGTCGTCTCGTCTGATCGCCGCCTCCGCCGGCGATCCCAGCGGCTCGTTCGTGCACTTCACCGACACCGGCGTCGGGCCGCTGGCGCCGGCTCCCGGGAGATTGACCGCGGCGGGCGCCACCGGCGGTACCTTGATCGCGGGGCTGTACGGCTACCGGGTGGCGGCCCACGTGCCGGACGGCAGCGGCGGCTGGCTCTGGACGCGGCCGGGCTATCAGGTGGCGGCCGAGGTCGAGACCAGCCAAAACGCCGTCAACCTGCGCTGGGAGGCGGTGCCGGACGCCGACGAGTACCGGCTCTATCGCACCGCGCGCAACGACGAGCGCGGCCTGGCCAACCTGCTCAACACGGGCTCGGCCATCACCGCGCTGCAGTTTACCGACACCGGCTATCCAGTCGACACCGGCACGCCGGCGCTGGACGCCGCGGCGCCGCTGCCGCGCGGCAGCCTGACCCTGTTTAGCACCCTTCCCAGCAACATGGACCTCAACCTGCCGCGCGAGGGGGCCGAGGCGTTCGTGCTCGACGTGCCCGACTGGAACCCGCCCGGCTCCGGCGCACCGGCCTGGCACAGCTACATCTACGTCGTGGCGGGTCGCAGCGATCGCACTGGCGCCGGCACCTACGAGGAGACCACCGAGCGCACCGAGGTGGCGCTGACGACCGATCCCGCGCAGCCGCCCACCTACCGCGGCGGCGATCTGCTCGGCTGGGAGTACCAGGTGGTCAGCGGCACCAGCGACCACCTGCTGCTCAACACCGGCCGCGCCTTCTTCGGCCTGATCACAAACGCCGGATCGCACAGCAACCCGGTGCCGCCCGACATCGTCGACCCGTGCGCGGTGCCCGACCGAGACGGCGACGGCTACCGCCGCATCGAATGCGGCGGCACCGACTGCAACGACGACGACCCGACCATCCACCCGGGCGCGCCCGACCCCTGCGGCGACGGCATCGACCAGAACTGCGACGGCAAGGATCCGGAGTGCCTGGTCGACGGCGGCGGTTACGATCGCACCGGCACCGATCTGGCGCGGCCCGACACGGCCGGCACCGACAGGTGGCGACCCGATGCGGCCGGCACCGACCAGTGGCGACCCGACGCTTACCACCCGCGCGACGCCGGCCCCTGCGCCACCCCGGAGCAGCGCGACCGCGATGGAGACGGCTACGACTCGATCGAGTGCGGCGGCACCGACTGCGACGACACCAACCGCAACATCAACCCCGGCATCGAGGAGCTGTGCTGGCCGACCGCCGGCATGTGCGAGAACGGCATCGACGAGGACTGCGACGGCTCCGACATCTTCTGCTGCGGCGGCTTCACCGCACCTCCCGATCCGAGCGAGGTGCTGATCGACGCCAACGAGCCGGTGTTCGTGACCGTGCTCTACGGCTCGGACGCCAGGAACGGCAACGCCGAGACCCTGATCGAGGACGGCGCGGGCCGCGCCACCTGGGAGACCTCGTTTGTCAACCTCTACGGCGACCTGATGGGATGGACCATCAACGACGTCAACACCAGCTCCTACTCGGCCTTCCTCGGCCTCGAGGGGCTGCTCTATTACAATTACCTGTTCGTCATGCCGGGCATGGCCAAGAACGGCCAGCTCGGCGGCAACATCGCGCGCTTCCCGACCTGCCCTCCGGGCGCCCGCAGCCAGACCAACGAGGCCTGCCCGCTGCCCGAGCCCGACCCGTACGACGTCGAGGTCGACCTCTATCGAAGCTACCAGAGCACCAGCAAGGCGAACCTCACGCCGCGCACCTTCTTCTCGGTCGAGCGCGCCTACAGCCGCATGTTCGTGTGCGGCGGCTATTCGGCCTTTGGCAACAACACCCAGACCGGCACCGTGACTGCAAGCTGCGAGCAGGCTCAGCAGTAGTCCCGCAGCGGTAATCCCGCTTTTCGCCGCCGCGCCGCCGCCGTACAATCCTGTCCGCGCCCGCAGGCGCCGCGGAGATCCATGCCCACCGTCGACGTCGACACCCTGATCATCGGCGCCGGCCTGACCGGCCTCTCCGCCGCGCTGCACTTGGGCGACGGCTACGCCGTGGTCGAGCGCGCCGGCCACGTCGGCGGGCTGGCCCACACCCACGTCGAACAGGGCCACCACTTCGACATCACCGGCCACTGGCTGCATTTGCGCACGGCCGAGGTCAGGGCGCTGGTCGACCGCCTGCTCGGCGACGAGATGGTAGCGCGCGACCGGCGCGCGCGCGTCTACTCGCACGGCGGCTACACCCGGTACCCGTTTCAGGCCAACACCTTCGGCTTGCCGCCAAAGGTGGCGGCCGAGTGCGTGATGGGCTTCGTGCGCGCCCGCTGCTGGGACCGGCTGAGCGCGGAGCCGGCGCCACCGCTGCCGCCGCCGCGCACCTTTGCCGACTTCATCCTGCAGCGGCTGGGCGACGGCATCGCGCGCCACTTCATGTTCCCCTACAACCAGAAGATCTGGACCGTGCACCCGACCGAGCTGGACGCTAGCTGGTGCGACCGATTCGTGCCGGTGCCCTCGCTCGAGGACGTCATCCTGGGTGCCCTCGGCCAGGCCGAGCAGCGGCTCGGCTACAACGCGCAGTTCGCCTACCCCCGCCGCGGCGGCATCGCCCGCCTGCCGCAGGCGCTGCGCGCCGAGCTGCGCGGCCCGGTCGAGCTCAACCGCGCGATCAGCGGCATCGATCTCGAGCAGCGGATCGCGACCACCGGCGAGGGCGTGGCCTACCGCTTCCGGCACCTGGTCAGCAGCGCGCCGCTCAACCGGCTGCTCGCGATGCTGCGGTCGCTGCCCGACCTGGTGCGGGACGCCGCGCCGCACCTGCGCCACACCGCCGTCACCTACTTCGACGTGGCGGCCCGCGGCGCCAACCCCGACCAGCCGCACTGGAGCTACGTGCCCGAACCGGACAAGCCGTTCTACCGAGTCGGCAGCTTCACCGCGGTCGAGCCGGCCATGTCGCCGCCGGACACGCGCAGCTTCTACGTCGAGATCTCGCACCAGGGCGAGGCGCTGCCGCTGGCCGACGCCGAGCAGCGCGTGGTCGAGCAGCTCTGCCAGATGGGGCTGATCGGCTCGCCCTCCGACGTCCTGTTCGTCCGGCGGCGCACCATCCCGGTCGCCTACGTGCTCGAGGGCGCCGACGTGGCGCCGGCGCGGCGCACGATCCTGGAGTACCTGCGACAGCAGCGGGTCATCAGCACCGGCCGCTACGGCGCCTGGACCTACGCCGCCATGGAGGACGCCATCGTCGATGGGATGAATGCGGCCAAGCAGATCGCGCAGTGGCGTGCAAGTTAGGCTACAGGTTACAGGTTACTGACCTTTCGGTCCGTATCGGATCGCTGATGCGAGGGGTGGCGCCGGCTGGGGCCCCCGTCGAGGCCCCTCGAGACGGGGAAAGCCGGCGACAGGA
>JAFGSX010000334.1 GCA_016934455.1 Deltaproteobacteria bacterium
CATGGTGCTCGAGAGCTTCGCGGCGCTCGGCCGGCGTCAACTCCCGCAGCCCGCCGAGCACGCCTGGCACCAGAATGGCGCGCTCTGGCTCGCGGTCGGCGCCGGCGTTTTGCTGGCGACCTCGGTCGCGGTCGGCGCCATCTGGATCGCGCTCAACGCACAGCCCCCGTCGACCGGAGACTGGGACTACCGGGTGTCATTGCCATGACGCGGCTCGCTCGCCACCCCTGGACGCGCGCCGCAGCGGCCCTCTGGGGGCTGGCGCTAGTTGCCTGCTGTGCCGAGACCGCCGTCATCGTCGAGCTGGCGCCCGATCCCGCGATCGCCCCGGCCGCGGCGATCGCGCCGCGGCTGGCCACGCTGCAGCTCTTGCTCGACGCCGAGGGCGGCTTTGCCGGGGTCGAGGGCACCGGCAGCGAGGTGGCCGGTTTCAAGATCGCCGATCCCGATGGCGACGGCGCGCTCGAGCTGCTGCTCGAGGTGGATGTCGCGGGCCGCGTCGATCTACCTCTGATCCGGATCGACGCCGGCAACAACGCCGACCGCAGCATCGCGATCGCTGCCCGCGGCTTCGATGCCGGTGGCTCTCTGATCGCCAGCGGCAGCATTGCAGCGCGCGCTCTCTTCAGCGCTGGCCGGGTAGCCCATGTGAAGGTGCCTTTCGATCTGGTGCTGGCCCTGCGTCCGCGGGTGGTGGCCGTCACCCCGACCGCGATTCCCGATCACCACGTGGTGGAAGCCGTCTCCTTTCACGTCTCCCGCCCGCTCGACCCGGACACGCTGGTCGGCCAGGTGGCGCTGATCGCAGTCGACCTGTTCAACAGCGAAACGAATGTCCCGGTCGAGGTACGACGACGTGGTGCGTGCGCCCTCGGCACCGAGCAGTGGGACGTCATTCCCACCTCCTGCGGCGCCACGTTTTTCAGACCTATGCTGACGCTGGGATCGGCCATTACCGACCGGACGGGAGCTCGGCTGGTCGACTCCTCCGGAAAACCCGGGTTCAGCCACCAGCTCACGATCTCACAGGTAGCCCTTGGCGAGCAGTGCCAGGTGACGACCTCCTGCGCTTCACTCGGCATCATCCCCGGCCCCGAGGTCGCGAGCATCGACGCTTATTGCATCCGCACGACCGGCCGTTTCGAGCCCGCGCCCTGCAGCGTGGCGGCCAGCGGCTGCCTGGGCCAGGATCTGGTGTGGTCGCCGGCGATCGCCGCCGATAATGCCGAATGCCAGGAGCTGCGCGATGACAGCTCCTGGGTCGACGGGGCCTGCGTGGTCGAGCAGGCCTGGCCGTGCACGGACAATTCGGACTGCACGCCGCTGGGCACCCAATCCCAGTGCAGCGGCACCCCCGGTTACTGCGAGCCGCCCGACTGCAGCGGCGCAGCGAGCTGCCCCGGGAAAGAGCAGCGCTGCACCAACGGCGAGTGCCTGCCTCGCGTCGGCACCTGCGCTCTGGACTGCACGCCGCCCAAGGTCTGCCCGAGCTCCGATCAGCGTTGCGAGCAAGACCAAAACGGTGCATACGTTTGCCGCTAGCGCTCGTCCTCACCAAACGTCCGGGGCTGAGACGTGCCAATCGACCACCCCTCACCCGAGCCGGTCACCCGCGTCATCACCCGATCCGATCAGATGGTAATGCTGCAGGTCCGGCGCGCCGAGCTACGCGTGGTCAAGGGCCCTGACAAGGAGGCCCGGATCGAGCTCGGCCACCCTGGCATCGTCGTGGGCACCGCCGAAAGCTGCCAGCTCGTGCTCTCGGATCCCGCGGTGTCGCGGCGGCAGTTCGAGCTGACACCCGGCGCAGCCGGTTTTCGGCTGCGCGACCTGCAGAGCAAGAACGGCACGCGCGTGGCGGGCCTGCGCATCGGCGAGGCGACGCTCTCCGGCAACGAGGAGATCGAGGTGGGCCAGTCGCGGTTGCGGCTGGTGCTGCTGGATGGCCACGAGGAGTTCCCGCTGAGCAAGAGCACCGCGTTTGGCCCGCTGCTCGGACGCAGCGTTCCCATGCGCCGGGTCTTTGCGCTGCTCGAGCGGGCGGCCGATAGCGACACCACGGTGCTGCTCGAGGGCGAGTCCGGCACCGGCAAGGACCTGGCGGCGCGCGCGCTGCACGAGCGCTCGCGGCGCCGCGACCGGCCGTTCGCGGTGGTCGACTGCGGCGCGATGCAGGCGACCCTGGTCGAGAGCGAGCTGTTCGGTCACGTCAAGGGCGCCTTCACCGGCGCCAGCCAGGCGCGCATCGGCGCTCTCGAGTCGGCGGCCGGGGGCACTGCGTTTCTCGACGAGATCGGCGAGCTCGATCCGCAGATCCAGCCCAAGCTGCTGCGGCTGCTGGAGCAGCGCGAGATCAAGCGGCTGGGCGAAAACCAGCACCGCACCGTGGACGTGCGACTGATCGCCGCCTCCAACCGCGACCTGGCGAGCGAGGTGGCGGCCGGGCGCTTTCGCCAGGATCTCTTCTACCGGCTGTCGGTGCTGCGGGTGCGCCTGCCGTCGCTGCGCGAGCGGCGCGAGGACATCGGCCTGCTGGCGCGCGCCTTCGTGCAGAAGATGCGGCCCGAGCTCGACCCGGCCGAGGTGATCAGCGACGCCGTGGTGGCGATGCTGCTCAACCACGACTGGCCGGGCAACGTGCGCGAGCTGCGCAACGTGGTCGAGCGGCTGCTGGTCTTCCCGGACCAGCCGGCGACCGCGCTCGACGCGCCCGCGCGCCACGACGTCGGCAGCAGCGGCGACCTGCTGGAGCTTCCGTTTCACCGGGCGCGGCAGCTCCTCAACGACCGCTTCGAGCGCGAATATCTGACCGCCGTGCTCGAGCGCGCGCGCGGCGTAGTGGCGCAGGCGGCCAAGCTGGCCGACATCCCGCGCCAGACCTTTCACCGGTTGATGGCCAAGCACAAGCTGGTCAAGCCGTGACCGGGCCAAAGCCCTTTGGCCGTTACCAGTTGCTCGAGCGCATCGGCGTCGGCGGCATGGCCGAGCTTTTCCTGGCCGCCATCAGCGGCCCGTCGGGCTTTCGCAAGACCGTCGCCATCAAGAGGATGCTGCCCGAGTACAGGGAGCAGCAGCACTATCGCGAGATGTTCTTGCACGAGGGGCGCCTGATGGGCGCGCTCGACCACCGCAACCTGGTGCAGGTGTTCGAGCTGGGAGAGGTGGACGGCGAGCTGTTCATATGCCTCGAGTACGTGCCGGGCCGCAGCCTGGCGCAGGTGCTGCGTTCGCACCAGGAGCGAGACACGGTGCTGTCGCCCGAGCTGGCCGCCTGGATCGGCCGCGAGCTGTGCCAGGGACTGCACTACCTGCACAACCTGGTCGACGACCGCGGCCAGCCGTTGCACGTCATCCACCGAGACGTAAATCCGCACAACATATTGCTGTCGCGCCACGGCGACGTGAAGCTGGGCGATCTCGGCATCGCCAAGTCGCTGGCCGACGCTCCGCAGACGCAGCAAGGATACATCAAGGGCAAGCTGCAATACATGGCGCCCGAGCAGGCGCGCGGCGAGCCGCTGGCGCCCACCACCGACGTCTACGCTTCCGGGCTGGTGATCTTCGAGATGCTCACCGGGCAGCGCTATCTGCAGGGCGACACCGACGCCGAGCTGTTGTTGAGCGCATCGCTGCCGCGCTGGCGGCCGATCCGGCCGCTCAACCCCGAGACGGGGACGCAACTCGAGCAGGTGGTCGAGCGCGCGCTGCGGGTGGCGCCCGAGCTGCGGTTCGCCAGCGCGCGCGCGCTGGCCGCGGCGCTCGACGAGACGATCGCGCTGTCGCCGCGACCGCCGACCGCGGACGACTTGGCCAGGCTGGTGAGAGAGACGCCGGACGACGGCGCGACCGGGGAGCTGCGCACGCTCGATCCGGCCTCTCTCGTCGACCTGCGCAGCGCTGACTCGAACGCGGTCCTGGCGGCCGCGCCTCCGGCGGTGCCCGCCGGTGGAAAACCAACGAGCACGATCTCGCTCGCAGTCCCGTCGCCGCACCGCGCCAGGGCCGGCCGGCCGTGGTGGCAGCTCGCCCTGGCCGCGGCCGCGCCGCTTGCCATCGCCGCGCTGGTGTGGAGCTGGTGGCATGCAAACGCCCCGGCCTGGAGCGGTGTTGCGGATGGCGGGATCGCGTCCAGCGCCGCCAGCGGCTCGCGCGATGGCAGCGAGACCTGGACCATCGACGTGGTGCTGCCGACCGGCCGCGACGCCGCCGCTCCCGACGCCGAGGACAGCGCCGCCAATGCGGTCTGGCCAGACGCGCGCGCGCCGATCCGTCACGGTCGCGGTCCGGGCAAGCACTCGATCATCAGGAGGGCTCCGGACGGCGGCTCCTCCCAGGCCGGAGCGTCCAGCGACCCGATATCAACGCTGCAGCGCGAGCTGACCGCGCTGCTCGCTCGATTCCGCGAACGCGGCCTGCGGCCGGGCGACGCACCGCAGGTCGACACCCTGTTTTTGCAGGTCGAACGCTCGCTGCGCGGGCGCCAGGCCGAACCGGCGCGCCTGCAGCTCGAGCAACTGGCGACCGCGATCGCCGCCGCCGTCATCGATCGAGCCCTGGTCGAGCGCAAGATGGTCAGGCTGCAGCGGATCCTCGAGCGGGCCGGTCGGATCGAGGAGTTCGACGACCAGCGCCGGCGGGTGCTCGAGCTGGCGCTCGAAAACCGGTACGAAGAGGCCAACGCCGCGCTCAATCGAATCCTGGATCAACTCGCATCGCGGTGAGGCAGATCGCATCAACCGCAGTTGGCCGGGTCTTCTTCGCTGCAGTCGCCGGTCTCCCCGGACCCTTCGCCTTCGGCGCCGGTATCCCCGGGCCCTGGATCGCCCGCGGCGGGCTGGCTGTCCTCGACGCACTCCTCGCCCCTGCCGACCAGCCCCTCGTCGTAGCGGACCGTC